>NZ_CP133133.1:0-326433 GCF_030908625.1 Paludicola sp. MB14-C6 | reverse complement strand
ATTTTCTGTAATGAAAATAGGGTTGCGAATGATTTTTTTATATCCAGTAAGCTTTTCAAGTTGTTTTACTGTTACATACTCTCCATATGCTCCAGTAACATTCGGAGACTTAAATATCTCCTCAAGTATTTTTAAAATTAAAATAATGCCACCTAGAATCCATAGATAAGTATAACCATTCATTTTTGTCACTCCTTAATATGATAATTAAATATTATCATATTAAGAATAATATGTCAAAAAATACATGGTTATAAAATAAAGCTTACTATCTAATTAGAATAGTAAGCTTTATTTTGAGTTTAAATCTTCATCTATAAGTTTTTTGATGTAAGTATTTACCCCTATATTTAGGCTGTTTGCTTTTTCTTTTATTTCGTCATATTTTTGTATCGGTACATCTAAGGGAATTCGCTTTAGTTTTTCTTTCATGTATTTTTGTACAGCTTTTTTTTGTGCTTCTGATATAGCTATTTTAATCACTTCCTTTCTTTTGTGCATTTTATCTATATGTACATATAGATATTTGTAAATAATGCCAATTGTACTATATGTACATATAGAATATAATATAAACATACCAATAAATTACATAAGCAAAATTAGTTTATTGAGTGTAGGTATTCATACCCTTGATTATACCAAAAGGAACGCATAAATACAATGGTTTTGATGTAAATTTATGTAAATTCGTTTGAAAAGTGAATAGCCCGTAGCCGCATAACCTCTAGGCGAGTAAGTGTCAAGCTTATAAAATGTTGTTTAGTGATAAGCAGCAGTCCATTACATTGTTGTATGGATAGTGTAAATCCAATGACTCATAAGTTATGGCGGGGTAGGAAGTTATGGTTATTCACTTTCAATATATTTTAGGAAAGTAGTTGATTTGTAATGAATTATATTCCCAAACTAATTAACGGAATGTCTATTTCAGAACTTGAAACTGAAAAATCTGAAATTTACGAAAGATTATATAAATATGGTGAAATTCTTGATAAACCACGTTTATGGGATATTGATTATTCAATTTCAGTTTTAGAAAGTGGTGAATTGTAATGACATCATTATCAACTTTCAAATTGGTATCAGAAAGAGGAGTACTTAAACTGAAACGTAATGGGGTAGTGGTAGCGAGTTTCAATTCCTTACACAATGCAGTACTAGTCAAACAGATACTAGAAAAAGACGAGGAACAAACAGCATATCAAGTTCCAAAGGTGCTTGAAAAGGTTATGGGAATATAGCCCTACAACCGCAGTTGTATTAACTCGTTTTGCAAAATGATACACGGTTCATTTTGAAAACGAAAAAGCGCAAGCGTTTCTTTGTTCGCCCTGTTAATGTAATTTAGTTACTCTCCTTACTAAAATGCACTAACAGGGTAGGGGGTAGTAGTAAATTTTGTTTTTGTTAACGAATGGATAATGGCAGAAATGCTTTTATATAAACAAATTAAATGAAAGGTAGGTATTAGTAGTATGGCAAAAGTAAACTTGCTAGGTGTTAAGAAAGTTGACATTGAAAAAACAACTGACGGAGGAACAGTACACGGCGTAAAAATCTTCGTTACTGCAAAAGAACGAGGTGTTATTGGCTTAGTTCCATATAGTTTTTGGATTGACGATAAGAATAAAATTGATATGGTTGGTATCGACCTAGAAAAATTCGTTGGGAAAGAAATAGATTGCGAAATTGATTTGCGTGGCAAATTGGTTTACGTATCTGCTTAGTGTATAAACGCATTTAGTGTTTTACATAAAATTTCACGAAAGGAGTGCTATATAATGACATTGTTTACTGTAGCCGCTGTTGATTTTTCAAGTGCTATTGATTCATTTTTAGCTGTAGTTGGTAAAGCTTTTACTTTCATTACAACTAATGAATTGTGCTTAGTTTATGTTGGTGCTGGTCTTTTAGTGCTTGGAATTTGTGTTTTCAAAAAAGTTAAACGTTCCGCAAAATAATCTCCATGAATTGGGAGTGAGAGTTGCTCTCACTCCCTTTGTTTTTTTGAAAGGAAGTGTTTTCTTGAAAAAATTTAGATATATAATTTCGTTTTTAATAATTTTTATTGTGGTTTTTTGTTCTGCTCCAGTTGTTTTTGCTGAAAATACATGGTATTTCAAATATTGGACTTATGAGCAATTTGTAAAAGAACATCAAGGTTCTGATATTCCATCCAAAGATAGTTTCCCAGCTATTCACAATATGGCTCAATTACATCATGATACTTGTGATTTTAACCCTGAATGTAATAAGTATGGTAGCGATTATATAAATATAGGTTGTATTTATAATAGAAATGATGGTTTAGTAAATTTCCATAATAATTATGTTTATAAGTTTTTAGTACAACAAACTTATAAAAATGGTGAATGGGCTAAAGTTATAGTTTTTTCTGATAAAAAACTATATATCGGCTCTGATTCTATTTATGCATTTAAAGGAACAAATGTTGCTTATGGTGGTTATAACATATTAAACGGTTTAAATCATGGGGAAGAAAAAAAGTATTTTGGTATGATAAAAGAAAATGAATATGGAACGAATGATAAAAAACTTGTGTCGCTTATATCAGCTGGAAATGTTGTTCTATGCAACAATGGTCAATTTGTAGATTCTGAGGGAAATGAGTTCGACAATGATATTATAGGTGATAAATCTCCAATTGTAACAGTTATACCCGAACGTTTTGGAATGGAAATGGACTATACAAAAGAAATCAATGTTAATGACGCTTATGTTGCACTTAAAGTACAAACTTTTGAGGATTGCGTTGTTTCTGTCTTAGTCTCGGAATTATCGGATAATCAAGTTAATGGTAAACGCTCGTATCGAGCCTATACAGAAAAAGAAAATTCTAATCGTTTTATTTTCCGTCTATGTTCAAAAGACTTTTCACAAATATATAAACCAGCTAGCAACAATAAATATGATTATTTATTTTTACACAAAACTGGTGTAGAAACTTATTGTATACCGTATTCTTATTTGAATATAAAACCAAATAAACAGTACTTTTTGCATTTGTTTATTTCATCAGTGAAATTTATGGAGTCTGAAAATAGTAGTGCAAATATGCTTGACGATTTAACTTTATATAAATCCTATGCTTTTTCTTTTAAAGATGGTTCTGTTCCAACTTATACTCCACCAGAGTATGGCGATGGTGGAAGTAGTGTTGTGAATAGTAATGCTCCAACGGAAATTAAAAAGCCTGGTGCCGGATCTAATATTCTTGATTGGTTTGATTATTGGGATAGAAGTAGTAACGCATTATTTAAGGGTGTAACTAATTCTATTTCAAATGTGTATGATTCAACTAATTCTGTATTTGCTTTTATTGGTTCGGCTTTCTCGTTTTTACCTAAAGAAATATGGCTTGTTTTAACGTGTGGAATCGGAATTGCGTTAATTTTACGTATATTGGGTAGGTGATTATGTGCAAGTAATTAAACATATTATTGATAGCGTTTTAACTATTATGTCATGGCAATTCAATTTATTTGGTTTTAATATATCTCTATTGGCTGTTTTTATTGCTTCAATAATAATTGCACTCATTGCGAAATTGATTTGGGGGTTGTTCGATTGAATGAAATTGAAACAAATATATTAGCAAGTGAATCTCCATTATTGCAACCATTCGACACCTATAATCTATCAGATTCTTTATTGCTAATTGGCATTCTTTTATTGTTTTTAATATTCATAACAATTCTATTAAAAAGAAAGTAGGGTGTATATGTCTAGTATTATTGATGAATTGTTAGCAGTTATTGGTATTGATTCATTAGTTGTAACGAATTTATTAGAACTTATTCCATTACTCATTAAAGGTTCTTTTGGCTTGGTATTATTAGTTTTCGTTGTAAATCTTATTAAGGACCTACCAAGAATAATTTTACGAGGTGTTCGCTAATGTCTATCTTTGTTTATTTGGGTGTTTTCATACAGAAAATTTTCTTGCTACCTTATTTTTTATATTTCATTATTAAGGACTATATTAAATGGATATCTGTTAAGGGGTGGAAGATTTTCGAGGGCTGGGGGCTACATATCTATGTCGGTCGATTTGGTGCAGGCAAAACTTCAACTATGATTCATGACGCTTTTAATATAGCAAATAAATATCCACAAGTAACAATTCTAACTAATTTGAAATTAACAAATTTCCCTTGCCATACTCAGATATTATCTTTGCGTAGTCCCCAAGATATTTTAAACGCACCGAATAACACTCTTGTGGTAATTGATGAAATCGGAACTATATTCAATTCAAGAGATTTTGCAAAAAGTAAAGAGTCAATTCCTAAAATACTATTCCAGCATTTGTGTCAATGTCGAAAGCGTAGATTGATGATTTTTGCAACATCTCAAAAATGGAATTTTGTTGATAAGCAGTTACGTGATATTACTGCTACTGTGAGAGCCACAAAGATGTCTTTTAAGCATCCATTTAGCCGTTTAGCTACTGTGTATACATATGATGCATATGAGTATGATTTGGCATATAGTAATCCATTGTTACCGTTAACACCTTTGAATGGAACTGCATATGTTCAGACAGATTCAATACGTAATTTATATGATACCAGTGAACTCATAGAAAATATGCTTAATTCCGAATACATTTCCGATGAAGAAATACTTCAAAACCAAGGTTATGAATTGTCTACAAATGAAATAACGAAAGTCGGAAAAAAAGCATACAAGCATAGTAAAAATAGACTTTAAAATGGCTTTGGGGGTTGGGGGCTTGCCCCCCCACAAAGCCGTTACCCCCGATTCAGTAATACGGGGGTAGTAATTACAAAATAGGAGAGATAAACCGTGTATTTAATTGACTATTTTTCATTTACTATTCGATTTGAAAAAATCACTTTTGACTATGTTTTAAATCTTTTAAAACTTCAAAATTTTAAACATCTGTTTATAGATGTAGGTGCACGTGATAGATACGAACACTGCTTTAAGTTTGGGCAAATTGAAATAATGTTACCTTACGCAAAGAGGGAAGACATGGGCATATTTATCAATTTGACAGGGCAAGGCTGTCGAGAATATGAAGATTGCTTTAAGAATTTGTATGGTGATAATTTTGATTGGAAGTATCTTATAAAAAGGCTAGTAAACGAGGTTAATAATTCTCATAAAGTAAATATAACTCGTTTAGATTTAGCTTTTGACGATTTTGATGGTTTGCTAAAAATGAAGAAAATCAAGAAAAAACTTGATATGGGTGAATACGTTTCACGCTTTAAAAAGTGGAATGAGGTTCAAACAAATAAAACTCATACAAAAAAAGAATTAGTTGGTGAAACGTATTATGTTGGAACGAAACAATCTCAATGTTATTGTAAATTTTATGACAAATT
The DNA here is from genome assembly GCF_030908625.1 of Paludicola sp. MB14-C6. GTDB lineage: Bacteria > Bacillota > Clostridia > Oscillospirales > Ruminococcaceae > Paludihabitans. The sequence goes on along the minus strand of NZ_CP133133.1, from coordinate 321,055 downwards.
ATTAGAGCAAAAACTAAAAAATAAAAATGATGAATTTGTTATGAAACAACTAGAATCCATGCAACACTGGGTACGCTTTGAAATTACGTTCAAGGATAAAATAGCAATTTTTGTTTGTAATATGATTTGTTATAGCACTGATGTTAATAAGGATATACGTGAATATATAAATAGTTGTTTTCGCTTTGTCGATTTAACTAAGTCTAATATATCTCGTTGTCCTATAACAAATTTTTGGGAACAGTTTATACAGTCCGCAGATGTAAGCAAATATCGACTTATTCAAAGTAATTTACACGGCTATGATAAAACATACAAATGGTTTACATCAGCACTCGCTCCGTCATTATTTGCACTTATGAGCACATACAAGAATCGTAATGACTTTATTCGTGACATTGTTTATCATGGTGCATTTAGGTTAAACGAAAATCATAAACAAATTATGGAATTTGAAAACACTGGTATAAAATTATCGAATCAGCAGCTATGGTCTTATAACAATCCATACGAGGGCATTTATACATACGATATGGAACATAATGACGATTTAGAATTATTTGATTATAAAGGCTTTAAATATTAGAAAGGGGAAAGGGCTATGAGAATTAACATAGATAAATGTTATAAATGCCAATGTAATTCTTGTAGCCGTTTCTATTGTCAGTATCAAAACCCATGTAGTGTATGTAAGAACTTGAAAATGCGTTATAAATTTGATTGCGATTTTTACGAGAATAACAAAACTAAACCAAAAAGGTATAAATTCAAAAAATCAAATGAAAATAGGGTGGATATTTATAATGTAAAACTAGATTTAATTCTAGCACACTTAGGCTTGGAAAGTCCCAGTATTGATATACACGGCACTTGGGATATGGTTTATAAAGATACCATAATCGGACGTTTTAAGACTAAAAAGCAAGCTACTGAATACTATGAAAAAATTAAGTGCGGTTTCGGCAATCCACAACAAATTAAAATAGTAAAAAGGAGTATTGATATATGAGTAGTTCAATGAAAATCATATTTTTTATTATATATGGTGTATGTGCTTTGTTGATTAACTTTTTACAATATCACTTCGAAGCACATTTCTTAAAAAAGTGTTGTCATGGTCATTGTGATAATTCAAATTGTAAATCTTATCACAGGTGTCCTAATTCAAAAAAGGAGTAAGGAGTATTGATATATGAAATCTTATTATTTATTAGGAAAAGATTTTTATAAACCTATGAGAGTATGCCCACATTGTAAATTTAATGTAATGGCTCGGCGAGATGAAAAAAGATGTCCGAAATGTAAAAAGAAGTTTTATTAGTTTGCTCCCCAACAAAAGGGTATGGTATAATATAAATATCAGCCCAACTGTAATTAATTTACTAGTAACCGCACTAAATAAATATTTGGACTCTCAACCAGTAAATAAATGCTATTTATAGAAAAAAGAGTTATTAAATGAGTAACTCTTTTTTTAATAGTTATGTATTATAGATTACGTAAAAAAAGTGTGAATATAATAACAATATAAATACATAATATTGCATATTATTATCAGATAATATATAATAATTGTAATATTATATATTATGTTGAAATAAGGTGATATCATGAAGTATTCTTTACCAAAAAATAAAATTATTGATTTTCAAAACGATGGTATATTATACTTTGCACAACGCTTAGAAGAAATGCTATTTGATTATTCAATAGATCTGTATCGAATGCCCCTTTTAAACACACACAGCTTAATGCAAGAGTATTGTGGAATGGCTAATAAGGTTAATGCTGGAGAAGTTACAGATTTTCAAAGGAATATTATATTTGATGAGTTAATTGAATCATTTAAAAATGATATTGTAATTAAAGAATGTTGGGGATTAGATAATATTGATAGAGTTTGTAAATCCTTTGGCTCAAGTTCTCAACAAATAAAAGATCATACAATATCCTATTTATACTCTACTTTAAATAATCATCGTTATTATAGTTGGTGTGTTAAGACTATTAAAAAATATAGTTCACAACCAAAACAAAAGAAAAAGCTTGAATCTGCTATCCGATGTTTTTTGCCAGAATTAATATCTTTAGGATATGATGCCGATTATATATATAATAAAGTCAAACACTGCTTTTTTGGGAAAGAAATATTAGATATGAATTGCATGGATAATTTCTTTAATGTTTTCGACTTTAAGATGCATAAGTATAATGTGTATTTTTCGGTATCTGCAATTGCATCTCAATTTAAAGATATTTTAGAAAAACGTTTATTATTAAATTTTAATGATGATGGTAACTTTATAAGACTAAAGAAAGATAATAATAAAATTATTGTATATTTTAAGAATATTAAAGCTTTTTGTCCAAATGCGGCAGCAAAATTAGCCTATAGTCGACTTGATTTATTTTTTAGTTTTTATATGTTTGTAGGTAATAAAAGATTTTTCTCCGTTCAAAAAAAAGCAATGATTATAGAAGAAGAAAACAATCCTATATTTGTAGATGCACAAAAAGTTTTTTATAAAATAATAGAAGAGTTAGACTCTGAGAAAATAGGAGTTACATCAGATGAACTAATTAGAGGATTGCTAGTTAATGCTCAATCAGAATACGATATTCTAAGTAAATCTATTGAATTACATAATACAGCATTGGTTATACCAGACTTAAAAAGTGGTTTTCTTAATCTTTGGGCCTCTATTGAAGTATTGTGCCCTAATAGGAATTCAGGTAGTAAGTTTGATGCTGTTTTAGGAAATGTTCTTCCAATTTTAAAAAAAGATTATTTAATTTCTATAATACTAGATATTGAGAAAAATTTAGAAGATAATCTTTCAAAAACTGATTTTGATAAGGTTTTAAGTGGAGTTAGTGAAATTGGATGTAATAAAAAGAAAATTCATTATTTGCTTTTTCTTGATAAGTATAAGGAATTAAGAAGAACTATGATTGATTTATTAGTTAATTATCCTGTTTTAAGAACCAGAATAATAATGTTTAATGATATGAAATCTACTAAAGATTTAAGAGAATTAATTGATTCGTACACTAAGAGAATAACATGGCATCTTCATCGAATGTATCGTACTAGAAACTCTATTATTCATTCTGGAGAAATTCCAACTAATATTAAATATCTTGGTGAACATCTTCATTCATATGTAGATTCTACATTAACAGAATTCATAGTAAAGTTATCTGGTGATAGTATTCCTTTTAAATCTGTAGATGATATTAAGATAGATATAAAATTTGCAATTAGTAACTTTGAAAATATGTTGCAGAAAGATATACATTTTGATGAAGCTGTACTTAACACTTTAATACACCCTGAAATAGGGTATACGATGCATTGTGAATCTCATATAGGTTAATGAGATAACTTTACATTAAATGAATTGTGGTGCACTAAACCCTTGTTTAGTTCGTGAGAAAAAATGAAAGACTAGGTAAAAATACCTAGTCTTTTTGTTTTTGCCTTAATGCTTTTAATATGTTTTTGAGAGTTATAAAATAAAGCTTACTATCTAATTAGAATAGTAAGCTTTTATTTTTGGTTTATTTTTGGATTCTCTGTTCTTCCTAAAAGGTAATCAATAGAACAATCTAAATAGTCAGCGATTATTACAAGCTTTTGAGCCGTTGGATAACTTCGTCCTTTTTTCCAATCACTTATGTTACCTGTCGATATTCCAGTTTCAATTGATAATTTATTTGCATTGATATTCTTTTCTTCCAATAGTTTAAAGAAATTGTTTAAATCTACCAAATTGTACACCTCCTTTTTGTTCACTTCTACAATTCTCGTATTTACGAGAAATAACACTTGAAATGCTCGTATTTACGAGTTATAATTAAGACATACCAATAAATTACATAAGCAAAATTAGTTTATTGAGTGTAGGTATTCATACCCTTGATTATACCAAAAGGAACGCATAAATACAATGGTTTTGATGTAAATTTATGTAAATTCGTTTGAAAAGTGAATAGCCCGTAGCCGCATAACCTCTAGGCGAGTAAGTGTCAAGCTTATAAAATGTTGTTTAGTGATAAGCAGCAGTCCATTACATTGTTGTATGGATAGTGTAAATCCAATGACTCATAAGTTATGGCGGGGTAGGAAATTATGGTTATTCACTTTCAATATATTTTTGGAAAGTAGGGAAGAGTGATGGTTGATACTTTTAGACTACGTTCGGAAAATGGAGTATTGTGGCTATATCGTGATGGGGTAAAGATACATCAATTCAATTCCTTACACAATGCAGTACTAGTCAAACAGATACTAGAAAAAGACGAGGAACAAACAGCATATCAAGTTCCAAAGGTGCTTGAAAAGGTTATGGGAATATAGCCCTACAACCGCAGTTGTATTAACTCGTTTTGCAAAATGATATACGGTTCATTTTGAAAACGAAAAAGCGAAAGCGTTTCTTTGTTCGCCCTGTTAATGTAATTTAGTTACTCTCCTTACTAAAATGCACTAACAGGGTAGGGGGTAGTAGTAAATTTTGTTTTTGTTAACGAATGGATAATGGCAGAAATGCTTTTATATAAACAAAATAAATGAAAGGTAGGTATTAGTAGTATGGCAAAAGTAAACTTGCTAGGTGTTAAGAAAGTTGACATTGAAAAAACAACTGACGGAGGAACAGTACACGGCGTAAAAATCTTCGTTACTGCAAAAGAACGAGGAGTTATCGGTTTAGTTCCATATAGTTTTTGGATTGACGATAAGAATAAAATTGATATGGTCGGTATCGACCTAGAAAAATTCGTTGGGAAAGAAATAGATTGCGAAATTGATTTGCGTGGCAAATTGGTTTACGTATCTGCGGTATAAAGCTATGAATACAATTACTTTAATTGCTTGGATTGTGTTTTATATACTGGTTTCATTGTATATAGCATTTTCAGTTGTTTTGTATTTTCGTAATAAAAAAGGCAAATCAGATAAAAAGAGAGGTAAGTAGAATGGAACAAACTGCAATACTGCTAGAAGATATTAAAATAATGCTTGCTTGGGGTATTGCGTCAATGATAGCTTGCTTTGCTGTTTTGCTCATAGCGATATTTGCAAAGGGGTGGAAATAATGCAAGAAGCAGTTTTACAAGGTTTCATAACTACTTTTTTATTATTATTTGGGGTATTTTCAATTCTGTTCGTAATTGACGTAAGTATACATATATTTCGTCATTTATCAAAAATATAATATTTTGGAGGTAATCTTATGTTAACAATCGCTGGTGAAGCAAATGCAATGGTTGATTCAATGAAAGCCGCATTCCAAACTTGTGCAACTGATTCTATTGCGGCAATTGGCGCTATCGCTCCTATCGCATTGTCAATTTTCGTTTGCATATTCCTGTGGAAAAAAGGCAAACAATTTTTCTCTGCAATGGGTAAATAGTTTTTAGGGCTACATAACGTAGCCCTTTTTGCTATGTAAATTATTAAATTTGTAACACAAAGGGGTGATTTATATTAAAAAATGTCTTAGTTGTATCTGCATTATGGCTATTATCTCAGTTACTATCTTTATTGCTTATCCTCAAAAGGTGTATGCAAATCCTGCACTAGCAGAATTAGAACGGCAAGCATTCATAAATAGTATGCTTTACGGCTTTGGTATAAATCAATTACAAGGGCAGTCTTACAATAATTTTGCTTTAAATAATGATAATTTAAAAACTATAAATGTCAACGATTATTTTACTTCAAAAGAATTAGATGATATCTTTAAGACTCGTACTGACAAAGAAACAGGAAAGCTTGCTACTTCGTTTGAGGTAGGCAAAGATTATTTATACTATGTACCGCCAAAGGGTTTAATGGAAAAAATAGCTTTAATGCAATCTAAAATTAGATATGATACAGAATCTAATGCTTGGATGAAATATGATAGGGAAGTGTATCGAGGTAATTTTATAAATAAGAATGGTCGCATTGAATATGCGGGTCATGTTTTCCAGTATGATACTGTTGGTACACAATCACAATTTTTTAATCATATACAAGATACTTTTAATATTAAAACGATACGGGTTATGAATTGTAATATCATATCAGATATGTATTTTCAAAAAGTAGAACCAGGATCTAAACCAAATACATATAACCATTGGGGGGAATACCACGATTTTTATAATTATTATAGCTATACAGATAATGGAGTAACTAAAATTTTGAATTATCAGATACAATCAGGTGCTTATAATTGTGGTACTGGTCGTACAAGTCATATTTATGATGTTGAAAATAAATGTTATTTACAGGTTGGTGGAGGTTTATCGTTTACAAACGGTGTTGGTTTTTATGGTCCTGATAAAGTAAATGTTTATAATTTCAACTGGTTTATTATAGATTCAGAAGGTAAGTCATCATATGAACCAGCTCCAGTTTATTTTATGTTATTACAGCATAAGCAAACAGGACAATATTATACTTATTATACTCGTGATAAACCAGTACCGAATAAGGATGCTCCACAGTATCATTTTATAAATCCTTTACCATTAACTGCTGTTGACAATAAGGATAATGAATTAAAAGTTAAATTAGATAAGGCTTACTTAGATAATTTACTTTTAAAATTAAATAACATTGATGATTCGAAAGTTGTACCTGTTGCCGTTTCAACTACTACTGTAAAGACAAATGATGACGAACAGTCAAAGGGCGGTATTATTGCATTACCATCCAATCCCGCAAAGGTAATTGATGATACAGCGGCAAAAGAAGCAACGAATGTTAATACGGGTACTACTCCATTTAACCCCGACATACCGGATATTAACATACCATCACTTATAACTACCAAATTTCCTTTTTGTTTACCATTTGATTTGTATAATGTTTTTGCCGGTCTTGCAGTTCCGGCTAAAGCTCCAAAGTGGACATTAAAATGGCTTTCTGCTGATTTAGTATTTGATATGTCAGTATTTGATAAAGGTGCTGTTGTGATACGTTGGGCTTTTTATGTTTTGTTTTTAATTGGTTTGATAAAGGTTACTCGTTCGTTAATTAAGGGGTGATTTTATGGATATATTGCAAAATGCATGGCAAGGTTTAACTAAAATATTAAAACAGATTATAGAATGGGCTGTTATGCTATTGCCCGATAGTCCATTCAAAGTTATCGATACTAGTGTTGTTGCTGATTATTTACCTTATTTTAATTGGGTATTTCCAGTTGCTGAAATTATCGCTACAATGCAAGTTTGGTTATCTGCTATATCTATCTTTTATATTTATCAAGCATATTTGCGATTTGTAAAAGCAATAGAGTAATGGGGTGATAAATTGATTTGGTTATATAGCGGTACTCCTGGGAGCGGTAAAAGTTTGCATGCAACGAAAGATATTATTAGTAGATTAACACGTACGAAAAATAAAGATACTCAATTTGTAATATCCAATTATAATTTAAAAGTGAAATATAGTGATAAATTCTTTTATATGGATAATTCAGATATTACACCACAATTTTTAATTGATTTTGCATTAGCGTTTCATCAATTAGGCAAAGAAAATCAAAGCTTGTTAGTTATCGACGAAGCATCCATTTTATTTAACTGCCGTGATATTGGTGCTCAAAATCGAAAAGAGTGGATACAGTTTTTCCAACAACATAGGAAGCTTGGCTACAACGTTATACTTATTTGCCAATTTGATAGAATGCTAGACCGACAAATACGTTGCTTTATTGAGTATGAAGTGGTACATAGAAAGCTTAATAATGCGGGCGGATGGGGAATTATATTCACTATTTTACATATTCCAATGTTTTACACAATTGAAAAATGGTATGGTGCTAGAATTAAAACCAATCAAGGTTTTATGCCATTTAGTTTGAAAGCTTCTAAGGCATATAACACATTTGATTTATTTACGGATGCTAAAGTATTATATCAATTACAATCACAAAATGACAAGGAACTGGATGAAGCACGTGCAACTGCGGCTGAAACTGTTTCAGCTTTTGCAAAGCATTTGATATCTTTAAAGGCTCCCAACAGTTATGGGGGATGAGCGTAGCGGTGGGGGCTCCCCATGTCTGTTGGGAGCCTTAATAATAAAAAAGTTTCAAAAATGCGAGGGGTTTTCTCGCATTACCCCCGTTTCAGTAATACGGGGGTAGTAATTACAAAATAGGAGAGATAAACCGTGTTTTTAATTGACTATTTTTCATTTACTATTCGATTTGAAAAAATCACTTTTGACTATGTTTTAAATCTTTTAAAACTTCAAAATTTTAAACATCTGTTTATAGATGTAGGTGCACGTGATAGATACGAACATTGCTTTAAGTTTGGGCAAATTGAAATAATGTTACCTTACGCAAAGAGGGAAGACATGGGCATATTTATCAATTTGACAGGGCAAGGCTGTCGAGAATATGAAGATTGCTTTAAGAATTTGTATGGTGATAATTTTGATTGGAAGTATCTTATAAAAAGGTTAGTGAATGAGGTTAATAATTCTCATAAGGTAAATATAACTCGTTTAGATTTAGCTTTTGACGATTTCAATGGTTTACTTAAAATGAAACAAATTAAGCAAAAATTATTATTAGGTGAGTATGTTTCACGCTTTAAAAAATGGAATGAGGTTGAATCAAATAAAACCCATACAAAAAAAGAATGTATAGGTGAAACGTATTATGTTGGAACGAAACAATCTCAATGTTATTGTAAATTTTATGACAAATTATTAGAGCAAAAACTAAAAAATAAAAATGATGAATTTGTTATGAAACAACTAGAATCCATGCAACACTGGGTACGATTTGAAATTACATTTAAAGATAAATTGGCTATTTTAGTATGCAATATGATTTGTTATAGTACAGATATCAATAAGGATATACGTGAATATATAAATAGTTGTTTTCGCTTTGTAGATTTAACTAAGTCTAATATATCTCGTTGTCCTGTATCAGATTTTTGGGAACAGTTTATACAATCCGCTAATGTAAGCAAATACCGACTTATTCAAAGTAATTTACATGGCTATGATAAAACATACAAATGGTTTACATCAGCACTCGCTCCGTCATTATTTGCACTTATGAGCACTTACAAGAATCGTGATGATTTTATACGTGACATTATTTTTCATGGTGCATTTAGGTTAAACGAAAATCATAAACAAATTATGGAATTTGAAAACACTGGTATGAAACTATCAAATCAGCAACTATGGTCTTATAACAATCCATACGAGGGTATTTACACATACGATATGGAACATAATGACGATTTAGAATTATTTGATTATAAAGGCTTTAAATATTAGAAAGGGGAATGGCTATGAGAATTAACATAGATAAATGTTATAAATGTCAATGCAATTCTTGTAGCCGTTTCTATTGTCAGTATCAAAACCCATGTAGTGTATGTAAGAATTTGAAAATGCGTTATAAATTCGATTGTGATTTTTACGAGAATAACAAAACTAAACCAAAAAGGTATAAATTCAAAAAATCAAATGAAAATAGGGTAGATATTTATAATGTAAAACTAGATTTAATTCTAGCACACTTAGGCTTGGAAAGTCCCAGTATTGATATACATGGTACTTGGGACATGGTTTATAAAGATACCATAATCGGACGTTTTAAGACTAAAAAACAAGCTACTGAATACTATGAAAAAATTAAGTGCGGTTTCGGCAATCCACAACAAATTAAAATAGTAAAAAGGAGTATTGATATATGAGTCAGAATACAACTGTAATGTCATTCCGAAAAAGATTGACTAAGCGTGGTTATAAAGATATATCTATAAAGGTTATTAAAGATGTGGCTGATACATATAAAATAAGTGCTGTTGAGCCTTTAGGTGGCACGTTAATTCAAGCTAATTATAATATTATAGCTATGTATAATTCTTTTCGATTCTAGTTTACTTACCAATGAGTAACCCGAGTTTACTTACCAGTGAGTAACCCGAAAATAGTGTACTCCAACAAAAGGGTATGGTATAATATAATTATGAGTTCAACTGGTAATTAATTACTAGTAACCGCACTAAATAAATATTTAGTGCGGTTGGGGGAACTGAATTTATAATAAAGGAGCTTATATATGGCTAATAAAGATTTATATAGAGATTGTCCGAATATTTTAAAAGATTTTTTGTTTTACATACATACTATTAAAGGACGTTCTGAACGAACTGTCGAAGCTTATTATATTGATTTAAAATCGTTTTTACGTTTTCTTAACTTAAAAAATGGTTTGGTAAACGCAGATACTCCGTTTGAAGAAATTAAAATTAGTAATATTACTATTGAAAATTTAAAATCAATATCTTTATCAGATGTGTATGAGTATTTACATTTTCTTTCAGTAGAAAAAGATAATTCCTCAATAACACGTTCAAGAAAAGTATCTAGTATTCGATCATTTTTTAATTATCTTACTGTCAAAATGCATCTATTGGAAGTTAATCCAATGAAAGAACTTGAAGTACCAAGTATAAAAAAATCTCTTCCTAAATATCTAACCTTAGATCAATGCATTGATTTGCTCAAAAATATAGATGGTGAATATAAAGAACGTGATTATTGTATTATTACGATGTTCTTAAACTGTGGAATGCGCCTTTCTGAGCTTGTGGGATTGAATTTATCCGATATTTCAGATAACACGATTCGTCTATTAGGTAAAGGAAATAAAGAACGAATTGTTTATTTAAATGATGCATGTATATCTGCTTTAAATCAGTATATACCAATTAGGAATAAGCAAACTATTCATCAAACCTCGCAAAATGCCTTATTTATTTCTAGAAATGGTCAACGCATTAGCAAACGTCGAGTACAAGAAATTGTAGAGTTAAACTTAAAAAAAGCCGGTCTCAGTAATCATGGGTTATCTACGCATAAATTACGCCATACTGCAGCAACAATTATGTACCAATATGGTGACGTCGATATTAAAGTTTTACAAGAGATCTTAGGCCATGTAAATTTAGGCACTACAGAAATTTATACTCATATTTCTAGCAAGCAATTGGAACAAGCAGCAAAAAGCACCCCTTTATCGAAAATTACTAACACCAAAAAGAAACAATAACTTATATGGTTAGTAATATTAAACAAAATATAGCCATTTAAGGTGTGCATAATCATTATAATGTTTGTGAAAATTTTAACTAGAGATATTGACAACTATTATTTTATATCATATAATATAGTTGTTAGAAAATTAACAAACATTGTTAATAAATTAACTCACATGAATTAAGGAGGATATTTTTATGGCAAATAAAGAAAAAAAAGATGTTGCAGTAGTTGAAACTGATGTAACAACAGCGGTAGATTCATTGGTTAAAAATGGTATGAAAGCTCTTGAAGAATTTATGTCTTTTGATCAAGAAAGAATTGATAAAATTGTTCACGCAATGGCAATTGCAGGTCTTGATAATCATATGAAATTATCAAAAATGGCAGTTGAAGAAACCGGTCGTGGTGTATTTGAAGATAAAGTAATCAAAAATATTTATGCTACTGAATATATTTGGCATAATATTAAACATGATAAAACTGTTGGCATTATCAATGACGACGAAACTGAAGGTTTAGTTGAAATTGCTGAGCCAGTTGGTGTAATTGCTGGTGTAACTCCGGTAACAAACCCTACCTCCACTACCCTATTTAAATCTATTATTTCAATAAAAGCAAGAAACCCTATTATTTTTGGATTCCATCCATCTGCTCAAAAATGTTCTTCTGAAGCTGCAAGAATTGTAAGAGATGCTGCTATTGCTGCTGGAGCACCTGAAAATTGTATTCAATGGATTGAAACTCCATCAATTGAAGCTACTAACGCTTTAATGAATCATCCGAATATCGCTTTAGTACTTGCTACTGGTGGTTCTGGAATGGTTAAAGCTGCTTACTCAACCGGTAAACCTGCACTTGGCGTAGGACCTGGTAACGTTCCTTGTTATATTAACAAAAATGTTAATGTCGAAAGAGCTTGTAATGATTTAATGCTATCTAAAACTTTTGATAATGGTATGATTTGTGCTTCTGAACAAGCTGTTATCGTTGATAAAGATATTCAAGATACTTTTGAAAAATATATGAAAGCTAATAACTGCTACTTCTTAAATGAGCAAGAAACTAAAATTGTTTCTGACTATGTAATCGTTAAAGATAAAGGTGCAGTAAATGCAGCTGTAGTTGGTAAACCAGCAGCTTGGATTGCTGAGCAAGCTGGCGTTAAAGTTCCAGCAGGCACCAAAATTTTAATTGGTAAAATTAAAGATGTTGGACCTGATTACCCTCTTTCACGTGAAAAATTATCTCCTGTATTAGCTTATATTGTTGTAAAAGATGCTCAAGAAGGTATCAAAATGGCTAAGAAAATGCTTAATATGGGTGGTCTTGGTCATACTGCAGTAGTTCATTCTGATGATCAAGAAGTTATTTCAGCTTATGGCAATGCTATGAAAGTTGGCCGTTTAATAGCTAACTCCCCTTCTTCTCAAGGTGGTATTGGTGATATTTATAATGAAAATACTCCTTCATTAACATTAGGATGTGGTTCTTTCGGTAAAAACTCTACTACTTCTAACGTATCTGCTATGAATCTACTTAATATTAAACGTATTGCGAAGAGGAGAGTAAATATGCAATGGTTCAAAATTCCACCAAAAATTTACTTTGAATATAATGCAATTCAATATTTAGAAAAAATGCCTAACATTTCTCGTGCATTTATCGTAACTGACCCAATGATGGTGAAATTAGGTTACATGGATAAAGTATTACGTTATTTAAGAAAACGTCAAGACTACTGTCATGCTGAGATATTCTCTGAAGTTGAACCAGATCCTTCTGTAGAAACTATCATGCGTGGTGTTGATGCAATGAATAACTTTAAACCAGATGTTATTATTGCACTTGGTGGCGGTTCAGCAATGGATGCTGCTAAAGGTATGTGGTTATTCTATGAACACCCAGATACTTCTTTTGATGGTCTACGTCAAAAGTTCTTAGATATCAGAAAGAGAACTTTTGCATTCCCTAAATTAGGTCATAAAGCGCAAATGGTTTGTGTACCAACTACTTCCGGTACAGGATCTGAAGTTACTTCTTTCTCAGTTATTACAGATAAAGGTGAAAATATAAAATACCCTCTTGCTGATTATGAATTAACTCCTGATGTAGCTATCATTGATCCTCAATTTGTAATGACAATGCCAAAATCAATCACTGCTGATACTGGTATGGACGTATTAACCCATGCAATTGAAGCTTATGTTTCTATTATGGCATCTGATTACACTGACGGTCTATCACTTCAAGCAATTAAACTTGTTTTTGAATATTTAGAAAAATCATACAACGGCGATCAAGTTGCTCGTGAAAAAATGCATAATGCATCTTGTATTGCAGGTATGGCATTTACTAATGCATTCTTAGGATTAAATCACTCTATGGCTCATAAACTTGGTGGTGAGTATCATATTCCTCATGGCCGTGCTAATGCTGTATTACTACCATATGTAATCAAATTTAATGCAAATAAACCAACTAAATTTGCTACATTCCCTAAATACGAAAAATTTACAGCTGATGTTCGTTATGCTGAAATTGCTAAATCACTAGGTCTTCCAGCTGCAACAGTTGAAGAAGGTGTTGCTAGCCTAGTTAAAGCTATTAAAGAATTAGCTAAGAAACTTGGCGTTCCAATGTCTATTAAAGATTGCGGCGTTGATGAAAAAGTATTCCTAGATAATTTAACTGGTTTATCTGAAAGAGCTTTTGAAGACCAATGTACAACTGCAAATCCTAGATACCCTCTAGTTGTTGAAATTGCAGAAATTTATAAAGAAGCTTACTACGGTAAATAGGTTTTATATTAAACCAAAATCCTTCCTAAAAAGCCCACTAATTCAAGTTAGTGGGCTTTACCCATTTCAATTCAATTAGATATTTTAATATATAAAAGTAGGTACTCTTGTGAGTACCTACTTTTACGATTTTAGCTTTATTAGACAATAATTTAATCTAATAATCTTATAAAACACAACTAACTATTTTACAGAATTTTCGTATGCTTGGATCATTTTCTTAACCATTTGTCCGCCGATAGAGCCTGCTTGTTTAGATGTTAAATCACCGTTGTAACCTTGTTTTAGGTTAACGCCTACTTCTGTAGCTGCTTCCATTTTAAAACGGTTTAGAGCTTCTTTGGCTTGTGGTACAATAATCTTTGACATAAATTTTCACTCCTTAATAAAGTTTGTTCGTTGCGTCTGTGTTATTATTATAATCGAATCATTCTTTATTATTAGAAGTAAATCTTGGTTAGTAATAAGCATTTTTTTTCATCATAATAATTTAATAAAATTAAAACAAGTATTGTTGCTAGTATTGTATAGTCAGAAATTTCATTAAAAATTTCGCAAGGTATTTCAAATGGTTCACACAAATTATCTGAAATAGTTGTTATACTACGTTGCAAAGAAACAACAACATTATCTTTTTCCCTACTCGAAAATGTGATAGAATCTTTCTGGCTAAATCCACATGTATAAATATTAGAATTTAAACTGGCTAAACGAGATACATAATTAGCATCATCAGCGTTAACAATAATTCTACAGCTAGGATCGATTAACTCAAGATAGCTTAGTTTTGCATTACTAGTCAATATAATAATTGCATTTGTTATAAGTATAGATGAATAGTTATTTGTTAGAATAATATTTAGTGAAGGACCGCTTCCTACGCTATAAATTCTATGGTCTTCGATTACCGTAATATTATAATCATTTTTTAATAATTGAATAATTTGATTTTTAACTTCAATATCTTGCTTATCACCATAAATAACAATTGTTTGCATTAAAATCTCTCCTAATGTCATATTGTTATAGTATAGCCACCTTTAACCCTAATAAACAAATTTTATTTAAAACAATCATAAACCCCACTGAATGTTATCAGTGGGGTCATAATATTATTTCAGTATGAAAATTGCTTTTTAACCGAAATTTTTATTTCATCATGCTTGCAACTTCATCAGCAAAGTTATCTTCACGTTTTTCTAAGCCTTCGCCTTTTTCAAAACGAACATACTTAGTAATTTTAATAGATCCGCCAAGATTTTTTGCAACTTCAGCAGTGTATTGAGAAATAGATTTTTCAGGCTCTTTAACAAATGCTTGTTCAACAAGACATACTTCTTTATAGTATTTGTTAATTCTACCCATTACCATTTTTTCAGCGATATTAGCTGGTTTGCCTTCATTAATAGCTTGAGCAGTAAGAATTTCTTTTTCTTTTTCAATAGTTTCAGAAGGTACATCTTCTTTATTTAAATATTGTGGTACTACTGCAGCAATTTGCATTGCAACGTCTTTAGCGTAGTCTATGAACTCAGCCTTATCAGCAACATCAGTATCAAATTGAACCATAACACCGATACGGCCACCACCGTGAACGTAAGAAACAACTGTGCCTTCTAATCTTTCAAAACGGCGAATTTTCATATTTTCACCGATAGTTAATATTTTATCACGTAGAACTTCTTCAACAGTCATATCAGTTCCATCACATTTAACTGCAAGTAGAGCATCAACGTCAGCTGGATTTTCATTGATAATTGTTGTAGCAACGCTATTAACAAAAGATACAAAGCTATCGTTTTTAGCAACGAAATCAGTTTCAGCATTAACTTCTAATACTACACCAACTTTTTTTGCTTCATCAACAACAGAAACAACGATACCTTCAGCAGCAATTCTTCCTGCTTTTTTAGCAGCAGCAGCAAGACCTTTTTCTCTTAATATTTCAATTGCTTTTTCCATATCACCATCTGTTTCAGATAGTGCTTTTTTGCAATCCATCATTCCGCAACCTGTTCTTTCACGAAGAACTTTAACATCATTAGCTGTAAATGCCATTTTGACATTCCTCCTAAAATTATTTATTTGGTAATTGCCCGTGCTACAAAGCTCGGGCAATTAAAGTTAATCTATATACTATTCAGCAGCTACTTCTTCAGCTTCAGGAGCTTCTTCTGCAGTTTCTGCTCCTTGTCTTGCTTCGATTACAGCGCTAGCCATAGCTCCAGCAATAAGTTTAACAGCACGAATTGCGTCATCATTACCAGGAATAACATAATCGATTTCGTCTGGATCACAGTTTGTGTCAACGATAGCTACGATTGGAATACCTAGGTTTTTAGCTTCAGCAACAGCTATTCTTTCTTTTCTTGGGTCTACGATAAATAGAGCACCAGGAAGTTTGTTCATGTTTTTGATACCGCCTAAGAATTTCTCAAGTTTCTCAATTTCAAGGTTTAATTTGATTACTTCTTTTTTAGGTAGTAATTCAAAAGTACCGTCTTCTTGCATTTTTCTTAGTTGCTCTAGTCTTTGAATACGACGACGAATTGTTTTAAAGTTTGTCATCATACCGCCTAACCAACGTGCATTTACGTAGTGCATACCGCAACGCTCTGCTTCTTCTTTTACAGAATCGCCAGCTTGTTTTTTAGTTCCTACGAAAAGAATGTCTTGACCGCTTGCAGCTACATCTCTAACAAAAGAATAAGCTTCTTCAAGTTTTTTTACAGTTTTTTGTAAGTCGATAATATAAATACCGTTACGCTCTGTAAAAATATATTTTGCCATTTTTGGATTCCATCTTCTTGTTTGGTGACCAAAGTGAACACCTGCTTCAAGAAGTTGTTTCATTGATACTACTCCCATGGTAGTGACCTCCTTATTTGGTTAAAAAATTTCCTCCGCCCATATAAAATTGCGACTATTTACATAGCACCGTGCAATTTATAAATGTGACGTGTGTAATAAATACCTAAAATATTATACCTTATATATCTAAGAAAATCAAGCATTATTTTAACGTCATTAAATTATTTTGCAATTTAGCGGCAATCATTGTATTTTTCATCAATGTCGCAATTGTCATAGGACCAACACCACCAGGTACAGGAGTAATATGGCCTGCAACTTTGCTCACATTTTCAAAATCAACATCACCGCAAAGCTTTCCATTCTCTAAGCGGTTCATTCCAACATCTATAACAATTGCGCCCGGTTTAACCATGTCTGCTGTTATAATGTTTGCTTTACCAACTGCAGCAACTAAGATATCTGCTTGTCTGCATATTTCAGCTAGGTTAGTAGTTTTAGAGTGACAAATTGTTACAGTTCCACTTTCGTGTAATAATAACATAGCCATAGGCTTTCCAACGATATTACTTCTTCCAACTACAACACAATGTTTACCACATACATCAACTCCAGTTGAATGAATTAAATCCATACAACCGGCAGGCGTACAAGGTAAAAAATCATAATCACCTATCATGATTTTTCCAACACTATTTGCATGAAATGCATCTACATCTTTTAAAGGTGAAATTGCCGCAATAATTTTCTTCTCATCAATATGTTTAGGTAATGGCAATTGAACTAAAATTCCGTTTATTTTAGAATCAATATTTAATTTCTCTACAAGAGCTAATAGCTCTTGTTCTGTTGTTTCTTCAGCTAATGCATATTCACGTGATTCAATTCCTAATTCAGCGCAATTTTTCTTTTTTGAATTTACATATACTCTAGAAGCAGCATTATTACCTACAATTACGACAGCAAGTCCTACTTCTATGCCCTTATCCTTTAATTCAGCAACTTCTTTTTTTACAAATTGCTTAATCTCTGATGATAGTTTTTTTCCATCAATAATATTAGCCATCAATATTCTCACCTTTTTCTTCTTGTATGTCAGCAACTTTTTCTGTTTGATTTTCAAACTCTGATAGTTCTTCGTTATCTTCCTTTTCACTCTTTTTCATTAAAGAAGACTTTCCTTGCTTTTTAGTTGGAGCATTTACAATTGCTTGTCCTTCTTCGGTTAAAGCAAAAAGTTTTAGATATTCAGGATCATGATGATTTCTAATTTTCATACGAATTACTATAATTGCAATAATAGATGCTATTACCAATAAGCCAGCAAGTACTTGAGATACTCTTAATGTACCAAGCATCAAGCTGTCAGTACGCATACCTTCTATAAAGAATCTGCCTAATCCGTAATAGCCTAAATACATTAAAAAAACTTCGCCATCAAATTTTCTGTGTTTAAAATAAAAATGTAGTATAACGAAGCCAACCAAACACCAAATTGATTCATATAAGAAGCATGGATGTACTGGAATAGATGGATCTACTTTTACACCAATACTATTAAAATAGCTCATTTGGCTTTCTAAATAAGAAACGATTGAGGGACTTGTCATTCCCCATGGCATATTGGTATTTCCGCCAAACGCCTCTACATTGAAAAAATTGCCCCATCTGCCAATACCTTGTCCAATTAAAAATCCTATTCCTACAACATCAAGCAATGGAAGTAATTTGATTTTCCTAATTTTAGCTATAATTAAGCCTACTAATAACGCACCGATAATACCACCATAAATGGCCATACCGCCACTACGAATATCGAAAATTGACCAGAAATTATCCTTATAGGAATCCCAAGAAAATGCAACATAATATAATCGTGCGCCAATTATTCCACCGATAATACCACCAATGATCGCATCGATTGCTTTATCGCTATCTACTCCAACTTGTTTGAATTTCTTTAGAGCATAGATTAAAGCAAGTAATAAACCAAGTGCAATGATAACGCCATAGTAAGCAATTTCAAAAGAGCCGATTGAAAAGGAATTATGAAATTTTAGTTCTATTCCTAATTTGGGAAACTCTAAGATTTTTTCCATATGTACAATACCTCCATGCTTTAATTTTATGAATGAAGTATAGATGCAATATATAATTGCATCTATACTAAAAACATACTAAGAAATTGGGTTAATAATAGATATTGCTAAACATTCCTCTTGAAAAGATGATTTTAGAAGGCTATTAACCTCATCACATTTTAATTCAGAAATTATATTTATTGTATCATAAATACTGTTATTTGAAAAGTAGGAAGAAACCATATCGTTTGCTACTTCATCTACATCATTAAAATTCATAATAATTCTACCATACATAGACTTACGAATACGTTCAAAGGTGGTTTCATCAATTCCTGTTTTCTTTAAACATTGAATTGCAGTGTTGATTTTTTCTTTCACTAATTGTGGCTGTTTTGATTCACCAGCAAAAATATTAGCTAAATATCCTCTTCCACAAAATACTTCTTTACCGAATGTAGAATTGATAATTCCCTCATCATACATTTCTTTGTAAAGTTTTGTACTCTTGCCTACTACTGCATTCAAAATAAGCTCATATTTTAATTGAATTGAAAGTTCTTCTGATTCATTAACGGGAAGCTCTTTATATCCTACATTAAATAAAGGTGATGCAACATGAAGTGCTTGAATATATTCTGGCTTTGCTACTGCTTTGGGTTCATCTGGTGTTTTGGTTGAAACTTCAACTTTTTCTATTGATTTTAAATTTGATTCAATAATTTCAATAGCTTGGTCAACATCAAAATTACCAGCAATAGAAATAACCATATTGCTAAGATTATAAAAAGTATGATAACAACGATACAATAAATCTTTATCGATTTTAGATATGCTGTCTACTGTTCCTGCAATATCAATACGTACCGGATTGTTATGATACATTGCAACTAATAAATTGAAAAATACTCTCCAATTCGGATCATCTTCATACATTTTAATTTCTTGACCAATAATGCCCTGCTCTTTTTTTACGGTTTCTTCTGTAAAATATGGAGATTGTACAAAGCCAACCAACGCCTTTAAGGATTCAGCAAAGTTATCAGTCGTAGAGAATAAATAGCAAGTTTTATCAAAAGAAGTATATGCATTCGCAGAAGCACCGGTCTTTGCAAACAAAGAAAAAGCATCGCCGTCTTCGCTTTCAAATAACTTATGCTCTAAAAAATGGGCTATTCCTTCCGGTACCGTCACATAGGTTTCATCGGAATGTGTTTTAAAAGTGGTATCGATTGAACCATATTTTGTTCCAAATAGAGCGTAAGAGCTTGAATAGCCTTGCATAGGATACAGCAGAATAGTCAAACCTGATTCGTGTGTAAAACTATAATATTCTTCTTTTAATATATTATTTTGAATTGTTTGTTTTTTCATCAGCTTACACCTCTTTTCCTGTTAAAACATAAACTGCATCTAGAGTACAACGATTTGCAGCTTCAATTATACACTCTTTAGTAACGTTGTTTACCTTATCAACTTCTTGCAAAGGAGATATATTTGTTCCACTTAAAACTTGGCCGAGATACCAAGATTCTATTGAAGCATCTGAATCATAAACTGATTTTAAGGCGTTTACTAAGCTTAAAGCTGCATTACGAATTTCATCATCCGTAATTTCACCTTTTTTAATCGCATCTAATTGTGATAATATTTCAGTTTTTGCTTTTTCTATATTCTGATTTTCCACGCCACAGTCAACCATCATAATACCTTTAAATCGATCGTAACGAGCAGCACAATAGTAGCATAAACTTAATTTCTCACGCACATTTAGAAACAACTTAGAAGATGGTGTCCCCCCGTATAAAGCAACCATAAGTTTTGTTGCAGTTATTAAGTTGCTAGATGGTTCCAATCCATTACCAAAACCTAAAACCATCTTAGATTGGCTTACTGTCATATGATCAGTTTGCTCAACCGTTTGTTGCAATTGTGAATGAGTTGCAATAGGGTTAAGAATTTGATAAGAACGATTTACGCTACTCATTTTAGCTTTAAACACATCAATAGCAGTTTTATCATTTCCACTACCTGTAAACATAATTTCTACTCTGGAATGTTTTATTAAATTGTCATATGCAGTTTTAATTGTTTCTGGCGTTAGCAAAGCAACCTGCTCAGTGTACCCATATTTTGAGATACCAAAAGGTTCATTAGAACACATTACTTTTACAAGGTTATTGATTGCATAAATACGTTTTTCATTAACTTCCGCTTCAATAGTATCAATTAAAGCTGTTTTTTCAATTTCAACATCTTTTAATGGAAATACTCCATTTTCTAAGATTGGGTTAAAAGCCATTTCACAAAGTATGGACGCTGTTTTACTTGTAATTTCATCATTATTTAAAGCATATACATCATCAATGCTTGTAATAGATAAAGAAACTACTTGATAATCTCCTACTTTTTGAACATAGCTTGCTACATAAGCTCCATAGAGCTCTTCTAATTGCTGATTAAAAATTGTATAGTCTGAGCAACCGTTATATCCCTTTTTTAATAAAAATGGAATAATAGCGTTAGATGTTACAGTTTCTTTTTTAAGTTCTGTAATAAAGTTAATTGATATTTTATTGGTCTTGAACCTTTTATCAATTATGCTGTTAAAATGAACTCCTTCTGCTATTTCAATTGAATTAAAATTACAATCCATAAGTTATCTCCTGTCCGCCATAGGCTTTAAGTTAAAATAAGAAGCACACTTATAATATTATGTGATATTTGCTATAATAGAATACATCTATTAGTAGAAAACAGCTGTGAAACCTCACAGCTGTTTTGTTTGTTTCATTAAAACGAAATATCGTTTGCAATTCTAAATAAGTCTTCTTCAAAAGGTTTTTTCATCTTTAAAGCTTCTTGAATATCATAATCAACCATTTTATTATCTTTTAATCCAATAACTCTGTTTCCGATACCTTTTTCTAATAATTCAACAGCGTAATAGCCCATTTGGCTAGCTACTACTCTATCTCTTACTGTTGGGTTACCACCACGTTGAACGTGACCAAGAACAGTGCCTCTTGACTCTATTCCGGTTTCAGCTTCAATACGTTTTGCAATTTCTTCTACATTTCCAATACCTTCAGCAACCATAATAATATAGTGATGTTTACCTAGTTGTTGAGAAATCTTAATTTTTTTAATTACATCTTCTACATCAGTTTTTACTTCAGGTACCATAATAGAAGTTGCTCCACAAGCAATACCAGCATTTAATGCAATATAGCCAGCATGACGGCCCATAACTTCTACTACGCTGCAACGATCATGAGATTGCGCAGTATCGCGTAGTTTATCAACCATTTCAACTGCTGTATTCATAGCAGTATCGTAGCCAATTGTATACTCAGTACAAGAAATATCGTTATCGATGGTACCCGGAATACCAACACATGGAATACCTTGCGCAGATAAGTCAGCAGCACCTCTAAAAGATCCGTCTCCACCAATTACAACAATACCACAAATGTTATTTTGAATACAAGTTTCTTTTGCTTTCAAAATACCTGGAAGTTCTCTAAATTCTTTACATCTAGCAGTATATAAAACAGTTCCTCCACGATGAATAATATCGGAAACAGAACGCATATCCATTTCAATTAGTTCACCATTAATAAGGCCGTTATAACCTCTTTCAATCCCTACTACTTTGAATCCTTTTTTGATTGCTGTTCTAACAACTGCACGAACAGCGGCATTCATACCTGGTGCGTCACCCCCACTGGTTAAAATGCCTATTGTTTTTTGTTCCATTGTTTTTTCCTCCTAATCTCTATCTTAAACAATTATTTTAATACCATACATATTTAATTTTACTCAATTAAATAAATATGTCAACTAAAATTACTAATTAAATTACTGAAAGGCGATATTTTTTTCGCCAACAATATTAGTTAACTTTGATTCAAGCTCTTTTGTATACCCAACTCCATGCTCTTTTAAAGCAACAGTTTTCTTTATATCAGCAAAATGTAAATATACACATATTGTTCCATTATACTCATTTAAAATACTCACAACTTCATTTACATCATCCTGATTATATCGTGCTAAACGAATATATAGTTTTGAATATTCTGATGGTCGGGTATCATGTGTTAATTGACTACTATCAACAATAGATTCGCAAATAATTTTAGGTTGCTCATCTTCACGTATCGTTATTTTTCCTGAGAGAAGCAATATTTTATTTTGGGTAAGTAAGTGTGAATATTGATCATATATCTTTGGAAACACAACTACTTCAATACTTCCCGTTTGATCTTCAACATTTACAAATGCCATCATTGATTTATTTCTTGTTAATTGCATTTTCTTTGATTGAATCACACAAAGTATTTTTACGCAATCCCCATCCTTGTAGCTATGCAATTCCTCATTCACATCGGTTAGTAGATCTAAAATCGGAGTTGTTTTAAAATGCTTTGCAATTGGCAGAAATGCATCTAAAGGATGTCCGGTCACATAAAGGCCGGTAACCTCTTTTTCCATTGAAAGTAGATCACTTGCGGAATACTCATCTAATTTTGGCATGATATAATCAGGTTTTACAACACTATTTGCATTAAAAAAGTCTAATTGTCCTGATATATTTCTTTTAATGGTAGAATCAATAGTTTCAACAATTTTTTCATAAGCACACATCATTTCTTTACGGTTACTATCGAAGCAATCAAATGCACCACATTTTATTAGGCTTTCAATTGCTCTTTTATTTAAATCCTTACCATAAAGTCGCTCAATGAAATCATAAAGAGAAGTATATGGCCCGTTTTGCTGACGTTCATATATAATACTCTCTATAACCGCTTTTCCTAAATTTTTAACTGCTAGCAGCCCAAAATTCAAGCATTCATCATTTACAGTAAATCCAATTTCACTTGAATTTATTGATGGTGGGAGAACTTTAATTCCTTGTGCATTACATTCTACGATATATTCTATAACTTTATCCGTGTTGCCTAAAACACTTGTGAGAAGTGCTGCCATATATTCTCTTTTATAATGACATTTCAAAAATGCAGTTTGATAAGACACAAATGCATATGCTGCTGCATGGGATTTATTAAACGCATAAGCTGCAAAGCTTGACATTTCATCAAATATACTATTTGCGGTAGCTTCATCTACTCCATTTGCAATGCATCCAACACATTCAATTGAACCATCATCATTTACTTTACCATAAATAAAATTATGTCGTTCTTTTTCCATTATTTCAGCTTTCTTTTTAGACATCGCACGTCGTACTAAATCAGCCCGTCCATATGAATAGCCTGCTAGCTGTCTACAAATTTGCATTACCTGCTCTTGATAAACAATGCATCCATAAGTAACATTTAGTATTGGCTTTAATAAAGGATGCTTATACGTAATTAACTTTGGGTTATGTCTATTTTTAATATATTTAGGAATAGATTCCATAGGTCCCGGACGATACAAAGATATAACGGCAATTAAATCTTCAACGCTTTCCGGCTTTAATTGTGATAACACACGCTTCATTCCTGCTGATTCGAATTGGAATACGCCTTGTGTATTTCCTTCTGATAACATATCAAAAACTGCTTTATCTTCTAAAGAAATACTCTCTATTGAAAAACTAGGATTTGTCTTTCGTATTTGTTTTTCGCAATGATCAATTACCGTTAAGTTTCTTAATCCTAAAAAGTCCATTTTTAACAAACCTAGTTCTTCTAATGTCGTCATAGTAAATTGGGTTACTATTGATTCATCGTTCTTTTGTAATGGAACATAAAAGCTTGCGGCTTCTCTGGTGATTACAACTCCGGCAGCATGTGTAGAGGCATGGCGAGGCATTCCTTCTAGTTTTCTCGCCATGTCAATTAGTTCTTTACTTTTCGGATCAGACTGATAGACAGCTTTTAGCTCTTGAGAAATTAACAAAGCTTTATCAATCGTTATATTCAATTCTGCTGGTATAAGCTTTGCAATCGTATCTACTGCTTGATACGGCATACCTAAAGCACGTCCTACATCACGGATTGCTCCTTTTGCAGCCATTGTACCGAATGTTATAATTTGTGCTACATGGTCACTGCCATATTTTCGTACAACATAATCTATCACCTTTTGTCGCTTTTCATAGCAAAAGTCAATATCAAAATCCGGCATACTGATACGCTCAGGATTTAAAAATCTTTCAAAAAGCAGATTATATTTCATTGGATCAATTCCTGTAATTCCTATACAGTAAGCAGCTAAACTACCTGCTCCCGAGCCACGTCCGGGGCCTACCGGAATATCATTTTCTTTTGCATAACGAATAAAATCATATACAATTAAAAAATAATCAATATAGCCCATCCTTGTAATAATATCTAATTCGTACTCTAATCGTTGTTTAATCGATTCATCTATATTATTTCCATAATGGCGAATTAAACCTTTTCTACATTGCTCATAAAAATATTCTTGATTATTATCTACATTTTCAATTGTAAAACGAGGGAGTTTTGTAACACCAAATTCAAATTCAATATTACACATCTCTGCAATTTTGCAGGTGTTGGAAAGAGCATTTTTATATGAATGAAATCGTTCATCCATTTCTTCATAAGATTTCACATAGAATTCTTGAGTTGGGAATTCCATTGCTTTCTCTTCACCTAAAACGGTATTTGTTTGAATACACATTAAAACTGCTTGCGTTTTAGCATCTTCTTTGCTAATATAATGTGCATCGTTTGTAGCAACAAGCCCTACACCAATTTCCTCGCTTAGTCTTTGCAATAATGGAAGTATTCGTTTTTGCTCAGGAATATCGTGATCTTGTATTTCAATATAAAAATTATCTTCTCCAAATGTATTTTTATAAAACAAAGCTGTCTGTTTTGCTTTTTCATAATCATTTGCCATTAACGCTCTCGGTATTTCGCCGCCTAAACATGCTGATAATGCTATAAGCCCCTCATGATGCTTTTCTAAAAGTTCGTGATCAATACGTGGTTTATTATAAAAGCCTTCTATATATCCATCAGAAACTAATTTAATTAAGTTTTGATATCCTATATTATTTTTACACAATAAAACTAAATGATATGGACTTGAATCGATTTTATGTACTTTATCAAATCGAGTTCTATTTGCGACATATACTTCACACCCAATAATAGGTTTTATGCCTTCCCGTTTACACTCTTTATAAAAATCTATAACGCCATACAAACAGCCATGATCTGTAATAGCTATGGCTGTTTGGTTCAACTCTTTAGCTTTTTGAACAAGGCGCTTTATGACACAAGCTCCATCTAAAAGGCTATATTCCGTATGTAAATGTAAATGAACAAAGTTTTTCAAATATATAACCTTCCTTTTTTATTTTACTATGCCTTTATTTTTCATCAATACGACTATTTTTCATTACGTAGTTCATCAGAAATAGTGCATAACTTTTTAATTCTATGATTAAATCCAGATCGACTAATCTTCTGTGGAGATAATTCACAAAGCTCGCTTAATGAAGCATCAGGATTATTCAGCCGCAATTTAGCAGCTTCTTGTAATTCGATTGGTAAGAAGTCTAACCCTTTCGTTTCTAATAAATACTCGATTTTTCTTATTTGTGTTACCGCTGCATTTACTGTCTTTTCTATATTTGCTGTTTCGCAATTTGTCCTTCTATTAGCTGTATTTCTTATTTCTTTAACAATTTTTAAATTCATCAGCTCCATAGAAGAACGAATTGCACCAAGATAAGTTAACGTATCTTCAATTTGTTGACTTTCTTTTACGTATGCAATAAAATTCTTTCCTCTTGTCGCTTTTCTAAAGTCAAGATCAACATTATAGAGTAAATCTAAAATATCATCACAAACTGATTCATTAGATAAACAAAATTCTAAATGGTATTCTTTTTCAGGATTGCTCATTGCGCCACAAGATAAGTATGTCCCACGCAAAAATGAGTTTTGACAACAAATATTTCGTATCATACTCCAATTTATACTTGTTTTATCAAGCACAGCTTTCTTATCGTATAATTTAAGAATATTCTCTATATCATTAGTATTTTCAAGTGAAACTGTATAAATCGGCCTTTTATTTTTTTCACGAAAATCAGGATGTTGGACAGTAACAATAGAACCTGTTAAGTCAATAATATTTTCTGCTAAAAAATCAGCTACTAACTTATTTTCAGTATTCACTGTGAAAGATTTATTCGAAACCCCTCTGCTTGTTAATAACATTCCATATACAAATGCTTTTTGACAGTTTTCACATGAAAATTTTCCATGACATAATTCATTTTTCACTTGTTGAGAATAAGTCAAAGAATACCATCCTTCCTTATCATAACCAGAAAATTCAGGTGATGATAAATTCTCTTTTATCAATTATGGCTTCAAAATATCCCGATGATTTACAGCCACTTTTTTGCCTTGTTCTAATAAATGATTATATATTTCTTCTGCAAAGGTTATAGAACGGTGTTTTCCACCTGTACAACCAACGGCAATAATCAATTGGCTTTTTCCTTCACTTAAATACAAAGGAATTAAATAATCTATTAAATCAATTAGTTTGTCACGTAATTGTTGAGACTGCGGCCAAGCCATTACGTAATCCTTTACTTCATCTTCTAATCCGGTTTTATTTTTTAACTCATCTATATAAAACGGATTTGGTAAACAACGCACATCAAATACTAAATCTGCTTCAGCAGGAGAACCATATTTAAAGCCAAAAGACATACAGCTAATCAGCATACTGTTTGAAATGTTATCCAAAAAGATATTGCTGATGCGCTCTTTTAATTGCATAGCGGAAAGATGGGATGTATCGATAATATAATCGGATCGTTCCCTAGCATGCATAAGCATATCTCGTTCCATAACAACTGCTTCTTCGATTGATGAAGTATGGTCAATTAGCGGATGCTTTCTTCTTGTTTCCTTATAGCGGCGAACCAATATTTGTGTATTACAATCTAAAAACAATAATTTATACGAAAAATCCATTGTTTTTAATAAATCCAACTCTTCAATAAAATCATTAAAAAGTTCACCACCACGAACATCTGTTACAACTGCAACCTTAGACATTTTAGGTCCGGATTGCTTAGCAATTTCAGCAAATTTAGAAATGAGCTTTGGCGGCATATTATCTATACAAAAAAATCCAATATCCTCAAGTGCATCTACTGCTCGAGATTTTCCTGCACCTGATAAACCTGTTACAATTAAAAAATCCATGCTTTCCTCCGTCTTTATATGTTTTTCGTTGTAATAATCAACTTATTTGTAATATTACTAAAACCCAAGCGTTTTAATTTCACATTCCAATTCGTAGCCCGTTTGTTCAAAAACAACTTGCTTTATATGATCGACTACCTTTAACACATCATCACATGTAGCTTTTCCTACATTTACTACAAATCCGCTATGTTTATCACTTACCATAGCATCTCCAATACGATATCCTTTTAACCCACATTGCTCAATCAATGCGGATGCATAGTTTCCTTCCGGCCTTTTAAAAGTACTTCCTGCACTTGGAAATTCTAATGGTTGCTTTGTTTTTCTTCTTGTCATAAAATCCGTCATACGATTTTTGATAATATCTTTATCTTCTTTTTGCAAAACAAAAGAAGCACTTAAAATACAACACTTTGAATCGCTAAAAATGCTATGACGATAAGATAATTCCATTTCATTTCGGTACATTGTTTTTATTTCATTATTTTCATCAAGATAAGTACAACATAAAATAGTATCTTTAATTTCTCCACCATAGGCACCGGCATTCATATAAACAGCACCACCAACAGTACCCGGAATACCGAATGCAAATTCCAATCCCGATAATTCATTGTCTAATGCAACGCTGCAAAGTTTTGATAATGCAACCCCAGCTTCACAATCTATTTTATAACCATCAACTTGAATATTCGTTAAATTATTAGCAAGTAATATAATTGCACCATTATATCCATTATCCGAAACCAACACATTTGAACCATTTCCAAGGAAATAATAATCAATGTTATAATTTTTTAGTATAGAAACGACTTCTTTTATATCTGTAAAGTTTTTTGGCTTTACAAGATATTTACACTTACCTCCGATTCGAAAGCTTGTGTAAGGAGCCACGTCAATATCTACTTGTAATTCACATGTTGTATTTTTTAACTCTTCAGTTAACTGAATAGAATTTGACATATTGTTCTCCTCTTTAGCATGTAACTTAATTTTATTTACTTTCTATTATACTGTATTTTTTATAAATTCGCAAATAGAAAACGATAGAAAATATGTATTGAAAAATAATTATCATATATTATAATTATATTATATATTAAAAAGAACTATGTAATTGGAGATAAGAATGTTTATTTATTCAGATAACAACAAAAGATACCACACTTTAGATTATCATCTTAAGCATAAATTTGGTTGTAAAGTTTTCAAGGTTTCATTAAATGGTGGATTTACTTGCCCTAACATTGATGGAACAAAAGGCTTTGGTGGCTGCACCTATTGTTCCAGTCAAGGAAGCGGAGATTTTGCGGGAAATCCTGAATTGCCTATTGCATTTCAATTTGAACAAGTAAAAGAAAAAATGCACCACAAATGGAACGAAGCCAAATATATTGCTTATTTTCAAGCACACACGAATACCTATGCTCCATTATCCACATTAAAAAAGATGTTTGAAGAAGTATTAACTTACGAAAATGTAGTGGGTATCAGTATAGCTACTAGAGCTGACTGTCTTTCTAATGACATTGTTGACTATTTAGCAGAATTGAATCAAAGAACTTATTTAATAGTTGAACTTGGCTTACAAACCATTCATGATGAAACTGCAAAAAAAATTAACCGTTGTCATGATTACAATACGTTTTTAGAGGGTTATCAAAAATTAAATGATAGAAATATTCCTATTTGTGTTCATATTATTAATGGATTACCTGGTGAAACCAAAGAAATGATGCTGGAAACCGTAAAAGAAATATCAAAATTAAATATTCACAGTATTAAGCTTCATTTATTACATGTATTAAAAGAGACTGTTATAGCACAACAGCTATCCAACCATGAATTTAAACTACTAGAATTAACAGAATACGTAAACATAATTTGTGATCAAATTGAATTATTGCCGCCTCAAGTTGTAATACAAAGAATCACCGGAGATGGTGATAAAGAGCAACTGATAGGGCCACTTTGGAGTTTGAAAAAATTTGTTGTCATGAATGAAATTGACAAAGAATTAAAACGCCGTAATTCTTATCAAGGAATCAAATATAATAACAATTTATAAATACAATATCAGTGAAATAGATATTGTATAATTGATGTTACAACTGCCATACTAATGTTAGTTTATTAAAAAAGGATGTATTAGTATGGCTTTATCGAATAAAGAACTGAGCATTATTGATGAACAATTGTCGTTGGAACTTCTACTAATAAAAAAATATAAAATGTATGCCTCTATTTGTAATGACTTACAATTAAAATCTAAGTATGAGCAAGTCGCTGCACAACATTTAAATCATTACAATTCGTTATTAAATCAGCTTAATTAAAGAGGATACTATGAAAACAAAGATTATGGATTATTTATTAGATGATGAATTTATACTTCAAGATGCAATTATGTCTCAAAAATATATGTTAGAGCGATATAATACAGGTGTTTATGAAAGTGAGAGTCCAATTATTAAAGAAGCTCTCATGAATTTATTATTAGACGAACATCAAATTGAGTCAGACTTATTAAGTGAATTACAAAAAAGAGACTGGTATCAAATTATTAAGTCTAATGACAATCAAATGAAACAGATTAAAGATCAATATTTAAACAAAAATTAATGCAACAAATTCTTCTGTAAACGAGATAACTTTACAGAAGAATTTTATTTTAAGAGATGTTTTAATAGGTATTCCTCTCGCAATATGGAATAACAATATTCATCAAGAATTTCGCCGTTATACATTTCATAAGAACAGCGCAGCTTGCTTTCAAAAACAAACCCGCATTTATCAAGGACTCGTTTGGAACGTTGGTTAAAGTAAAAATGATATGCAGCCACAGAAACTACGCACATTTCTTGAAAAGCATACTCTAAAACTTGATTAACCGCTTCAGTCATTATCCCTTTTCCCCAATATTCTTCACAAAGGCTGTATCCTATCATTTTTGCATCATTTACCAAGCGTTTTATATCATCTTTGAAAGTAATGCAGCCGATAACTTTATTATTTTCTTTCCATACAATAGCCCAAACGTTGTCATCCTCAATAAAACGATTGATTAACCGCTCAGACTCCTCTATTGAGTTATGTGGTTTCCACCCTGCACTATTTGTTACATTATGATTTTTTGCAAATTGATAGAAATCATACACATCTTTTTCATAAAAATTTCGAAGAATTAGTCGCTTTGTTTCTAATACTTTCATTTCATTACTCACTTCTATATAAAGAATTATAACAAGATATACGCAAATCAAAACCACTAGTGAACTAGTGGTTTGCTCAGACCCTAGAAGGGTCAACTCGTGCTGACCCCTCAAAGGGGTGCTGAAAGTTTGTCATCGCATCACAATTACAGGCAGCCACTATAAGTGGCTGTTTGTTTTTTGCCCTATTTCACTTGATTACCCGTAAACGGGTCCGTATATTCTTTAAATGAAATTTGGTCTTTTGCATAATCTTCTTCTAATTGGTTTCGAATGTACTCTGCTATTTTCTTTTCATTTTTTCCTACTGTATCTACAAAATAACCTCTACACCAAAAATTTCGTGATCCATATTTATATTTTAAATTTGCATGCCTATCGAATATCATCAGTGCACTCTTACTCTTGAGTGTTCCTACAAACTGTGATATACTCATATACGGTGGAATACTTACTAACATGTGTATGTGATCTACACATGCCTCCGCTTCTATTATTTCCACTTTCATTTCTGTGCATAATTTTCGAAATATTTCACCTACATCTCTTCGCAAATCTTTATAAATTATTTTTCTTCTATATTTTGGTGCAAACACTATATGGTATTCGCACCTATAACTTGAATGTGCTGTCTGTTTTACTTCATTTTTCATTGCTTAATTCCTCCTTGTTATCTTTGTGATACGGTCGCCAAACCGTCACTATTTTAACATGGAGGTTTTATTTTTGCCAAGGCTTTTTTACCTACCCCTGGTAGAACCAGGGGTTTTATTAAGCCTAAAGGCAACAATAAATGATGGACACACATCGACGAATGTGTGTCCATTGTTAGTCATTTATCGGCAAGATTCGCCTAAAATTTATATTTATTGATGATCTTTATTACGAATTTCAGCTCGTTTAATTTTTCCACCTAATGTTTTAGGCAACTCGTCTACAAAATCAATAATTCTAGGATATTTATAAGGAGCCGTTACGTGCTTAACGTGATCTTGTAGTTCTTTTTTTAATGCATCATTACCTATATAACCCTTAGCCAATACAATAGTTGCTTTTACTACTTGACCTCTTACAGGATCTGGTGCCGCAGTAATTGCACATTCTACTACAGATTTATGTTCAAGCAATGCACTTTCAACCTCAAAAGGTCCAATGCGATATCCGGAACACTTAATTACATCATCATTGCGTCCAACAAACCAATAGTAACCGTTACTGTCACGCCACGCTACATCTCCGGTATCGTAGTATTTACCGCCAAGATTTTTCTTTGTCATTTCCTCATCATGAAAATATCCAGTAAAAAGACCTGTAGGCATTTTTTTATCAATATCCATAACAACGATAGTACCCTCATCACCATCTTCACAAAGATTTCCTTCTGAATCTATCAGCTGAATATTATATAATGGTGAAGGCTTACCTGTTGATCCCGGAATTGGATCAAACCATTGGAAATTTGCCAGCATAACTGAAGATTCACTTTGTCCAAATCCCTCACAAAGTTTTAGACCGGTTAAGTCGTACCACTTTTTAAAAACCTCGGGATTTAACGGTTCACCCGCAATACAGCAATGCTTGATGCAGCTTAAATCAAATTGAGTTACATCCTCTTGCAACATAAAGCGAAACATTGTTGGCGGAGCGCAAAAAGTGGTAACTTGATATTTTGTAATTTTTTGCAGTAAATGAAGTGGTACAAATTTATCCATATCATAAGCAAAAATAACAGCGCCACAAATCCATTGTCCATAAATTTTGCCCCAACCGAATTTTGCCCATCCGGAATCAGATACACTCATATGCAACTTATTTTCTTGTACTTGCTGCCAATATTTCGCTGTAACGATATGTCCTAATGGATATGAAAAATTATGGCGAACCATCTTAGGCATACCTGTAGTTCCTGAAGTAAAATACACAAGCATAATATCGTCCCATTTTGTGGCATCTTCGCCCGTTGGTCGATTAAAAATATCTGAAAAATTTTGTATTTCATCATCAAAGTTCATCCATCCATCACGATGGTCATCAACCATAATCTTATTTTTAAGTGTGGTACATTCAGGTAAAGCTTCTTCTACTTGAGAAATAACAAAATCGTCGTTTACACAAATTACGGTGCAAATGCCAGCTGCATTTGCTCGATAGGCAATATCTTTCTTCGTTAATTGTAAAGAACCAGGAATTAATGTTGCACCAATTTTATGTAGTGCGGTAGCACAAATCCAATATTCCCAACGTCTACGCAAAATCAGCATAACAACGGAACCTTTTTTAATTCCAATACTTTTAAAATAATTTGCAGCTTTATTTGAAAGTAATTTAATATCATAAAATGTAAAAATTTTCTCATGATCATGATCATCACACCAAACAAGTGCTTTTTTGTTCTTGTCTTGGTCTGCCCAAGCATCAACTATATCAAAACCAAAATTAAAGTTTTCGGGTACATTAACAGCATAGTTTTGCTTAAAATCCTCGTAAGAATCAAAATCAATACGAGGTAGAAATCTATTTAATAACATATTAGTTCTCCTTAAATACAAGTATCAAAATATGAAGTGTGTTATTCGGCAATAACAGTTAGAAAACGAGCTTTTTCAGTTCCAACGCATCTTTGACCATGTAAATGAGTTGGATTAAAATAAATAGAATCACCAGCAGATAATATGAATTCTTTATTGTCAAATTCAACTGCAATTTGACCTTCCAAAACCATATTAAATTCTTGACCAGCATGAGAAACTAATGCTGCCGGTTCGTCAGATGGATCAAGTGTAACTAAAAGGGGTTGCATTACCTTATGACTATAGCGGAAAGCTAAATCTTCAAAGCGATAGCCAGGATATCTGCTAACACTCCTTCCTTCACCACGTTTTACTATGTGGTAAGTATCAAGTTTTGCTCTGGTTCCGGTTACGATTTCTGTAAAATCTACGCCGAACTTGTTTGCGATTTCGTAAATCACGCTAATTGGGATGTTTTCACCGTTTTCTTCATATTCTTGATAGACTCGTAAATTAAGTCCTAAATCTTGAGCTAATTGTTTCTGAGTAAATCCGCAAGCATCTCTTAGTTCTCTAATTCTTGCAGCAATCTCGTTTAGTTCTTGTTTCATTAATTATCCAACCTTTCGATGTAAAACTATATATAGGTAATACTAATCCTCATTTAAAATAGCAATCATTTTTTAAAAATGTTACAGATAATTTAAACGGTATTAGTATTGTTTTTTGGATTTAAGCGATAGTCACTATTTCTTTTGTAAAGAAATAGAATAGAAGTTACATTATTTAACTCTAAATGCAAATTGTAATTACAATAAAATTAAATATATACTTATACCATATATATCACCAATATATATTTTTAATTGTAGCATAAACGCAATATAAAATACAACACAAATAAAAAAGAACCTAGTTAAAAAAATAACTAGGTTCTTTTTTAAATTTGTATATAATTACAAAAGTTAAATGCGAGCTACACCAGATTTACGAGCTGCATCTGCAATAGCAGTAGCTACTACTTGAGCTACGTTTCGATCTAATGCACTTGGAATGATATTTTCTACCGATAAATCATCGTTTTTTATGTATGAAGCAATAGCATATGCAGCAGCTATTTTCATATCATTGTTAATATCGCTTGCTCGAACATCTAAAACACCTCTGAAAATTCCAGGGAATGCAAGAACATTGTTTATTTGATTTGGAAAATCACTTCTACCTGTACCAACTATAAATGCACCTGCTTGTTTTGCAACATCAGGCATTATTTCAGGTGTTGGGTTTGCCATTGCAAAGATAATAGGTTTATCTGCCATAGAATGAATCATCTGTTCGGTTACCAAGTTTGGTCTTGATACACCAACAAAAACATCGGCATTTATTAAAGCGTCTGCTAATAAGCCTTTTACATTGTGCTTATTGGTTATTTCAGCAATGTCTTTATGAGATTCGTTTAAAAATTCACCACCACGATATAGAATACCATCTTTGTCGCACATTATTAGATTACCGATATTCAAAGCGAGTAGTAATTTTGCAATTGCAATTCCTGCAGCTCCTGCACCGTTAATTACAATGGTAACTTCTTCAGGTTTTTTGTTTGCCAATTTCAAACTATTAATTATTGCAGCGCCTACTACAATAGCTGTACCATGTTGATCATCATGAAATACCGGAATATCTAATACTTTTTTTAACTTGTGTTCAATTTCAAAACACCTTGGTGCTGCAATATCTTCTAAGTTAATCCCACCAAAGCTTTTAGAAATATTCTTTATGGTATTTACTATTTCATCCGTATCTTTTGTATCTATGCAAAGTGGAATGGCATCTACATCAGCAAATGCTTTGAATAATGCACATTTACCTTCCATTACAGGCATACCGGCTTCGGGGCCAATATCGCCTAAACCTAAAACAGCTGTACCGTCTGTGACAACTGCAACTAAATTTCCACGACGAGTTAATTCGTAAGATAAATTTTTATCTTTCTCTATTTCTAAACAAGGTTGTGCAACACCAGGGGTATAGGCTAAAGCTAAATCTTCTCTTGTGTTAACGTCGGCTCTACAGATAACCTCAATTTTACCTTTCCATTCATAGTGTTTTTTAAGCGATTCGCTTGCATAATCCATATTGAAACATCCTTTCCAAAGTAACATATTTTTTATTTTACCATACCCTAAAGCATATTACCAGTGCGTTTATTTTAATAGCTTCTTGAATGCTGTAGGCAATGCATAATCTTGACTTAATTGTTGAATAGTAACCCATTCAAATAGATTTATATTTTCAACATCATAGGTTTCAATATAGTATGCATTCATATGCCATTCTATATGAGTAAAAATATGCTTTGCATTCGATTGAGAACGGATTGAAAGTGGTGTAATCCCCCATTCCTTAAGTTGCGTTTCAATTTGCTGCATAGTTAGCTTTTTATTAACATTAGGTAACTCCCATAAATCAAACAATACTCCTTTTTGTATTCTCTTTCTAATTCCAATTTTATCATGATATTGAATGATTAGCACTGTCAAGTTTTCTACTTTACGGGCATTTTTCTTACTCTTAATTGGTATTTTTAGTTGTATACCCCTTTGATTTGCATTACAAATCTCATTGAGTGGGCAAATATCACACTTAGGTGCACCATTAGGAATACATATTATTGCACCTAATTCCATTAAAGCTTGATTAAACCCACTTACATCTTCAGGCAGCATCTCCTGTATTTTTTGTTGCATTTCCTGTTTTACTTTTAATTCACTAATATTTTTCTTACTGCCTAACACTCGTGAAATTACACGCAATACATTGCCATCTACTGCTGGAACGGGTAAATGAAATGCAATGGACGCTATTGCCCCAGCTGTATATGGCCCAATTCCGGGTAATTCACAAAGCTTATCATATTGAGCAGGTAATTCTCCATTATATTGCTCAACTATAATTTGGGCAGCCTTTTTTAAATTGCGTGCACGATTATAGTATCCTAAGCCTTCCCATAATTTCATCAGTTTTTCATCGTCAACGCAAGCAAGAGATTTCACATCGGATAATGACTCAATGAAACGTATAAAATATGGTTTCACTGCTTCTACTCTTGTTTGCTGCAACATAATTTCTGAGATCCAAACGTAATATGGCATTGGATTATCACGCCAAGGCAGTATTCTTGCATTTTGATAATACCATTTTAACAATGGATTTGATATTTGCTTTAACGTATTTGTATTCATAAAATTCCTTATATTAAATAGTTTAAAATAACACCATATGCTTCAGTTAATGTTTCAATCGTACAGTTTTTACAATTTGCAGGGCTTGTTGATGGAAGATAAACAGATGGCATATTAGTATCATGTAAACACAGTTTTTGATATAATTGCGTTGCCTTTTTCCCAGTTGTAAAGATTGCTTTTATTTTTGCTTCTTTTCTGATTTGATTGATATCATTTGCGGCAGGATTGCGAATACTATTATCATCAGCGCCGGTAATTTCACACGATTGTAATACATCCCATAAAGCAATATGATTGTTATTTAGCATTTCTATCTTTTGCTCAGTCGTATTTGGTATCGGTTCATTCAATATAGTGGAAAGAACTCTCCAAAAGCGATTTTGCGGATGAGAGTAATAAAAACCAATTTCTCTTGATTTAGGAGACGGCATTGTTCCTAGTATCAACACTTTAGATTGAGATGTATAGATAGGTTCCAACGTATGTGTTACAAGTTCATTCATAGTCTTACCTCTATTCTATAATTGGTTTAGCTATATTTAAATTTTTTCTCCATTGTGGAGGTTCACCATTATCACTCCAATATTCACTTATTTCTATAATAGAATCGTCTTTAAATTGAAAAAATGATGTTGCGTAAAAAGAAGTCCCATCTTCTTTTGATGTAACTAATACAACGCTAATTACCAAATCGCCTATTTCTTCTAATCGTTGAACTTCTATTTCCCAATTTCCAGGATAAACGCTATTAGCCGTAATAAAATTGTTTATCGTAAATTTTTCATTTGTGTTATGCCAATAGATGACTGCATTATCATCAAAATAGTCTTTTATTACATTCCAGTTTTGAATTGATATGTTATTCCATAAATCTTTTACTCTATTTTTATAACTCATATTACTATTCCTTCTTATGTGTAGCTTTATTATAAAATGTATAGATGTGAAAATCAATGCTTACATTTGCATATATAATTATTATCTACAAACACTATTTTTAAATAATAATAACAAATAAAATTATAAATATCAAATAAAAGGAGGTTACTATGTCAAAAGAAAGTGCTTATTTTACATTAAAGAGTATTGATGGAAAAAGAGATTTAAAGGAGCTAAAAAAAGAATTGAATAAATATCCTGGCGTAATTTCAGTAAGTGTTAATCCTGTTAAAAATACCTTAGCAGTGGATTATGACACTACAGGCGTTTATCAACCGCAAATTCAAGAGAGAATCGAAAAATTAGGATATGAAATCTGTTCATCATCAACTGAAACACATATTATGTAAGGGGGATAAAAATGCCAAAAGATAGTCAACCAGATAACAAAAAAGCCCGAATGGAAAAATGCAACGGACAAACTCCAATAACGAAAGAAAACCAAAACCATAATAAAAATGCTAAAAAACATTCTATTAAGAATAACGATGTTTAAAAAGATAAATCAAATATTGATTACTACAGCTATAAAGAAAGCCCACCTTATCGGTGGGCTTTCGATTTATTGAGATATGACGTTAATACATTTCATTGGACAAACATTTACGCATTCCATGCAATTTGTACATTTTTCATAATCAATACTTGCAAGATTATTCGTCACTGTAATTGCTCCGGAAGGACAGGTTTTTTCACATTTTTTACAACCTATACAACCGTGTGCGCAATTATTGATAGTCGCTTTACCATTATTACAGCTAGAGCAACGAACAAAGACCTTTTTATCATGTCGTTTCATTTGAATTAAATGTTTAGGACAAGTAGCGACACATAGCGTACATCCTACACATAAATCGGTATTTACTACAGCGATTTCATCTACAATGCTGATTGCACCTTCAGGACATTTCTTTACACAATCTCCAAATCCGATACAACCATAATCGCATTTGCCT
This sequence comes from Paludicola sp. MB14-C6, assembly GCF_030908625.1. Lineage (GTDB taxonomy): Bacteria > Bacillota > Clostridia > Oscillospirales > Ruminococcaceae > Paludihabitans. Next base: position 282,199 of record NZ_CP133133.1, on the reverse strand, counting down.
TTTCCTTGATAAAACATATTACAAGCAACGCAAGTTTTTTCGCCATCATAAATAAAGTTATCTTCTGTTGCATCAGGAACTTGTCCACCACAACGAACAGTTGCTTCCATTTCAATAACATCCACATAATCTTTACCTAAAATAGCGCTAATCTTTTTTGAAGCTTTATCTCCGCCAGGAACACATCTGTTTGTTGGAGCATCATTGTTTACTAAATTATTTGCATAGTTTTCACATCCGGAAAAACCGCAAACGCCACAATTCAAGCCTGGTAATGCTTCAAGAATCTTCTCGGTTCTTTCATCTGTTTCTACAGCGAAAATCTTTGAAAAGATAGATAAAGCGATACCTGCTACTAAGCCTAATCCAATAAAGATTGCTACTGGAATTAGTATATTATAAAGCATTTTCTTATCCTCCTATATTATGGCAAACTGATATTATTTGAATATTGCATTTGCCATGTTTTCAACAATTCCGCCAAATCCGCTAAAAGAAACCGATACAATTGAAGCTGCTATTAATGTAGCAGGAATTCCCTTGAATGCTTTCGGTAAATCAGAAGCTTCAATACGTTCTCTTACACCTGCAAAAATAACAAGTGCTAATGCGAAGCCAAGACCACCACCAAGCGCATTCACTATTGATTGACCAAAGGTAAGCTCTTTATCGATATTTAATATTGTTACACCTAATACAGCACAGTTGGTTGTAATTAAAGGCAAGTATACACCCAATGCATTATATAAAGATTTCGCATATTTCTTAAGAATAATTTCAACTAGCTGAACAAATAGCGCGATAATTAATATAAATGCAATTGTTTTTAAATATTGTAAATCATATCGTTCAAGCAAATATTTGTAAACTGGGAATGTTAAAGCCGTTGCCATAACCATTACAAAAGTTACCGCAGCGCTCATGCCGACTGCAGAACTCATTTTTTTGGAAACGCCAATAAATGGACAAATACCCATAAATTTAGCAAGCACAAAGTTTTCAACAAGAATCGCACTCAATAAAATGATAAACATATCTTTCATTATTTGCACGCTCCTTTCTCAACACCTGCACAAGCCACTGAATTTGGGCAATTGCCACAGCCGATTTTTTTAGAAGATATTTTATAATGAGTTAGTATATTGACCACGGCTATTACTACACCAAACACAAAGAATCCACCAGCTGAAGACGTAAAGAATTTAATTGGTTGATACCATTCGCCAATAGAGTTGCCAAAATAAGTTCCGCTTCCTAATAGCTCACGGATAGAGCCGATAATAAATAGAGCTAATGTAAACCCAATTCCCATTCCTAGTCCATCTAAAAATGATGCGAAAACTTTATTTTTGCTTGCAAACATCTCTGCTCTACCAAGAATGATACAGTTTACTGTGATTAATGGTAAGTAGATTCCTAATGCATCATATAGATTTGGAACAAACTTTTGCAAGATAAAAGAAACAAAAGTAACAAAACCTGCAATAATGATAATATAGCTTGGTAATCGAACTTGTTTTGGAACGACATTCTTAACCATAGAAATGACAACGTTTGAACAAATTAACACAAAAGTAGCAGCTAGTCCCATGCCTATGCTGTTTTGTGCTAAAGTGGTAACAGCTAATGTAGGACATGTACCAAGCAACATAACAAGTACAGGGTTTTCTTTAATAATACCGTTTGCAAACACTTTCCAATTGCTCATATTATAAATCCCCCTTTACTTTATTAAATACTTCAAAAGCTTTATTAACAGCCTTAGTAAATGCATTTGAAGAAATAGTTGCACCTGCAATTCCTTCTATTTCCCCGCCGTCCTTTGTAAGTTTCACTTCTGCTTTTTTACCAAGATATTTATCAAGGAATGGTTTTTCTGATATTTTAGTACCAAGTCCCGGTGTTTCTTGAGACTCCAATACCTTAGCACCGGTAACTGCTCCATCTTTATCTAGTCCTATCAGCACTTTCATCTCTCCACCGTAGCCTTTAGTAACTACATGAATTGCGCAGCCAGCACCGCCTTCATCATTATAAATTCCTAATACGGAAGCATCTTCCAATGCAAAATCAAAATATTTTAGTTTTGTACCCTTTGGCAATACTTCTTTTATATTTTTATCCAGCTCTTCTTGACTTAGCCCTTTGCCAAGTTCGCCAATCCCCGCTGCGTTGTAAGTGAATGCTAGTATACCACTTATAATAGCTGCAATAATGATAAGTACAAGGGTTGGTTTAATAATTTCTTTATACATTTATTTCGCACCCCTTACTACACCAACTGGTCTTACTTTTGTATATCTATCAATTAAGGGAGTTACTAAGTTCATTAACAAAATAGCGTAAGAAACACCTTCCGGATAAGAACCAAATACTCGAATAACTGATGTAATTAAGCCACATCCAACAGCAAAGATAATTTTACCTTTAAAAGTAGATGGTGAAGTTGAATAATCGGTTGCCATAAATATTGCACCAATCATCAAACCACCAGCAAAAATATGGTTAACAGGATTTTCACCCATTACCCAAGTTAAAACGAAAACAGTACCAATAAAAGTAATCGGTATAATTGGGTTAATTACTTTACGTATTACTAAGTAAACACCGCCAATTAACAACGCAAGCGCACTAACTTCACCAATACAGCCGGGAACATTTCCTAAGAACAAGTCCAAAGTATTAGCTGAGTTAATATTAACTAAAGGAGTTGCATTTGCAATAGCATCTACTCCTGCTTTGTAGCCAAATGGTTGCGCCCATGTTGTCATGTATGTTGAAAAAGATACTAACAAAATAATTCGAGCAGCGATTGCTGGATTAGCAAAATTTTGACCAATTCCACCAAACATTTGCTTTACAATTACAATTGCAAAGAAGGAGCCTAAAATAGCTACCCAAATAGGAATAGCTGGTGGTAAATTAAATGCTAATAAAATACCCGTTACAGCAGCACTTAAATCAGAAATCGTGTTGCTTCTTTTCATTAACTTACGAGTTAAATACTCGAATCCTACACATGAAGCAACGCATACTAATGTAATGATTAATGCACGAGGTCCAAAAAAGAATATACCTGCGATTAATGCAGGAAATAAAGCAATGATAACATCAAACATTATATTAGACGTTGAGTTTTTACTTAATATGTGTGGGGATGGTGATACAACTAATTTATTCACTTATTTCATCCTTTTCTATTTATTTCTAACCAATGCTTTTGCTAATTGGTTCTTTTGTGCTAAATGTCGCTTTGCAGGACAAATATATGTGCAGCAACCGCAGTTGATACAAAGTGAAATGTGTAGCTCGTTCAATAATTCCACATTTTTATTATCGTAGGCTTTTTCAAGTTTAGCCGGCATTAGTTTTAACGGGCAAACTGCAATACATTTGCCACAACGAATACATGCTGTTGTAGGAGGAGCAATAGAAGCTTCTTTTGATAGAACGATAATAGCGTTATTATTTTTTATTATTGGTGTTAAGGTATCATTTACTGTAATACCCATCATAGGTCCGCCCATAAGAACTTTTCCGTATTCTTCTTTGATGTTGCAATATTCTAATACTGTTTGAATATCAATACCGATTGGAACACGTAAATTTTTCGGATTTGAAACAAAATCGCCATCAACAGTGATGCGTTTAGATACTAAAGGCATTCCTGTTTTCATATAGCTTCCGATAAAGCCAACGGTAGAAATATTTAATACAATTACGCCATGATCAGCTGGCAATTTACCCTCTTCAACAACGATACCACATGTTGCATAGATAATTGATTTTTCTGCTCCTTGTGGGTAAATTGTTTTTAATCTTACGATTTTCACATCAGAACTATCATGAAAAGCTTTATTTAATACTTGAACTGCTTCCGGTTTATTATCTTCAACGCCAATATAGATATTTTCAATATTTAAGTGTTTTTTAACAAGATTTATGCCTTCAACAATGTTTTGAGTGCTTTCTAAACATTCACGATAATCAGCAGTAATATATGGTTCACATTCTGCAGCATTAATTACAAGATTCTTAACACTATCAATATCCTTGTAAGCTAGCTTTATAAAAGTTGGGAAACCAGCTCCGCCTAAACCTACTAATCCGGATTCTTTAACAGCAGTAATAAATTCATCTTTATTATTAGCAGTTGGTACTTTAATTTCAGGATCAACGGTTTGTTGCCCATCAGTTTCAATTACCACCGACTTACAGCTTACGCCCATTGGTGTGTTAAAATCCTCTATTGCCTTCACTACGCCTGAACAGCTTGCATGAATAGGAACAGAGAAATACTCTGGACTTTCACCTATTTTTTGTCCAACATACACTTGATCTCCGACTTTTACAAGTGGGCTACACGGAGCACCCATATGCTGTATCATAGGAATTTTTACCTTGCTTGGAATTGGAATTGTTTCAGTCTCATTATCTTTTGATTTTTTACAATGAGAAACCAATGCGCCATGCAAAGATTTTTTACTTTTAATGATTGGCATATTAACCTCCTATTTTTCGATTAACTTTGTATTTATTTGGTGAAAACTTTTATTCTACGCATTGCAGGAAGCGTAGCTTTTAAAACAATTCCTGTTATAATTCCCATTACAACACCAGAAACAATCAATATTGGTGAATAATAAAAAACAGTAGTTGTTTTTAAAAGAATGCTTGCAACACATAATTGCGCCAAATTGTGAGCAATAGCTGCACACATACTTATAATTATATACGAAATGTTAATTTTTTTCAACATTAATATAACAATCATAACAATGATAGATAATAATCCTCCACTGAAACTTAATATAAATGCTGTTGCACCCCTTGTTATAAAAACAAAGAGTCCTTTCAACCCTAAAATAACAAAAGCATATTTTTTTCCTAAGTAAAAAAGCACATACATTGTTACGATATTTGATAAACCGATTTTTACGCCTGGTGGAAGCATTGGAATTGGAGGTATTAAAGATTCCACAACCATAAGAACCACAGTTAACGCAAACAATAGTGCTAATTGCGTTAACTGCAAAATATTTCTTTCTCTCGTTTTATTTTTATCCACTGATTGACCACCTTAGATTATTGCATCTCTATTGCAATTTAATAAAGCTTGTCCGTATGATTTGAATTTGAGATTTACAATCGTACTTTATTGTATAACCTAAAGTATATACCTTTCTATATAAATTGAAAAGAGGTATTGCGTGATTTGTTTTCCCGTTATATGTAATTTTGCAATAATAATATTGCAATTACTTTGATTCACTTAACTTATAATTTGAATTTGTAAGTTCAAAACTATCCTTTAAATTGTCCGAAACATAGACGTTCTTTTCTTTATCGATAATAATAACACTAAACTCAGACTGATTTAAATATTGTTTCATTTGCTTTTTCCCTGATATAAAAACAGTAGTTGACAAGAAATCGGCTAATCCTCCATTCTCACTCACAACTGTAGCAGATAAGAGATCACTTTCTGCAGGATATCCTGTTTTCGAATCTAAAATATGATGATATACTTTTCCATCTTGTTCAAAAAAACGTTCATATGCTCCAGAAGTAGCAACAATCTTGTCTTTCACTTTTAGTTTACCAACCATATCGTTAGAAGATCCTTTTGGATCACGTATTCCAAGAGTAAATAAAGTATTGTCCGGTTTTGTATGATAAGCATAGATATTGCCGCCAATAGAAATCAACGCAGAAGAAATATTCAGCTTATCATACTCACTTTTTATTAGGTCATTAATATATCCTTTTGCTATACCACCTAAATCAATTGCCATTCCTTTTTCTTTTAACATAACAGTTTGAGATTTTGAGTCAAGCTTGATATTACGATAATCTATTAAAGGCAACAATTCATTAATCTGATCTTGTGTTGGTACTTTAGGATTTTGTGATGTTATGCCCCACAATTTCGTTATTGGTGCAATTGTTATATCAAAAACACCATTTGAACGTTCACAATATTTTTGGGTAGTTTGTATTAAATCAAATGTATAGCTATTAACCTTTACAGGTGTCAAACCAGCATTTTGATTGATTTTACTAATATAAGACTCAGGAATATACATAGATAATTCCTTTTCCATTTCTTTCAAACAATTGTTTACGTTTAAAATTGCTTTATCTCTGTTCTTACCATAAACTTTTTGCGTTACAACAGTATTCATAACGAAAATTTCACCATTTGATGCAGTTTTGGTTTGACTAGAACAAGAAATTAACATTTGTGACAAAGTCAATACCGCCAATAAACATAGTACTATTCTTTTCATTTAGTATCCTTTTACAATAAAAAAGTTTTATAATGAGTTAAAACATTTATACAAATAATGTATAAATGTTTTAACATAAACGTATTCAGTTCATTATTTTTTTTCTTCAACAGCAACAATTACAGTTTTTGTGTTACCTGATTTTAAGTTCTTTGATAACTCAGTTACTAATTTTTTAAAGTTACCAGCAGAAGTAGTAGCACCTGCTACAGCATCTATTTTTGTTACATCTTGCTTTTCTACAAGTTGTTTTTCATATTTAAGATAAAAATCTTCAGGCCATGTTTTAAAACCAGCTTTTGTCATAGCATCTTTATAACCTGGATCCGCAGATTTTTTTTCTCCTTTTTCGTTAACACCATCAAAATCGACGTCAGCGATTTTGCCATCTTTAACAGTTACTTCTACGTATTCTTTCCAACCACGAGTAAATTCTTTGAATTCAGCTCTGTACTTGCCATCTTTCATAGTTTTTGAACCAGATGCGCAACCAACAAACAAAACAATTGTCATTGTGATAGCAAGTGCTATTCCCATAAATTTTTTCATAATAATATCTCCTTATCCAGTATTCTGCCAAAAAATCACTAAGCAATTAGAAATACCGACTATATTATTTACAGTATCATAAGAAGTATACTTTTACAAAGTTACAAACATGTTACTATTATATTGTCTTCAGCAGTTATTGCAATTGCTTCAACTTTTTTATCGTAATTATCAATTAGACATTGAGCGATTCGATCTTCAACTTCTTTTCTAATAACTTTACGAATATCTCTAGCATTGTATTTACCACCATTGGCAAGCTTAGCAACCATTTTTGCAGCATTAATATCGTAACATAAATTGATGTGTTTTTCAAGTAAAGCAGCCTTAAGTTCGTTAAATAATAGACAAGCAATTTCTTCAAGGTTCTCTGGTTTTAATTGGTTAAACACAATTACTTCATCTACTCTGCCTAAAAATTCAGGACGCAAAAATTCAGATAATGCTTTCATTGCTTTTTCTTTTGCTATTTCGTTCGCGCCCTTATTAAAGCCAACAATCCCTGACTTATCACTTGAACCAGCATTAGATGTCATGACGATAACAGTATTTTCAAAATTAACATTTCTGCCATGCGCATCAGTTACATGACCTTCATCTAATATTTGCAGTAACACATTCATTACATCAGGATGCGCTTTTTCAATTTCATCAAACAATATAACAGAATATGGTTTTCTTCTAACTTTTTCAGTAAGTTGACCGGCATCATCATAGCCAACATAACCCGGAGGTGAACCAATAAGTCTTGAAACTGCGTGTTTCTCCATAAATTCAGACATATCTAATCGAATAATTGGATCAACTGAATCAAACAAAGTTTCAGATAATGCTTTTACCAATTCAGTCTTACCTACACCGGTTGGCCCAACAAAGATAAAAGATGCAGGACGTTTTTTTGCTGATAATTGCATACGATTCCGTTTAATTGCAAGTGATACAGAGTCAACTGCTTCATCTTGTCCAATAATGCGTTTCTTTAATTCCTTATCCAAATTCATTATTTTAACGTAATCATTTTGTTCAATTTTTGAAGAAGGAATACCTGTACAAAGCTCTATTACTTTAGCAAGGTCTTCTATTGTAACTTGAATATTATTTATTTTAGGTTCAATTTCTTTAAGCTGTTCCCTAACCTTAATTAGCTCACCTTTTACAGTAGCAATACGTTCGAAATCAGGATTATCATTTTGCTCTTCCAGTTTGGATTCTTCATCTGTTAAGGCTTTCAATTGTTTATTTAGCTTTGCATAATTCGTCAAATCTTTATTCTTTAAAGAAGCGCAAGCACATGCTTCATCTAATAAATCAATTGCTTTATCAGGTAAAAAGCGATCGTTAATATAACGTTCTGACCACAATGCAGAAAGTTTTATAATTTCATCGCTAACCTTTACTTTATGATGAAGCTCGTAGTAATGTTTAATTCCTCTTAAAACAGCTAAGGTATCTTCTATTGAAGGCTCATTAATTGTTACAGGTTGGAAACGACGTTCTAACGCAGAATCTTTTTCTATATTTTTTCGATATTCCGTAAAAGTTGTTGCACCAATCACTTGAATTTCTCCACGAGATAATGCAGGTTTCATTATATTAGCAGCACTCATAGAACCTTCTGAATCTCCAGTTCCAACTAAGGTGTGAACTTCATCAATAAATAAAATAATGTTTCCATCACTTTTAACTTCATCTATTAACCCTTTTACACGACTTTCAAATTGGCCTCTAAATTGAGTACCGGCAACAAGAGCAGTTAAATCTAATAAATAAATTTCCTTATCGAGTAAGCGAAATGGAACTTCACCGGCAACAATACGTTGCGCAATACCCTCTGCTATTGCAGTTTTACCAACACCGGGCTCACCAATTAAACAAGGATTATTTTTTGTTCTACGGCTTAGAATTTGAACTACACGATAAATCTCATTATCTCTACCGATAATATTATCAAGCTTGCCCTCCTTTGCTTTTTCGCAAAGATTTGTGCAATATGAATCTAAAAATTTACGTTTTTTATTTGGTTTATCTGCTTCTTTCGTCTTCTTTTCTTTATTGGAAGATGGCGAATCTTTTTGTTCAGCAGGAGACATTTTATCACCAAATAAACTTTGTAAAAAAGTTGGCATTGTTTCAGCCCCACCTAATTCAAAAGCGTCTCCATCAGTCATTTCCATGAGCTGATTACTCATTTGTTCAACGTCATCATCACTTATCCCCATACTTTCCATCATTGAAGATAGCTGAGGCAAACCTAACTCTTTCGCACAAGACCAACAAAGGCCTTCGTTTACAGTTTCATTTCCTTCTAATTTTTGTATAAAGATAATAGCAGGTCTTTTTTTACATTTACTGCAAATCATTAGTAGTCCCCTTTTTATATAAATTAAGTAAAATTATTTTTAACTTATATCATTATAATACTTTGTAATTAGAATAGATACTATAAAATCATTTTAAGCATTTATTAACTTTATATAAACTTTAAATGATAAAAGATTTTGAAAATATAAGTTGAATCTATAATCTTTGTATTGAAATATGGCAATGTATTACCGGTTAACGAAATCACAAATTTACTTAAAATTGCAATAATAACAACAACAATTATTGCTTGAATAACACCTAGTACACCGCCAAAAAATGAGTTAATTGGCCCGATAACAGGAATAGCATAAAAACCTTGAAATAGTTTTGCAATTCTCTTTACGATAAATATGCATATTAAAAATAGTAATATACTTAAAATTGCATTGAGTAACAATAAAACAATTGGTTCCACTACTTGATCCGATATGATAATGCTAATATTATTAGTAGCGTTAGAAGTAGCGTTGCCTAAATTACTAATAATCGCATCTTTGCCGCCAAAATAAGCATAAATAGAGTTGGTTAAAAAAACAGGTAACTTCGCTAGAAATATAGGTATTGCTGCTGCAATATCTATATTTTCTATATTCCCCGATAATGCTTTATTTACACTTGTAATAATTTGCTGACGAATAAAAGTATCATATAAAAAATTCCCAATTATTTTACTAAGATAAATTGCAACAAAAATTGAAACAAAATATCCAACTGTTAGAATAGCTGATCTTAAAAAACCTTTTCGATATGCAGACATTACAATAAACAAAACTACCGCTATGATAATAATATCCATAATGATTGAAGCTAGGCTCATTGAGATACCTCCTAATAATTTAGTTGATTTTCAATTTTTGTATACCATCAGTGCTTATTAAAAATAAGTTTTCTCCGTTAAAGCAAATTTTATTTGAACTAGCTGTTATTGGGTAGCTGTTGAGCAAAAGCAAAGACATATTAAAATTAAAAGCTGTTTTTTTACCTAAAACTAATACTCTGCTTCCATCACAATATATATCAATCGCTTCGTCTTGAATTTCTTGAGAATTTTTTAGTTTTCCGTTAGAATCAATAACAGAAACAACGGAACGACCGTTTAAAATATTATTATACACTACTACAGTTTCTTTTGATGAGCTATTTGCAAAGCTTTGTAAATCACCCTTATACTCAAAAGTCGTAATTTGATTGCTCTTTGTATTAAAAGTAACTACACTTTCTTTACCTATAATAGTAATGTCATTATTTTCACTATAACTAATATCTAATGGTAAAACATTTTTTATATTATATTCAGTTGCTTTTTCCTCTGAGTTGATATTAAGCTCGTATAGTTTAACTGAAATATTACCATCTATAGAGGATAGTGAGCTTGCCAACACATGACGATTATCGCCTGAAAAGCAAGCTGTATTTAATAACTCAGTTGCAGAATACTGATATATCTTCTTTAAGCTTGAGTCATAAACAATTAACTGAGAGGCATATCGTGTGTCGTTAGTTATAATAGCAACGTTTCCGTTAGAAGCTATTTGTCCATAAATAATTTTATTTTCTAATTTAACTTCTCCAACTTCGCTATTCACTCCGTCTACACGAAATCCTGTTCCACCTCTATCATAAGTCAGTATCTTTTTATTACCTTCTTTAATAACAGGGTTTGTATATCCATGAGAAATGGAGCTTAACTTTTTACCACTTTGGTTATATGTAATGATACTTGATTTTGTTAATACGCATAAGTTGCTTCCCAATGAATACAAATCCAACGTTTGTTCATTTGCAATTTTTATAGGAAATGTATCAACTGTACTGGTAGGATCTTTTGAAATAATTTCATTTAATCCTTTTCCTTTAAATAATTGCAGTACGTTTAACAATGTAATCAGTATTCCGAAAATAACAATAACTAAAATTATTTTCTTTACAATACTATTTCTCTTTTTTTTGGTTCGATATTCTTCTATATTCTTATACTGAGCCAAAGAAACACTTCCTAACCTATTATTATATATTATATTTTATTGAAATTATGTGTCAAAAAAGACTTGATTTAAATACAGACCTTGAGGAGGAGCAGTTTTACCTGCTTTTGTTCGATCTTTCGCTTCAATAATATGAATTAAATCCTCAGGTTTTATCTTACCATCATTCACATAGAGTAATGTACCAACAATAATTCGAACCATATTATATAAAAAAGCATCTGCTTTGACTTTAATATTTATAAAATCATTCTCTCGATATACTTCAATAAACTCAATTGTTTTAATCATAGAAGTTCCTTGCTTAAAACCCATGCTACAAAAAGAAGTAAAATCATGAGTTCCAACAAAAACCTGTGCAGCTTTATTTAGAGCATCAACATCAATGTATTTCTTATGATGTAATGCTAAATCAATAAGATATGGATTCCTAACAGGATTATTGTAAATTTTATAAATGTATTCTTTTCCAATACAATTATATCGAGCATGAAAGTCCATATCAACTTCTCTACAACTCAGAATAACAATATCATCGGGTAGCGCATTATTTATAACTGTTATGAACTTCTCACAAGGAATATTAGATTCCGTTTTCATGTTAAAATAATAACTGTTTGCGTGGACCTTTGAATCGGTACGAGAGCAACCAACAATATTTTCCCGCTTTTTTAATATTTTTTCTATTGTGTCTTGTATGACTTCTGTAATGGTAATGGCATTCGCTTGCACCTGATAGCCATGATAATTTGCTCCATTATAGCTTATTTCTATAAGCAAATTTCTCATAGATTAACTCCTATCTAATTGTGATTTCAATTTAAAGAAGGACTGGAACATAAAAGTTTAACAAGATAATTACAGTAAAGATAGCAATCACGAATAGTGAGCACCATAAATCTATAAGTCCATAATGTAACTGTTTCATTCTTGTACGACCTTCTCCGCCCCGATAACAACGACACTCCATAGCTAACGCAAGCTCTTCAGCACGGCGAAATGCAGAAACAAATAACGGTATTAATATTGGGATTAAGGCTTTTGATCGTTTCATAACTCCACCCGTTTCTAAATCTGCTCCTCTTGCTTTTTGCGCAGACATAATTTTATCCGTTTCTTCAATTAAAGTTGGGATAAATCGCAGCGCAATCGTCATCATCATAGCCATTTCATGAACGGGAAACTTAATATATTTCAGCGGCTTTAACAATCTTTCGATAGCATCAGTTAATGCTATTGGCGAAGTAGTATATGTTAATAATGATGCACCGATAATCAACAAAATAATGCGGATAGACATAATTACTGCTAGCTGAATACCTTCCATAGAGATGTTGATAATCCACCAGCTAAATATTGATTTACCACCAATAAAAAAGATATTTAATAAGGATGTAAACAACACCAAAGGAATGATCGGTTTAATGCTTCTTGTAATTACTTTAAACGGAATTTTAGATATTTGTATCACTAATACTAAAAACAAAGTTGCAATAAAAAATGAAATCATAATTAACGAAAATGCAATGGAAGTTTTAATTAAAAATAGCAAAACTATATATGCAATTGTAAGAATAATTTTAATTCTTGGATCTAATCGATGGACAATTGATTTTCCCGGGAAATATTGACCAATACTAATATCTTTTAGCAAGTTCTTTTCCCCCTTTGCTCAAGAAGTTTCAGAATTTGCTTTTTGGCTTCTTCTATACTGTATATATTAGGGTTTACATCATATCCCCTTTTGTATAACTCAAAGAATACTTTAGTTATTTGCGGGATAGATAAACCAATTTTTTCAATTTCGTGCGCTTTAGAAAAAACTGCTTCTACATCGCCATAAGTATACACCTTAGACTTATTCATTACAAGAACTTTAGAGGAAAATTTTGCAATATCCTCCATGCTGTGTGACACTAATAAAACTGTACTTTTTTCTTGATCATGATATTGACGAATCATATCTAAAATAGTATCACTGCCTTTTGGATCCAAACCGGCAGTTGGCTCATCTAAAATAAGAACTTTTGGATTCATTGCAATAACTCCAGCAATTGCAACCCTTCTTTTTTGTCCACCAGATAGTTCAAAGGGGCTTTTCTTTAGAATATCTTGTGACAAACCAACACATGCACTCGCTTTTAATACAGCATATTCAATTTCATCTTTGCTTAAACCAAGATTAGAAGGACCAAATGCAATATCTTTATAAACCGTTTCCTCAAATAATTGGTATTCAGGGTATTGAAAAACAAGCCCTACTTTAAATCTCGTTTTATGCAGGGTCTCTTTGCTCTCCCATATATCAACACCATCAATAAGTACTTTACCTGAAGTAGGCTTAAGCAATCCATTAAGATGCTGAATTAAAGTTGATTTTCCAGAGCCAGTATGCCCGATAACTCCTACTAATTCGCCTTCTTCAATATCGATGTTTATATTATCAATTGCAGCTTTTTCAAAGGGTGTTCCTGCGCTGTAAAGATGTGTTAAATTTTCCGTTTTAATGATCGACAAATTCTAGTCCCCCAATATTTCTACTAACTGATTCACACAATCATCTACGTGCAAAGTACTATCTGACAGATTTACACCATACTTTTTTAACTCATATGCTAACTCTGTAACTTGAGGAACATCAAGCCCAACCTCTTTTAACAAACTTACATGAGAAAAAACAAATTCAGGCGTATCGTCTAATAATACTTTTCCATTATCGATTACAATAATACGATGGGCTTGTACCGCTTCATCCATAAAATGTGTAATGAAAACAACGGTTGTTTTATATTTTTCATTTAGTTCTTTAATTGTTTTTAAAACTTCACGCCTACCTCTTGGATCTAGCATAGCCGTCGGTTCGTCCAAAACAATACATTTTGGACGCATTGCAATAATACCGGCAATCGCAACTCTTTGTTTTTGCCCACCGGAAAGCTGATGAGGAGCATGTTCTCGGAATTCATACATATCCACTTGTTTTAATGCATTATCTACTCTTGTTCGAATTTCATTGGGCTCAACACCTAGATTTTCTAAAGCAAATGCTACATCTTCTTCTACTACAGTTGCAACAATTTGGTTATCCGGATTTTGAAACACCATTCCAACTTGTTGTCGGATATCAAATATCAATTCATCATTTACGGTGTTAATCCCATCTACATAGATAACTCCACTGGTAGGTTGTAAAATAGCATTGATATGCTTAGCAAAAGTAGATTTTCCTGAACCATTATGTCCTAATACAGCAACAAATTCGCCCGAATTAACTGATATATTAATATCATGCAAAACAGGTACAGGTTGTCCACCTTCTTCTTGACTTGCATATTCAAAAAATAAATGCTCTGATTTAATTAACTCGCTCATTATCTCATTCCTTTTCCCAAATAGCAGTTGAGCCACATGGGAGATTGTATCCAGTCTCTGAAACCTTTAAACCTATTTCGTCACAACTAATTTTGCCTTTATATTTATTTCCAACTGTTACACCAAGTAAGTACTCCATTACGGATGGAGATAGACCTGTAGTATAAGAGTTTAATACAAAGAAAAGTGGATCATCGGAAAGCACTTTGGAACATAATTCTACCATATTATAAATATGCTCTTCTAATTGCCAAACTTCGCCTCCCGGTCCTCTTCCATAAGAAGGTGGATCCATAATAACAGCATCGTACCGATTTCCACGTTTAATTTCTCGTGCTACAAACTTCTCACAATCATCAACGATCCACCGAATTGGCTTATCGCTTAAATTGGATAGCTGTGCGTTCTCTTTAGCCCAAGCTACCATTCCTTTTGAAGCATCTACATGACAAACTGAAGCTCCCGCAGCAGCACAAGCAATTGTAGCTCCACCCGTATATGCGAATAAATTCAATACTTTAATTTCACGATTCGCTTTCGTTATTTTATCTTGAAAGTAATCCCAATTTACTGCTTGTTCAGGAAAAAGTCCAGTATGTTTAAATCCAGTTGGTTTTATACGAAAAGAAAGATTTTTATAACGAATAACCCAGCTATCTTTAACTTTCTTATAAAATTCCCATTCACCGCCGCCTTTATTTGAGCGATGATAGCGAGCAGAGGATTGATTCCAAAGCGGATTTTTTGTATCTGTATTCCAGATTATTTGTGGGTCGGGGCGAATTAGAATTGTTTCGCCCCAACGCTCTAACTTTTCACCGTTACTTGTATCAATTATCTCATAATCATTAAAACCAGATACAACTCTCATTTATGCTAATCTCTCCTTAATAACGTTACAAATTCTTTCACAATACTCGTTTATTACTTTAAATTCGTTGCCTTCTATCATAACACGAATAACCGGTTCTGTTCCGGAAGCACGAACAAGTACACGTCCCTCTTCGCCAAGTTCTCTTTCTACTTGAGCAATTACTTCAACTACGATATCATCTTTCATGAACATCGCTTTATCTTCAGGAGTAGCCGGAATATTTTTAGAAACTTGTGGTGATTTTTTCATTGTGCTAGCTAAATCAGACATTTTTCTTCCTGATTTTTTGTAAATGCTTAATAATTGAACAGCTGACAATTGGCCATCACCGGTTTGTGCAAAATCTTTAAAAATAATGTGACCTGAATCCTCACCACCAAGGTTGTATCCGGAACGAAGCATTTCTTCTAAAACGTAGCGATCGCCTACTGAAGTAGCAACTATATCAATCTCGTTTTCTTTTCCAAATTGGCGCATACCAAAGTTTGACATAACAGTTACAACAGCAGTATTTTTGTTTAATTTATCTTGTTGTTTTAGATATTTTGCAAAAATAGCGATTAACTGGTCACCATCAACACGATTACCATTTTCATCAACTGCTAAACATCTGTCAGCATCGCCATCGAAAGCAACACCGATTTCACAACCATGTACTTTCATATAATAAATTAATGCTTCTAAGTTAGTGGAACCACATTTTTCGTTAATATTCATTCCATTTGGATTTGCATGAATAATATGAGCAGTTGCACCAAGTTCACGGAATAATTGATCTGCAGTTGCGCTTGCACTACCATTAGCACAGTCAACAGCTACGTTAATTCCACTTAAATCAATATCAATACTACGTTTGATTAACTCAATATAATCAGACACAGCAGAATTTCTTCTGTATACACGTCCAAGTTCAATTCCTTGTTTTAAATTTATCTTCTCAGGTGTGTCTAAAATTAAAGCTTCAATTTCTTCTTCCAAATCATCAGATAGTTTATATCCGGTTTTGCTGAATAATTTAATACCATTATACTCAACTGGATTATGTGAAGCAGAAATCATAATACCTGCATCTGCACCGTATTTAGGTACTAAATATGCAACTGCTGGTGTAGGTATAACGCCTAACAATTCAACATCTGCTCCAACAGAACAAATACCGGCAGTTAATGCTGCTTCTAACATTTCTGAAGAAATACGAGTATCTCTTGCGATAATAATTTTTGGTTTTAAGCTTGTATGCTTTGTTAATACAACTGCTGCTGCACGACCAATTTGCATTGCAAGCTCACATGTTAGTTCTGTATTGGCAATTCCTCTTGCTCCATCTGTTCCAAATAATCTACCCATTAATATCATCCTTTTCTAAATTTCTAATATTTGTTAATTGCTTATTTAAATGAAAGCTGTGTTTCATCTTTTGTAATTCCTAAATGTTCATATGCTTTTATGGTTGCACATCTTCCTCTTGGAGTTCTGCTTAAAAAACCTAACTGCATTAAATATGGTTCATAAACATCTTCTAAGGTTACTGATTCTTCACCTAATGCCGCAGCCAAGGTTTCTAATCCAACCGGGCCACCATTATAATGATTAATAATCATAGATAACATACGTCTATCAATCGTATCTAAGCCTAATTCATCAATTTCAAGTTTGTTTAACGCAATATTCACCATTTCTTTTGAAATTGTTCCATCGCCTAAGACTTGTGCAAAATCTCGAACACGTTTTAATAATCTATTTGCAATACGAGGCGTGCCTCTTGAACGCTTTGCTAATTCCAACGCACCATCTTTTACACATGGAATATCTAGAATGTTTGCGCTTCGCAAAATAATCTCTGCGAGTTGTTCATCCGTATATAATTCTAATCGCAGCATTACACCAAAACGGTCACGTAAAGGTGATGTAAGTTGTCCTGCTCGAGTAGTTGCCCCAATTAAAGTAAACTTCGGTAAATCAATTCGTATTGAACGTGCTGACGGACCTTTTCCTATAATAATATCAAGTGCATAATCTTCCATAGCAGGATACAGCACTTCTTCGACTGCACGTGACAAACGATGAATTTCGTCAATGAACAAAACATCATTGGGACTTAAATTGGTTAACAAAGCTGCTAAATCACCCGGCTTTTCAATTGCTGGGCCAGAAGTTATTCGCAAATTTACATTCATTTCATTTGCGATAATTCCTGATAGTGTTGTTTTACCCAAGCCCGGTGGTCCATATAATAAAACATGGTCCAACGCTTCATTCCGAGTTTTTGCAGCCTCAATATAAATAGACAAGTTTTCTTTTGCTTTATCTTGCCCAATATATTCATTTAAGGTCTTTGGTCGTAAAGAAAATTCAACATCAACATCTTCTGAAGCAAAATCAGGAGTTATTAAGCGGCTTTCTAGATCTAAATCGTTATTTTGGTCAAACATTGTGATATCTTACCTTTCTTTTGTTTGAGCTCGTTGCTTTTATAATTTACCAGCCAATGCTTTTAATCCATTTTTAATCATGTCTTCTACAGACATACTGCTGTCTAATTTCGTTATAACTTGCGTTGCATCTGATTGCGCATAGCCTAAAACCACTAATGCACTGATTGCTTCAGAAGCATTACCCGTTTTATTGGTTACATCTAATACTGTTTCTCCAACAACCCCGCTCGCAATTTGCTCTTTTGCAACTTTATCTTTTAGTTCCAATACAATACGCTGTGCAGTTTTAAGACCAATGCCTTGTGCTTTTGTTAAAGACTTTGCATCTCCGGTTGCAACGCATAATGCGAATCTCTCTGGAGTTAAATCTGATAAAATTGAAATTGCAGCTTTAGGTCCAACACCTGATATCGAAATTAACATTTTGAACGTATTTAGTTCGCTTAAGTCATAAAATCCAAATAATTCTAATGCATCTTCACGAACATGAAGATAGGTAAATACAGTTGCTTTTTCACCCATTTGCGGTAATTTTGCAACAGTAGTCATTGAAGTTCTGATAGAATATCCAATTCCATTACATTCTATTACAATATAGCTTGGTTCTATGTGTATTAGTTTTCCCGAAACACTATAAATCATTTATTTTCACCACTTATTTCCTAATAATCGTTCATTCAGTTGCTTATTTAATTGAGATGGTGCAACATGAGCATGACAAATTGCAATTGCTAATGCATCTGCTGTATCATCTGGCTTTGGAACTTTAGTTAATTTTAAAAGCCTTTTTGTCATATCCATTACTTGTGCTTTTTCTGCTTTACCATATCCTACAACCGCTTGTTTTACTTGTAACGGTGTATATTCATAGCAGGGAATATTATTTTGTTCGCAAGCTAGAAGTATAATTCCTCTTGCTTGTGCTACATCAATTCCGGTTTTTTGGTTATTTGTAAAAAACAATTTTTCAATTGATACTGCATCAGGTTTATGTAATTTTAATAGCTCTGAAAACTCGTTATAAATATGGAGTAAGCGTTTATTAAACGGGGTATTAGCTTCCGTTATAATTGCTCCATAATCTAATGTAGTAAAACTCATATTATTATAACTGATAACTCCAAACCCAACTATTGCATAGCCGGGATCTATTCCGATAATTTTCATGTCACTCTCCATATAGGTAAATATCTAAATAAGTATAGCATATTTATTCATTTTACGCAATAAAACAAGGTGCAAAAGTTAGTTGTTGCTTTTCATTTTCATACTTTTACGCATTTGTATACTTTACACTCAATTTTTACTATGATAAAATATATGTAATATATTTGAAAGGAAGCAACTAATTATGGACAACATCATTTTACATTGCGATTTAAATAATTTTTTCGCTTCCGTCGAGCTTTTAAATCATCCTGAATTCAAAACATATCCAGTTGCAGTTTGTGGAAATTCAGAAGAACGTCATGGAATTATACTTGCCAAAAATGAAGTTGCGAAAAAATTTGGTGTGAAAACTGCGGAAGTAATTTGGCAAGCGAAACAAAAATGTCCTGATTTAATTTTACTTTCACCAAATATGGATAAATATATTTCATATTCAAAACAAGTACGCAGGATATATGAAAACTATACAGACTTAATCGAGCCTTTCGGAATTGACGAATGTTGGCTGGATGTTACAGGAAGTACCCTTTTATTCGGTAATGGATTTGAGATTGCAACTAAAATTAAAGAACACGTTAAGTCTGAAACAGGTCTTACTATTTCAGTTGGAGTCAGTTTTAACAAAATATTTGCAAAACTAGGTAGTGATATGAAAAAGCCCGATGCCATCACTGAAATTTCAAAATCCAATTACCAAAGCTTAGTTTGGCCACTACCTGTTTCTGAACTATTGGGTGTTGGAAAAGCCACATGTTCGCTTTTTCATAAATACGGAATCAACACGATTGGCGATTTAGCAAAATCTGAATTAACGTTTATTCAAAGTGCATTAGGAAAAAACGGTGAAGCGTTATGGTATTATGCAAACGGCATTTGCAACTCAAAAGTAGAGCATAAAGACGCTACTTCTATTCCAAAGTCAATCGGAAATTCCATTACTTGTTCAGAAGACTTATCAAACTGTGAAGAGGTTTGGAAAGTAATGTATTGTCTTACCGAAAATGTTGCAAAGAGATTAAGAAAAAATCATTTATTAGCAGGTAGTGTACAAATATCCGTTAAAGACACAAATTTGTTTACAAGAGAATTCCAAGCACCACTTCCGTTTTCTACTCGTCATCCAAAGGATATATCAGAATTAGGTATTCACTTATTTCAAAAAAATTATCATTGGACAGAAAAAGTACGAGCAATTGGAATTCGTGCAATACATTTAGTACCTGATGACGAATACATGCAATATAGCTTTTCTTATGACTATAACAAAATATCCGAATTGGAAGCCCTTGAAGAGAAAGTATGCTTTTTACGGGATAAGTACGGCAATTCTGCTATTCAAAGGGCTAGCCTTTTAGGGGCACAAAAAGAGCCAAAAGAACAAAAATATGATGAATCATCATTACCCAATAAGATAAAATAGCCGCAACTACCAATAGTAGCTACGGCTATTTTTCAATCTTCAAACAAAGAGTTTTGTAAAAGTATATTCTTATTTCGTGCTTCTTTTGTTTTTATTGAATCAAAAGAATACTTACCATTTTCAAACAGTATCCAATCCCCTTCTTTCAGAGTTGCGTATAACTCAAATAAAGGAATTGTTACAAAAGTTCTATCTTCTTTCTCACAAATAGCATTATTATCTTCAATTCTATCAACTACTAAATATTCTTTCATATTTATAGCCCCCAACTTTTTATTATGAATGAGTGGTTTCTATCTTAAATTCACCATTTACGATATGAAATACAACAGAACCACTATAATCAGTTCGATAAAGATGTTTATTGTTACTTTTTATAAGATCTAGTGTAGTTTTATTTGGATGATTATATTTATTTCCATCGCCTACGCTAATAATACAGTAATCAGGATTAACTTTTTCAAAAAACTTCTTATTAGTGGAGCTACTACTTCCATGATGTGCAACTTTTAAAACATTTGATTGAATATTTTTTCCCGTATTTAGTAAAGCAGTTTCTGAATTCATTTCCATATCACCGGTAAACAAGAAGCTTTCATCATTATCGTATTTGAATTGCGCCACCAAAGAGGTTTCGTTTAATTCCTCAAACTCGTCTACCGGACCTAAAATCTTCAATTCACCCTTACCAAAGTGAAATGTCATTTCTGGCTTAGAAGGCGTTATTTTTAGTCCTTTATTTGCTATAGCCGAAAGAACATCGGTATATGTTCTTGTTGTAGGAACAAGCTTACTTGGTAGTTTAGGCATCACAATTTGCCCAATTTCGAATTCGTTAATGATAGTATCCATTCCACCAATATGATCAGAATGAGGATGGGTGGCAACTAATAAATCAATCTTTTTCACTTTTTGTTTTCTTAAATAATCAGCGACTATTCTACCCTTATCATTTTCACCAGCATCAATCAAAATGGTTTGCTTATCGGAAACAATTAATGCAGAGTCTCCTTGACCTACATCAATAAAATGAACAGAACAATCACTATTTATATTTGTGGGCTTTTTGCCCATGAAAAACTCTTTTACTTCTGAGATAGTAGGAATATACTCAAACTTCATTTTTTCACTTAAAGATACTAAAATAAAAGCAGATAGTAGGACTGCAGCAATTAAACAAAATGCTACATTTACCTTTTTGTTCTTTTTGTACCTTTTTTTGCGTCTCTTTGCCATTGTCTTGCTCCTTTTGTCGATTTACCTTGTGGGGATTTCGCATTTATTTCTTGTGGATTTACTTTAGGATTGGATATCGGTTTTACTAAACAATTTGCACTATTGCCAATTAAATCTCTGCGTTTAGCAATCGTTAGTGCTTTCGTTATGATGTCACGGTTTTCCGCTTTATAATATTGTAACAGTGCTCGTTGCATTGCCTTTTCTTCTTTTGTTTTAGCAATATATACTTTTTCATTTGTATATGGGTTAATACCGGTATAATACATACAAGTAGAAATTGTACCCGGAGTTGGATAAAAATCTTGGACTTGTTCCGGACGTATTCCTTCGGTTTTTAAGAATAACGCTAATTCAATTGCATCGTTTAATGTACTTCCCGGATGTGATGACATTAGATATGGTACAAGGTATTGTTCTTTTCCCATTGATTTTGTCTTCTGAAAATATTTCCTAGAAAATTCACGATAAGCTTCAATATGGGGTTTACCCATCATGTCTAACGTATTATTACTGCAATGTTCAGGCGCAACTTTCAATTGCCCACTAACATGATGCTCAACCAGTTCATTAAAGAAAGCATCACTTTTGTCTGCTAACATATAATCATATCGAATACCAGAACGAATAAATACTTTTTTTATGCCGTCGATTTTACGAAGCTTACGCAAAATATCAAGGTATTCAGAATGATCTGTTTCAAGCAATTTACATGGAGTCGGTGCTAAACATTTTTTACCGTTTTTACATAAGCCATGTTCTAATTGCTTTTTACAAGATGGATGACGGAAGTTTGCCGTTGGTCCTCCAACATCATGAATATAACCTTTAAAGCGTTTATTCTTGGTAAAATCAGTTGCTTCTTTCAAAATAGATTCTTCACTTCTACACGTAATTCTTCGTCCTTGATGAAACGCAATGGAACAGAAGTTGCAAGCTCCAAAGCATCCTCTATTATGAGTGATTGAAAACTCAACTTCTTCTATTGCTGGAACACCGCCTTCGCTTTCATAACATGGATGATACATCCTCATGTATGGAAGTGCATAGACTTTGTCTAATTCTTCTTGTGTTAATGCAGGCATTGGTGGATTTTGAACAAGCATTTGATTTCCATGACGTTGGATAATTGTTTTTCCTACAACTTCATCTTGCTCGTTCATCTGCTTTAGGGTTGCTTTGGCATAATTCAGTTTATCTCTTGAAACAATATCAAAATTGGCACATTCTACAGCTCCCCAAGGCGTATTAGCCGGAGAAGTAAGATAGCAAGTTCCTTTAATGTCTGTCAAGGTGTTTGCCTTTTCACCGTTTTTTAGTCTGTGAATTAGTTCAACCGTCTGTTTTTCACCCATACCATATACTAAAATATCAGCTTTGCTATCTACTAGTATGGATGGTCTCACAGCATCATCCCAATAGTCGTAATGCGCAAAACGCCTTAAAGATGCTTCTAAGCCCCCTATGATAATTGGTAGATCGGGATAAGCTTGTTTAATAAACTTAGAATAAACAATTACTGCTCTATCCGGACGCTTTCCCATTTTCTTTCCTGCAGTATAAGCGTCTTCCGTTCTTTTTCTTTTAGCAACAGTATAATGCGCTACCATTGAATCTATATTACCTGAGTTTACAAAGAAAGCGTATTTTGGTTTGCCTAATTTCATAAAGTCTTTTGTAGAGTGAAAATCGGGCTGAGAAATAATGCCTACTGTAAAACCTTCTGCTTCAATTACTCGAGATATAATTGCAGTTCCAAAGGAAGGATGGTCTACATAAGCATCGCCCGTTACAATAATAAAATCTAGTTGTTCTATTCCCTGATCTCTCATATCATCTTTGCTAATTGGTAAAAATTTCGCCATTGTAATACTCCATTTCTAGTTAAATAAACAAAGTTACTCTTGTCAATTCTGAATTCTGACAAGAGTACTTTTGATTAGTCTTCATTATTCATTTTCATTTCAATCCATTGCTGTTTTGATACAAGTACTTGCCTTGGCTTACTACCTTCAAAAGGTCCAATAATACCTTTCTCTTCCATCTCATCTATAATACGAGCTGCACGAGCATATCCAACTTTTAATTTTCGCTGTAAGTAAGAGGTAGAGGCTTGACCGGCTTCTATAACACATTCAATCGCATTTGGCAACAATTCATCGGTATCATCAAATCCTCCGCCGTCGGTTGGGGCACCTTTTTCAGGAACTGCTTGTTTTTCAATTTCTTCAATTATTTTATCGTCATACTCAGCAGTATCTTTGTTTTTCACAAAGCTTACAACTTGTTCCACTTCTTTATCGCTTACAAAACAGCCTTGCACACGCAATGGCTTTGGCATTCCTACCGGATAGAAGAGCATATCGCCTCTGCCTAATAGCTTTTCAGCTCCGCCTGAATCTAAAATTGTCCTGGAATCGACTTGAGAAGAAACGGCAAATGCAATCCTGGAAGGAATATTTGCTTTAATTACACCAGTGATTACATCAACAGATGGTCGTTGTGTTGCAATTACTAAATGCATACCTGCCGCACGAGCCATTTGAGCTAATCTACAAATAGAATCTTCCACTTCATTTGGAGCTGCCATCATTAAATCGGCAAGCTCATCAATAATGATGACAATTTGAGGTAGCGGATCAATTGTGTCATTTGATTTAGCAAGTTCATTATATCCAACTAAATCGCGAACGTTATTTTCAGCGAATAATTTATAACGGTTTAACATTTCAGTTACAGCCCAACCTAGTGCACCTGCAGCTTTACGAGGATCTGTAACAACAGGAACCAATAGATGTGGTATACCATTATATACTCCTAATTCAACTACCTTAGGGTCAATCATCAAAAATCGAACTTCACTAGGTGAAGATTTATATAATAAGCTTATAATAATTGAATTGATACAAACTGATTTACCGGAACCGGTTGCTCCAGCAATCAGCATATGAGGCATTTTTGCTATATCAGCAACCACACTATTTCCTGCAATATCCCTGCCAAGCGCCATACTTAAATTGCTTTTTGCCTTATCAAATTCATTGGATTCAATAATTTCACGCATAGTAACAATGTCAACCTTTTTATTTGGCACTTCAATACCGACAGCCGCCTTATTGGGAATTGGTGCTTCAATTCGGACTCCGGCTGCTGCTAAATTTAAAGCAATATCATCTGCTAAACCAGTAATTTTGCTTATTTTAACTCCGGCAGATGGTTGTAACTCATAACGAGTAACCGTTGGGCCTCTGCTAATGTCAATTACCCTTGTTTGAACGCCAAAACTTTTCAACGTATCCACTAACAAAGCGGCATTTGACTTTAATTCTTCGCTAACATCACGATTACTAGTAACTTTTGGAGCTTTCAACAAACTAATTGGAGGACAAACATATTGACTAACATTATTATTATTATCTGTATATAGCTTTGTTTGATCATTTTTATCAAGAATTGGTTCTATCTCAGGTTGTTGTTCTTTTGGTAGCTCTGAGTTCACTTGTGGGCTAATTGCATTTTCAGGCTCAGTAACTGCTCGTTTAATTAATTCTTCTAATTGCTCACCTGAAGCTTTTATTTTCTTTTCTGCTTTTTCTTTTTGTCGCTGTGCTTTATCCAAGTTAATTAAATCTTCTGGCGTAGGTTTTGGTGAAGAAACTGGATGTTGTGGTAAAACAGCTTCAGGCCCTAAATCTACGTTAATATTGAATTTATTTTGCTTTTTCAATTCATTTGCTTCACGCTTTTGTATATAGGTTTCTTCCATCTTTTTTACTGGTTTATATACACCATGAAATAGCCCAATGAGAGTTGAGCCGGTTAATAGCATAACAAAAGCAAACAGTAGTAAAGATATAATGATAATTGCGCCCAATTTATCGCAAGCAGCGAATAAAGGCCATCCAAAAATTGCACTGAATACTCCGCCACCTTTATAGTGTGTTGCATTTTCATACAAGCTCTTGATTACACCAATAAAGTTTTTACCTGCAAAAGGTTGAACCCTTGAAAGTTCAACCAAGCTACAAACTAATCCGACTAATACACCGGTTTGCCAAACTTTATGTTTTAAATCTCCAATAGGTTTATCTAAAGTTGTCATTATTGCAATATAAATAAATGAAATTGGAAGAATAAAAGCAGGAACACCAAATAAACCATAGATAACTTGTCTCATAAAAAGCCATAGGCTTTTCCCTTCTATGATTAATATCGATCCTAATAATATTCCAACGGTAAACAATATAATCGCAGAGATTTGACGTTTATTACGTTGGTTTTGTTCGTAGGCAGTTTTATAGCTATGACCTTGCTTTTTTGAACCACCTGTTTTTTTCGTTTTCGTCGTTTTTTTTGTTGCCATCTTATAACGTCCATCCTCTTAACTTATGTCTTAATAATAGGAGCTTTATGTAACCTGCTAATGCAGGCTATTTTAAATAGTTTCCTAAGGTATAATCCTTATTGAGATAGTCACTTGGATTAGTCGAAATAATTCGGTTAATCTTAATACCGTTCATATCTTGAGTACCTTCAATAATTGCGCCATTTACACATTTTTTATAACAAAAGTTATTTGCTGAAGGACTATTCATAACATCCATTGGATCAATTATCGTGTGAAGTATCATTTGTATCCTCCTTTGGTAACTTAGCTTCATCAATCAATGAATTTAAACATTCAATTGCATCTGAAAGATTTCCTAATTCGTCAATTAGTCCTTCTTTTACAGCTTCCTTACCATTCAATACAGTTCCAACATCCATTACGAGTTCCCCTGTATTCATCATTAGTTTACGAAACCTTTTTGCGGTAATACGAGAATTCATAATCACAAAGTTTACAATTCTTTCTTGCATTTTTTCAAAATACGATAATGTTTGAGGGATTCCTAATACAAGTCCATTCATTCTTACCGGATGAATAGTCATTGTAGCAGAAGGAACAATAAATGACTTCTTTGCACTAACAGCTAATGGTACTCCAATTGAATGACCACCACCTAAAACAATAGAAACAGTTGGTTTCTTCATTCCAGAAATCAATTCAGCTATTGCTAGTCCTGCTTCTACATCTCCGCCAACAGTGTTAATCATAATAAGCAAACCTTCTATTTCATTATCTTGCTCAATCGCAACAAGTTGCGGCATAACATGCTCATATTTCGTTGTTTTATTTTGTGAAGGCAGAATATAATGTCCTTCGACTTGTCCTATAATTGTCAAACAATGTATAATGTGTTTTCCTTTAGTCGTTACAGAGCCAGATTGAATAATACCATTCGCTTCTTGTTCATTTGTTGCTTCCTCTTGCTCATTTTGATCGATATCAGAAGTTTCTTCTTCATTAGGATTATTTAATTCATTTTGTTTCATTTGTTTTCCTCCGATATAAAATATTGATTTTAGTGTACACGAAAAACAATATCTTATACTATAAGAGAGTCAAACAGAAAATAGTAGTAAACACATTTGTGTTTACTACTATTATAACATTTTTCCTTATGATGTCAAACTGGTTTATTCATTCGTTTTTAGTTTTTTATAGGAATAATCGTTAATATCAGATAATAATGTTCTATCATCAGTAATGACATTGGTGTAATATTCTGGAACTTCTCCTACTATTACAGTTTCAGCAATAACAAAGTTCGTATTTAATTGAACTGTTGAATTATGCAAAGGCACAATTGTTGTTAAATCAACTGTCATATTTAATATAATTTCATGATGCGTTTGGTTAATTCCAACTGAGGTAAATTTGCTAACCAGTTCTGTTTTCAAATAACCGGTCGGTTCAATTTTTAATGGAATCTTAGGTCCACGACCTGTTAAATAATCATTTCCTAAAAAGGTACCTAAAGTAATGTAATACGGATATGTTTTTAAATTATCAAAATTTTCTGTTATTGCAGTTGTAAGTTTTGATTTTAATTTATTGATTTTAGCTGTTTCAGTTTCTATAGCTGTTACTTTATCATTTTTATCTTTGGTTAAATGTACAACATCATTATAGCTTACACATTCTTTATCAAGCAGTTGATACGTTGTTTCTGATAATATTTTAGTTGCTATTACTTTTGCTTGATAATTTGTAGCTTTGTTAATACTTGGTCTTATAATAATGTCTACAATTATTAGAAATACTAATGTAATTGCAAGTGAAAAAAGAAATTTATTTTTCAATCCGTTTTTTTTCTTGGGTTGCTTAATATGTCGGTTAATCATAGCATCACCTAAATTCATTTCATTTATCTAAGTATATGCAATTTTAAAAAAAACGTGAATTTATTTTATTTTAGGCGTTTTATATTGAAAAGCTTATCGAAAATTGATAAAATAAATTGAAATAGATATTTATCTTAGGCAGGAGGATATATGAATACAAAACATTTAATCGATTTAAACGATTGTTCAAAAGAAGAATGGGAAGACATCATTAACCTAGCTGTTAATATTAGTGATGCGCCAGAACGCTATGCAGAAACCTGTAAAGGCAAAATACTTGCTACTCTTTTTTATGAACCATCAACAAGAACACAAATGTCATTTCAAACGGCTATGTTAAAGCTTGGTGGTAATGTAATTGGTTTTGACAATCCGTTAAATTCCTCTGTTTCAAAAGGCGAAACTTTAGCTGATACAACAAAAATAGTAAGTGGATATGCTGATATTCTCGCTATTCGCCACCCTGTTGAGGGAGCCAGCCTAGTCAGTGCACAATATTCGAATTGTCCGATTATAAACGCTGGTGATGGTGGGCACCTACATCCCACTCAAACGTTAACTGATTTAGTAACTATGAAAAAAGAAATTGGTCACATCGATAATTTAACTGTTGGTTTTTGTGGCGATTTAAAATATGGCAGAACTGTTCATTCGTTGATAAAAGCATTATGTCATTATCAAAACATTAAGTTTATATTGATTTCTACTCCGGAACTTACTTTACCAGATTATTTTAAGGAATATATCGTCCAAAATAATTGTGCATTTCAAGATGTGTTATCATTGGAAGAAGCGATATGCGAACTCGATGTTTTATATATGACAAGAATTCAAAAAGAACGTTTTGCAAGCGAAGCTTTATATAATGAGCAAAAGAATGTATATATTTTAGACAATAAAAAACTAGAACACGCAAAGTCTTCACTTAAAATTCTACATCCACTTCCACGTGTAGATGAAATTGCGGCTGAAGTTGACGAAGACGATCGTGCTACTTATTTTAAGCAAGCAAAATATGGTGTATTTGCAAGAATGGCGTTAATTTCAACCTTGCTTGGCCAAACACATGAAAAATATCAACTGAAAGGAACTTCAAGCGAAAAAGCTTGTAGTAATTCACGTTGTATAACAAACCAAGAAAATGGTATTAGAAAATCATTTTATCAAATTGGAGAAAAATCTTACTGTGAATATTGTGATGCCGAATGCAAATAAAGCTGTCATTCTGTTTGCATCTCCTCATAAAAAAGGAAATACAGCAAAACTTTTAGAATCTTTTTTAAAACAATTTTGCTTTGAATATCAAATAATTAACTTATATAATTGTTCAATTAAGCCTTGTATTGATTGTAAGGCTTGTATTAACACTACTTGCCCTTATAATTTAGATGATATGGGTATAATAATAAAAAGAATTGAAGAATCAAATATCATTATTTGTGCTTCTCCAATTTATTTTAACCACGTTCCGGCTCCATTTAAAGCCATGATGGATCGTTGTCAGCAATTTTATCTTAACAAAATGGTATCAAGGAAAAACCAATTTGAAAAAGGACGTATCGGTATTTTGCTAACTACAGCAGGCTGTAATAATAAAAAAATATCGAATGATATATATGACGTATTTCAAATGTTTTTTCGCTGCTTTGAAACAAGTTTCATTGAACACATTGCAGTACTTGATACTGATCAAACGAATGATTTTAGCATTAGTCAAAAGCAAATTGACCATATTAAAAAATATATCAGTTGAAAATGGAGGAATACAAATGAGCTTATTAAAACTAACAAATGATACGTTTACTGATGAGGTTTTAGAGTCTGAGATACCAGTTTTAGTTGATTTTTATGCAGACTGGTGTGGACCTTGCAAAATGCTGGCACCTATTATGGACGAAATAGCAAAAGAATATGCCTCAACGGTAAAAGTTGTAAAGCTGAACATTGACGAAGTAACGGATGTTGCTTCCGAATACGGAGTTATGAGCATACCAACTTTAATTCTTTTTAAAAACGGAAAAGCTGAGAATCAGTTGGTTGGTGTTAGACCAAAAGAAACAATTATTAAAGAATTTAATCTAGAATAAAACGAAGCTCCTTAGCTAAATTGCTAAGGAGCTTCGTTTTATTAAATTTGATCTTTAATCTTATTTAATGCGCCTTTTTCTAAGCGTGATACTTGTGCTTGAGAAATTCCAATTTCATCAGCTACTTCAACTTGAGTTTTTCCCTGAAAAAATCGCAAATCCAAAATAGATTTTTCTCGGGGATTTAAGTTTTTTATTGCTTCTTTTAGTACGATTTCACCAAGCCAACTCTCATCAGTGCTTTTATCGCCTATTTGATCCATAACATAAATCGTATCGCCACCATCTGAATATACCGGTTCATATAATGATACAGGCTCAACAATAGCTTCTAATGCAAGTACTACTTTATGCTTTGGCATGTCCATTTCTTTTGCAATCTCTTCTATACTTGGTTCCTTATTGTTTTTATTCGTCAACTGTTCTTTTATTTGCATAGCACGATATGCAATATCCTTCATGGAACGACTTACTCTTACTGAGTTAAAATCACGAAGATATCTTCGGATTTCGCCCTGTATCATAGGAACTGCATATGTTGAAAACCGAACAGCTTGTGTTACATCAAAATTATCGATTGCTTTAATTAAACCAATACAACCAATTTGAAATAAATCATCTAAATTCTCACCGCGATTTACAAATCGTTGGATGACGCTTAAAACCAAACGCAAATTTCCGTTTACAAGTTTGTCCCTTGCTGACTTATCTCCTTGTTTGATTTTTTCTAGTAACTCCATTTTTTCTTTTTCTTTTAATGTCTTTAGCTTTGATGTATTCACTCCACAAATTTCAACTTTACAATAAGCCATTCAAACTACCCCGCTACTCAAATTAAGTAAAGTTAAATATATTTTTACAACTTAACTTAATAATGAGTATTGACAAATGGACAGCTTAATATTCTAGCAAATATTGTTAATTAAAACCTCTAACTTGTATAAAATTATTTATATTTTGAATTTCTTGCTCCTTCAATATGAATATATCGAAATTCGCCCACATTTTCATAGCTAGACAACGTACGATTATTACAATCAATTGAATGTGCAGCTACATAAATGTTATCAATATTACGATTTCCTTTTATGTCTGTAATGATAGGAGTATGGTCAAACTCGTAGCTGCCTTGAAAACGTATTTGAACTAAGTCTCCAGGCACAACTTCAGATATATCACACTCATACCCATAAGGACCTTCCGCTTTATTAGTCGTCATAAAACGATAAAAAAACTTCACTGAAGTCCATGCAGGTGCACGATTATTTGAATTCATATAATACCAACCATAGATTGCTTTATAATTCATAACATCACAACCTGCAAAAACACATTGAGATGCATAATTTGTACAGTCTCCGCCTATTTTTGAAAAGTCATAATAGTTTGGATTTCTTAAGTATGCCCAAGTATTAGCATAGTTAACTGCTTTTTCTCGATTATATAATATACTCACAAATTGTTCCACGAAGTACCCTCCTATCATAATCTTTCATATTTTAAATACAATACATCATATGAGGGCATAAAAAAAAGGTGCTCATTCGCACCTTTTTTATACTGATTATTTGTGACTTACAGTTGCTCTTTTTTCTTTATGCTTTTGCCACATTACCCATAGAGGACCGGCAATAAATACAGTTGAATATACACCAGAAATCATACCGATTATCATAGGAAGAGCAAAAGAAACGATTGAGCTTACACCTGAAAGTGTTGCGATAATACATACAACAATCATAGTT
Organism: Paludicola sp. MB14-C6; assembly: GCF_030908625.1. Lineage (GTDB taxonomy): Bacteria > Bacillota > Clostridia > Oscillospirales > Ruminococcaceae > Paludihabitans. The sequence goes on along the minus strand of NZ_CP133133.1, from coordinate 250,444 downwards.
GAAACTGTAGCTATTGATGTATTTAATGTACGAGAAAGTGTCTCATTAATACTGTTATTTACTAATTGCTCAACAGGTAATTTTTTACCATAAAGCTTTTTGTTTTCACGAACACGGTCATAAATAACAATAGTATCATTGATAGAATAACCTAAAATAGTTAAAGCTACTGCAATAAAGTTATCATCTAATGGGATTCTGAAAATAACAAATGTACCGAAAACCATAATAAGGTCATGGACTAATGCTAAAACACCTGTCACACCGGCAGATAAACCGCTAATCTTTTTAAAACGGAATGCAATGTAAATGATGATAAGTACAGCTGCAAAACAAACTGCAACTAAACCTTTTGCAAAGAACTCTTTACCAATTGTAGGGTCAACGCTTGAATTCGTTAATAATTCAAGTTTATTTCCAAATGTAGCTTCGATTTTCTGAGAAAGTTCACTTTGCTTGTCAGCACTAATACCATTGTTATCGGCAACAACAATATCAACACTGTCTTTACCATTCAAGCCTTGTTTTTCATCAATTCTTACTTGTTTGTTAATCGTATCTTCTACTACTTTTTGAAGTTCTTTTGTATCAATTGTTTCATTGCAATTATATGTAATAATGGATCCACCTTTAAATGAGATATCCATTAAAACACCAGCAGTTAAAGATACAATCAAAATCACAAGAAAAAGCAATCCTGAAATACCAAAGAAAATTTTTCGTTTACCATAGAAATCAAAATTAAACTTAGTCATTTTTTAGACCTCCATATAACTTAGGATTTCGGAAACACTTAAACTTGGAAATTGATTTTAACATCAGTCTTGAAGCTGTTACACCACATACGAAGTTTAGAACAACACCTACTAATAATGTGAAACCGAATGAGTATACTGCACCTTGAGTTGCAGGTCCAAAGAAGAAGAAAATAGAATTGAAAGCTTTTGCTAAGAAGTTTGATGGAGCTCCGAATGCACCCATTAAGATAATTGCAATAATAATTACCGTAATATTACCATCAAAAATAGCTGAGAAACCTCTTTCGTAACCTAAAGAAATAGCACCATCAATTGATTTACCAGCACGAATTTCTTCTTTAATTCTTTCTGATGTAATGATATTAGCATCAACGCCCATACCAATTGAAAGAATAATACCAGCGATACCAGGAATCGTCATCGTAAAGCTGTTAATACCATCAAAGAAACCGGTTGATGCAGCCACCATACCGCCTACTTGTCCAAGTAGTGCAATAGAAGCAACGACACCAGGTAGTTTATATGTAATAATCATAAATAAGCAAACTAAGATAAATGAAATTAAACCTGATAATAACATTACATCTCTAGCACCTGTACCTAATGTTGGAGTAATGGTGCTGTAAGTTTCAGTTTGTAGTTTAAATGGTAATGCACCGGCATTAATTTTGTTTGCTAATGCTTTTGCACTTTCTTCATCAAAACTACCGGAAATAATAGCTTGTCCATTTGGAATAGCTGAATTTACGCTAGGATTAGAGATCATTTTATCATCCATCCAAATAGAAATTGATCCTTTGTTAGCTAATTTAGCAGTTGCATCCGCAAATTTCTTAGTTCCGTTTGAATCAAGTTTCAAAGATACGTAATGTTCATTAGATCCGCCTTCTTTTGTTGGACCATATAAAGCCTTAGCTTCAAGAACATCTTTACCTTCTAAGATAATATTATCTTTTGTAGCACCAATCATTGCGCCTTCTTTATCAATCTCATAGCCTTCTCTGAAAGTTAGCAATGCAGTGTCACCAAGTTCTTTAATTGCAGCTTCTGGGTCAAATGCAGATTCTCCCTCTTTCCATGGGAATTGAACAACGATTCTGTCTTTTTTAGCGTCAACATAAACAACATAGTCAGTAATGTTCAAAGAAACAAGTCTTTGTCTCATAACTTCTGCTGCTGCATTCATTTGCGCTTCAGTTGGGTTAATGTTTTTGTCTTTTGGGGGTGTGAATGTTACGTCAACGCCACCACGAATATCGATACCCCAACGTATGTTACTGGCGCCTTTAACGTAAATGGTTTCTTTGTCGCCATATTTTGTGCTAATGCCTGTAAAAGACAATGTAGTGAATGCGATAATGATTATAGCAACAATAAAAAATATTGGTTTTCCTACTCTTTTCATTTACTCTGCTCCTTTTTTGAAATATGTGCCATTTTATTTACCAAAATATAAAAAATCAGCACCCATATCGATAATTATAAGATAGTTTTTCGTAAAAGTCAACAAAAAGCTGTATCAAATTATACAGTAAGCTCTGCATTTTCACCTAAATCATTTTTATATTTTCTTCTAATAGGTTGAATATAATCTTCAATAAATTCATCTACTTGCTCAATACTTCTACCAACAAAGTTTTTCGGTACTAAAATGGAACCAATCTCTTCCTTTGATAAATTAAAAGAACTGTCATTGCATATTCTTTCAATTAAGTCATTATCCATCCCAAACTCTTTCACCATTTTTGCAGCTTCTATAGAATGTAGACGCAGCTTTTCATGAAGCTCTTGTCTATCTCCACCTTTTTTAACGGCTGCCATCATTATATTTTCAGTTGCCATGAATGGAAGCTCTTTCAAAACACGTTGCTCAATTACTTTAGGATAAACGACTAGCCCGTTACATACATTTAGCATAATATTCAAAATAGAATCAATAGCCAAAAATGCCTCTGCTACTGCAATACGTTTGTTTGCACTATCATCCAATGTTCTCTCGAACCATTGTGTACCTGCTGTAAACGCCGGATTTAGGCTATCAATCATAACGTAACGAGACAGAGAAGTAATACGCTCACTACGCATTGGATTACGTTTATATGGCATCGCTGAAGAACCAATTTGATTTTTTTCAAATGGCTCCTCCATTTCTTTAAAGTTTTGCAGAATTCTTAAGTCATTAGAAAATTTACTTGTTGTTTGTGCAATTCCACTTAATGTTGCGAGAATTTGAGAATCAATCTTTCTAGAATAGGTTTGTCCAGATACAGGGACGACGCTTTTAAATCCCATCTCTTTTGCAATATATTCTTCTAACTTGTTAATTTTCTTGTTATCGCCTTCAAAAAGTTCAACAAAGCTCGCTTGAGTACCGGTAGTACCTTTGGAACCTAAAAGCTGCATATTCTCAATACGATAATTGACTTCTTCAAAATCCATGAGCAATTCGTTTATCCACAAAGTTGCACGTTTACCAACAGTAGTTAACTGTGCCGGTTGTAAATGAGTATACGCTAGTGCAGGCAAGGCTTTATATTCTTCAGCAAATTTAGATAACAAGTCAATAATATTGACCAATTTTCTTCGCACTATTTCAAGAGCTTCCCTCATAATGATAATATCCGTATTATCGCCAACATAACAAGATGTTGCACCTAAATGAATAATACCCTTTGCATTCGGACACTCTTCGCCATAAGCATAAACATGTGACATAACATCATGACGAACAAGCTTTTCTCTTGCTTCTGCAACTTCATAATTGATATTATCAATGTTGCTTTCTAGTTCTTCTACTTGCTCATTGGTAATTGGTAAACCCAATTTCATTTCTGCTCGTGCTAATGCAACCCATAATCTTCTCCAAGTTTTGAATTTTTTGTCGGAAGAAAACACATATTGCATTTCATCACTTGCATAGCGTGTGCTAAATGGACTTTCATACGTATCTCGCATTTTATTTCAAACCTCCCAGTAAATTTATGAATTTTACTTATTCATTTTACCATAATAACTTAATTTAAACAAGAAAAATAAATAGTTTATTAAGAAATAAAAGAAGCCGTTGCAGAATTGCAACGGCAGTTTTCTTTATTCAATTTCTTCAGCAATAATATACTTCTTACCATAGTGATTATATAAAACGTCAACTACTATTTGTGCAAGCTTTGCTAATACCAATATACCACCTATAAAACAAATTATCTTCATCAAACATTTCATAAAAACACCTCTTCATTCATTATAAATCTATCATATCAAATTACACATAAAAATGCAAGTTGTACGAATGATTTATTTAGAAGCAAGCATATTTTTTACTGCTTTGTTCTTATCTATAAACAGCATTAATGGTAAGCCTAAACCGTAACATATTACAGCTTGACCAATCAAAACAGATCCAACATTTGTTAGTAACACAGGAATATTCGAAATATCGCTAAATACAAATGTTAATTCTAGTCCGATAATCACCGCATTTATTAACACCGGTGGCAATGGTGATAATCCATATCGAATCCATTGCTTTTTTGACTTTCCTATGTAGTAAGTTAAAATGGATGCAATTAAGGTTGCAAATGAACCAACAATAGCATCTAACCATCCAATTGGATTTGCCTGTGTAAAAAAACCAATTAGATTTGAAAGAATACAGCCTAGCGTCAATCCCGGAATAGCAGTTCCAGTATAAACAGGTAAAATGGTAAGTGATTCCCCTATTCGAAACTGTAAAATGTTAAATGACAAAACGGGTATTGCTAAAGTAAGTGCTGCGTATAATGCTGCTATTAATGCAGATTGTACGACTTTTCTAGTACGACTCATTATTAAATTCCTCCGTAGTTTTATTTTGAGTCAGGAGCTTGCGACTGACTACAGGCTTTGCCTGCTACCTCTTGTAAATTCATAATAAGTTTATCTTATTGTTTAAGAGGACGATTTAATATAACATATAAAAAAACTGCTGTCAAGTAAATTACATTGACAACAGTTTTATCATATCAAATTATTGTTGATTTATTCCACAACATTTTTTATATTTCTTGCCACTACCACATGGGCAAGGATCGTTACTTCCGATTTTTTCTTTGCGAATTGGTTGTCTTTTGACGGTATTATCTGATTCGCCATGAATTGCGGTAGTAGGTTTTGCAACTTGTTCACGTTTTACATCATTTTGCAATTTAACTGTAAGCAGCATACGAACTGTATCATGTCTGATAGAAGCAATCATTTCATCAAACATGTCAAATCCTTCTGTTCTGTATTCAATAACCGGATCATGTTGACCGTAAGCTCTTAAGTGAATACCTTTTTTCAGCTCATCCATTGCGTCAATATGATCTACCCATTTTGAGTCAACGTTTTTCAAAAGAATTACACGTTCCAATTCACGCATTGTTTCTTCGCCAATCTCTTTTTCACGAGCAGCATAAACTTCTTTTGCTTTTTCAAGTAATTGATTGATGATATCATCTCTTGAAAGATCAGCCAATTCATTCACAGTATATTTCAAATCATCTTTATTTGTTAAAACGCCTAAATAATGATCACGAAGGCCTTCCATATTCCAATCATCATGAATTTCATTATCAGCAAGATACATACAAACATCTTGAGTAATGCTTTCTTTTATCATTGTTTGAATTACTTCGGATAGATTATCATCATTTAATACTTTCGCACGTTGTCCGTAAATGATCGTACGTTGTGTATTCATAACATCATCAAATTTTAAGACATTCTTACGAATACTAAAGTTTCTACCCTCAACTTTGCGTTGAGCTGATTCAATTGTATTGGTCAATAATTTATTCTCTATAGATTGAGATTCATCCACATTTAAGCGAGTCATCATGCCTTGAATTCTCTCTCCACCAAATAAACGCATCAAATCGTCTTCTAGTGAAATATAAAAACGGCTACAGCCCGGGTCACCTTGACGACCGGCACGACCACGTAACTGATTATCAATACGACGTGATTCATGACGCTCTGTACCAATGATAAATAGACCGCCTGCTTCACAAACTGCTTCAGCCTCAGGCTTAATTTGTTCCTTAAACTTTTTATTTAATTCAGCATACTCAGCTCTTAAAGCAATAATCTCTGCGTCGTCTGTTTCGCTATAACTGGTTGCTAACGCAATTTGTTCATCAGTGTATCCTTTTTTCTTTAATTGGGCAACTGCAAGATAATCTGCGTTACCGCCAAGCATAATATCGGTACCACGACCAGCCATGTTAGTAGCAATGGTAACAGCACCCTTTTTACCAGCTTGAGCTACAATTTCTGCTTCCTTATCATGTTGTTTTGCATTTAATACTTCATGCTTGATTCCTCTACGTTTTAACATAGAGCTTAATAACTCGGATTTATCAATTGAAACCGTACCAACAAGAACAGGTTGTCCTATTTTATGGCACTCTACGATTTGGTCAATAACAGCATTATATTTTGCTAGTTCTGTTTTGTATATTGCATCATCATAATCGGTACGGATACAAGGCTTATTAGTAGGTACCTCAACAATGTCAAGTTTATAAATTTCGTTAAATTCAGCTTCCTCTGTTAAAGCTGTACCGGTCATACCGGATAGTTTTTCATAGAGACGGAAGAAATTTTGGAATGTAATCGTAGCAAGTGTTTTGGATTCTCTTGCAACTTGTACGCCTTCTTTTGCTTCAATTGCTTGATGCAAGCCCTCACTAAATCGACGACCAACCATAATACGACCTGTGAATTCATCAACAATTAAAACTTCGCCATCTTTTACAACATACTCTACGTCAAGCTTCATGATACCATGCGCTTTTATAGCTTGGTTAATATGATGTTGAATTGTCAAGTTTTCCGCATCCATTAAGTTTTCAATATTAAAGAAACTTTCTGCTTTTTTAACACCGCTTGGAGTTAAGGTTGCAGTTTTCGCTTTCTCATCAACAATATAGTCTGCATCAACATCATCGTCATGTTGTTTTGTATCTTGCTCAACTACCTTATGCATCTTTAATCTGCTTGCGAATTTATCAGCAATTGAATACAATTCAGTTGATTTCTCGCCAGGTCCGGAAATGATAAGTGGAGTACGAGCTTCATCAATTAAGATAGAGTCAACCTCATCCACAATTGCGAATACAAAATCTCTTTGTACTTTATCTTTTTTGTATATAACCATATTATCACGCAAGTAATCGAAGCCAAGCTCGTTATTTGTTGCATAAGTAATATCGCTATTGTATGCAGCTCTTTTTTCATCGTTTGACATATCATGTAGAATCAAACCTACAGAAAGGCCTAAATACTTATATACCTTACCAACCCATTCAGATTGATATTTCGCTAGATATTCATTGACCGTTACAACATGTACACCTTTTCCGTTTAATGCATTTAAATATGCCGGTAACATTGCAACGAAAGTTTTACCTTCACCTGTTTTCATCTCGGCAATTCTTCCTTGATGAAGAATAATACCACCAATTATTTGAACTGGGAAATGTTTAATACCAATAACTCTCCATGAAGCTTCTCTACAAACAGCAAAAGCGTCCGGTAAAATTTGATCTAATGTTTCCCCATCTTCTAATCTTTGCTTTAATATATTTGTTTGTTCTTGCAGTTCTTGGCTACTCATTGCTTGATATTTTTTTTCTAAATCAAGAACACGTTGTTGAATTGGCTCTATCTTTTTCAATTCTTTTTTGCTATAAGAACCAAATATTTTTTCTAATAATGACATGCCTTCACCTCATATATAATAATCGTTTCTAGTTTCACTCTTTTTCACTAAACATTTCCTATTATATATTGTTTCAATGTTTCTTTCAAGACTTTTTTGTTAATAATAATTAAGCACAATATTATGAAAGGAAATTCGTTAAATTTATAACAGTAATACTATTGATTTAATGGATTTTATTTATTATAATATAAAAGACGTAAAATGCGTTAATAATGTTTCTAGCTTGTTTTTTTGGATAAGCTAGTCTTATTGTGTGTTTCAACATAAATACAAATTATGTGCTACACGGAAAAATTAAATGGACTAACCATAAATGGTTAAACCGAAAGGAGTAGAAATATGAACTATTCTCATGAAGTCGAGAGAATGTGTACTCTCACAAAAGGCCCTAAACATGGTCCAGCACCTATTCCAGAAGAAGGTCGTTGGGTTAAAGCTTACGAAATTACTGATATTTCAGGTCTATCTCACGGTATAGGTTGGTGTGCACCTCAACAAGGTACATGTAAACTTACACTTAACGTTAAAAATGGTATTATCGAAGAGGCTTTAGTTGAAACTCTTGGTTGTTCCGGTATGACTCACTCTGCTGCTATGGCTGGTGAAATTCTAACTGGTAAAACAATTCTTGAAGCATTAAACACTGACCTTGTTTGTGATGCTATTAACGTTGCAATGAGAGAAATCTTTTTACAATTAGTTTATGGTAGAACTCAAACTGCGTTTTCTGAAGACGGCTTACCAATCGGTGCTGGTCTTGAAGACTTAGGTAAAGGTTTACGTTCCCAAATCGGTACAATCTTTGCAACAAACGCTAAAGGCGTTCGTTACATGGAAATGGCTGAGGGTTACATCCTAAAAGTTGGTATTGATGAAAACGGCGAAGCTATCGGTTATCAATTCGTTAAATTAGGTAAAATGCTTGAAGACATTCGTCATGGCGTTGATCCAACAACTGCTTACAACAACAACATTGGAACATATGGACGTTTTGCAGAAGCTGCTAAACACATTGATCCTCGTGAAGAATAATTAGATAAGAAGAAGGAGGTAACTATAATGGCTAAATTTGAAGGACAAGAAAGAAGAATGCCTAAAATCGAAAAATGTCTTGCAGAGTATGGTTTTGCTACAATTGACGCTGCTAGAGATTTTTGTTTAGAAAAAGGCATTAATGTTGAAGATATTATCAGAGGTGTGCAACCAATCGCATTTGAAAATGCTGTTTGGGCTTACACTCTAGGTACTGCTATCGCACTTAAAAAAGGTATTACAAAAGCTGCTGACGCTGCTGAAGCTATCGGCCTTGGTCTACAAGCTTTCTGTATTCCTGGTTCTGTTGCTGAACAACGTGATGTTGGTATCGGCCATGGTAACCTAGGTGCAATGCTTTTAAAAGAAGAAACTGATTGTTTCTGCTTCCTAGCTGGTCACGAATCTTTTGCTGCTGCTGAAGGTGCAATCGGTATTGCAAGAACTGCTAACAAAGCAAGAAAATCTCCATTAAGAGTTATTCTAAATGGTCTTGGTAAAGATGCTGCTTATATCATTTCAAGAATCAACGGATTTACTTACGTTGAAACTGATTATGATTTTGCTACTGGCGATCTAAAAGTTGTTAGAGAAGTTGCTTTCTCTAAAGGCGAAAAAGCTGCTGTTAGAGTATTTGGTTGTAACGACGTTCTAGAAGGCGTTGCTGTAATGAAAATGGAAAAAGTTGACGTTTCTATTACTGGTAACTCAACTAACCCAACTCGTTTCCAACATCTTGTTGCTGGCACATACAAAAAATGGGCTATGGAACATGGTGTAAAATACTTCTCTGTTGCTTCTGGCGGCGGAACAGGACGTACACTTCACCCAGATAACGTTGCTGCAGGTCCTGCTTCTTATGGTCTAACTGACTCTATGGGACGTATGCATGGTGACGCTCAATTTGCTGGTTCTTCTTCCGTTCCTGCTCACGTTGAAATGATGGGACTAATCGGTATGGGTAATAACCCAATGGTTGGTGCTACTGTTGCTTGTGCTGTTGCTGTTGAACAAGCTAGCAAATAGTATCATTATAGCGTTCGTTAGCATCATTATTATTTAGTATTTTGTAAAAAATACTGTGATAAAATATTTTGTCACCCGTTTTGTTACCCAAAATATTTTGGGTAACAAGGCGGGTGACATTTTTCGGGTATACCAAGAATTTTGTGTAAATAGAAAAACAATCAGAACAAGAAATAGGAACAAAATAGTAATTGACATAGTGTATAGGTTAGTTGAAACAAGTTTATTTAATGACAAAAGGGGCATGCCCCTTTTGTCATTAAATTTTGGCGGATGAACATAGAATCATCCAGCGATTCTGTCCGAAAACATGATGTTTAATTGGTTTAAAACAACGTCCCAATTTCGACAACGTTGTGTCCATCGTTCGACAATTTTTTTTGAAGCTAAATACAGTATCCTTTTTAAACTATCATCATTTTGAAATGATGGTTTATTCTTGGTTATTTGTCTGAACTGCCTGTTTAATCCCTCAATAATATTAGTTGTGTATATTATTTTCCTTACATCAGTTGGATATGCAAAAAAGGTTGATAGTATATCCCAGTTATCCTCCCAACTCTTTATGCAAGAAGGATAACTTTTACCCCATTTTTCTTTGAATGATATTAGATTATTCAATGCTTCTTCCTCTGTAACAGCTTGATATACTAGTTTTAGATCTGCCATTAACTTCTTGATATCTTTGTATCCTACATATCGTGTTGAATATCGAATTTGATGTATAATACAACGTTGAATGTGCGCTTTGGGATATGCTGCATTGATTGCTTCTTTAAAACCTTTTAAACCGTCAACACAAAATAGGTATACATCTTGCAAACCCCTTGATTTCAAGTCATTCATAACGCTCAACCAGAATTTTGAGCTCTCGTTTTCTCCAATCCAAATGCCCAATATATCTTTATTTCCTTCAAGTGTAATTCCTAAAACCACATATGCTGCTTTCGTTACAAACTGATTGTTTTCTTTTACTTTGTAGTGTATTGCATCCATGAACACAAATGGGTATACACTATCTAGTGGACGGTTTTGCCATGCTGTTACTTCCGGCATTATTTTTTCTGTTATCTTGCTTACTAGTCCATCTGAAATTTCTACATCATAAAGATTTTTTACTTGTTCAGCAATATCTCGTTGAGACATGCCACAAGAGTAAAGTGCAATAATTTTTTCTTCCATCCCGTCAGCATTACGATTATATTTACCAATAATTTGTGGTTCAAATTCACCGTTTCTATCACGAGGAACATTAATATCCACTTCGCCAAGTTGTGTTTTAACTGTTTTCTTTGAATATCCATTTCGATAATTTTTCGACATGCTTTTTCCGTCATCGTTCGCTATTCTTTGACTTTTTTGGTAACCCAATTCTTCGTCTAATTCACTATCCATAACTTGCTGAAGAACATCTTTGAACATCTCTTTCATTGCCTGCATAACCTCTGTTGTGCTTGTGAAGTTTTGGCTGTTCACATACTCTTTTAATAACTCTTTCGGTTGCTTTTCCATAAAAAAATACTTCCTTTCATACTTGAATTTATTATCTTAATTCTTGTCTGATTGGAAGTACCTTATTCACTTTTACACAAAATTTTCGGGAGTCTCCATTTTTCATTAATACCTTAAATTTTATGTAACAACATTGAATCATAACATTCAAAATTATATCTAACTTTACGATAAAGTTTGTTAATTCAAATCACATTTAAGATTATTCTTACTGTACTTTTGTTTCTTTCCCTGTTTGAATAGCTTGTTCAATTGCGTTAATCACTGAAACTGGTTTTACAAGTTCTTCATACGATTGTGGCATTTCGCCTGTGCGAAGCATGTGAATATAATGCTCTACTTCTTGCTTAAAGATAAAGGAAATATCAATATTACGAACAACGTTTTTCTCTTGTCCATATATAATACCTGTGTATTGTTTTGCATCCTTTGTAAAGTTTAGTGTTATATCATAGTTTTTATAACGGAATAAGCAAATTCTGCTCTTATTCTTTTCAAAAGCAACAACACTTTCCACATCAAATCCAAAAATAGTGAGTGCCATTTCTACTAAGTGTGGAGAATAGAAATAAAAACCGTCATATTCGCTGTCTGGATCTGCTGGGAAGCTAACGCTTCCCGTTATCATCGTATTAGCTTTTACCATTTGCTCTACTTCATTTTGTAACAAAGTAACATCATATGCTAATTTACATCCGGATCCACCTGATAGTGGAACATTGCGCTTTTTTGCCTCTTCAATGAGTTTAACTGCTTCTTCTCTATCTACAGTGAACGGCTTATCAATAAAGCAAGGAATTCCTTTTTGAATGAATGGCATTGCATATTGTGCGTGAAGAGAGCCTTTTCTGCAAGTAATAATCATTGCATCAACTTTGCCAAAAAAATTATCTGCAGACGCTGCAATAAACTCTGCATTCGCTTCTTCAACAATTCTTGTTGCGGATTCAAGATCAGGACCGTATACGCCAACTACTTTTGCATCAGGATATAAAAGCTTTCCTGTTTTTTCATTCGGTAGGTTAATCAGTTTTGCAAACGTTAAAGCATGCGTGTTTTCTGTTCCGATAATACCGATTCTATACATAATATCCTCCAATTAAAACTTCTTAGAAAGTGGATTTTGTTTATGACATTCTTCAATCACTGCAATTTGTTGTCTCACTTGTTGAGGGGTTACCACCAATGGTACATTATTTACTAAGTGGTTATACACTGTTTGATATAAGCTATCTACTGCATCTGTAAATGTTCCTGTATTTTCAGTTTTCCATTCTTCTTCATACCATTTTAATTGTTCAGAACAATATTTAGGGAAACCCTCTTCATCGCATATTGGTGTGCGAATAATATGTTGTTCTGGTGATTCTTCCGGTTTGAAATATCTCCATTTCATTTCGTTCATTCCGCCTTTTAATCCGCCTGTTGTACCCATGATGTTATATGTAAAAGAAGGATATGCATCACAAGAACAAATTTCAACATCAATAAGTGGGCGATCTGGTGCTGTTAGAATCAATTTTACATAGTCTTCTGCATCGCCAAATGTGTTTACACGATCCATCTTACACATTACATTTGGCATACCTTCACGGAAGTTTAGAATATCTAATGCTTGGTCAACTGGATGTGGACCTGTGTTTAATAGGCTTCCACCATAAAAATCTTGACAACATTGCCAATCCCAACGACGAGCATATCCATTAAATTCGATGCTCACTTGTACTAATCTTCCTAATACACCAAAATCGATAACACTTTTCACTTGGTTATAATATGGTGCAAAGCGAGATTGTTGGAAAACAGCAATCATGCAGTTATTATTTTGGGCAGCAGCGATAATGTCGTCTACTTCTTGTACTGTACGAGCAAATGGTTTTTCACTTAATACGTTAAAGCCATGATTTAATAAATCAATTGAAATACTTGGGTGAAGATAACTTGGTGTTGCGTTTACAACAAAGTCGATATCTGTTTTATCGAATAGTTCTTGGTAGGTTTCTAATACCACACAACCATATTCTTCTTTTGCTCTTTCACGGCGAAGTGCAATTGGATCTACCACATATGCAACTTCAAACTGCTCAAGATTTGTTTTTAAATATGCTCCATGAATATTTCTACCACTTCTACCTTGACCTAAAATTGCTAATCTTAGTTTTTTCATAATAAATGCCTCCTCTTTTTTTGTTGGTATTATACATTACATTTCTTCATAATATCTTTCCAATTTTTCATACATTCTTCGCTGGCTTCTAATCCTAAATAAGAAAATGTAGAGCCCTTTGGTTGTTTTAATATCTCTTCGGACAACTCATGTGCTGGACGATAATGAGTTTCTAAGGATACATAACCTTGATAGCCATCATTTAATAACGCTTTGAATTGTCCAACAAAATCAAAATCGCCTTTTCCAATTATCATCGCTTCCGGTTTTCCATTTACTCGCTTCGCGTCTTTCAAATGCATATGAACTAAGTAAGGCTTGATCATTTCATATCCATCTGGATAAGGACATTCTTCCTCTTCATCATAGATGTCATTCCCAGGGTCCCATAAAGCTTTTACATAAGGAGAGTTTAGTTCTTTTAACACCATAACCGCTCTTTTTGCATTGGTTGTATATACGGTTGGATCAAATTCCAATGCCAGCAGCATATTTGCTTGTTTTAAAAGCACAATCGGTTCTTGAAACTTCTTGACTATATCGGAAATGCTTTGTTCAAAGTCTCCTTTATTCCAAAAAGTGAATCCACGAATAAGACTACATCCTAGCTCTTTTGCGATATGAATACAACGTTTTAAGCCTTCTATATGCTCTTCAATTTCTTGTTTATTATCAATATCGCATTTAAAAAAAGGAGCACTAATACAACAAACCTTTAATCCTGTTCCTTTTAAGATGGCTTTCATTTTATCAATATCCACTTGATTCATTTCAAATGGGTTTTTCTCGTCTACCGAACGAATCTCAACGGCATCTAGTTTATGACGTAATGCAAAATCAACTGCTACTTGAAAATCTTGTGATACTTCATCAGTAATGACTGCTGTTTGAAACATATTATCTCCCCTTTTGCTATCTCTTTCACATGGTAAGCGAACATCTTTTGCGCCTACAACTATATTAAACTACCACTATCGGCATCAATATACATTGTTGCATTTTCACATCTTCTTAAAATAGATGCTGGATATTTTTCTGAAATTTCTTTTGTTACAACATTTTTTACAGCTTCTGCTTTTGTTTTTGCAGGTACCATACAATAAATATAATCTGCGGAAACTAAAGTTGGAATTGTCAGAGTAATTGCATGCATTGGAACTTTATCTATAGAAGAAAAGCACCCATCATTCACTTGTTGTTGCCTACAAGTCAAATCAAGCTCTACAATTTTAACTGCTTCTTTATCATCAAAGAAAGCAATATGTGGATCATTGAAAGCGATATGTGCATTTTCTCCAATTCCCATACATACAATGTCAATTTTCTGTTTGTTCAACAACTTTGCATAACGATTACATTCTTCTTGAGGATTACTATTTTGTCCATCAATATAGCTTACTGTTTTAAAGTTTGCTTGATTAAATAACCGATCTTTTAAAAAGTTTCCAAACCCTTGTGGAGCTTCTTTTTCTAATCCAATATATTCATCCATATGGAATGCGTTGATTCTATAAAAATCAATCTCTTTATCTTGGAGCAAGCTACTCAAAAACTCATTTTGGGAAGGAGCTGCTGCAAAAATCATTGCAATCTCTGCTTTGGTTTTTAATAATTCTTTTATTTTTGTTGCCACATCCTTTGCCGCTGATTGTCCCATTTCTTCCCGTGTATTATATTGATTCACTTTCAGTTTGTCAACCTCAAATGTCTTCATTCTATTCCACCATTCTTATACGAATTCGTATTGCTTTCTATATATTAGTTCACCATTTACAACAGTTGCTTTTATGTTAATCTCTGAATCATACAATGTAAAGTCAGCATCATATCCGAGTGCTACAATACCTTTATTTTTAATCTTTGCAATTCTTGCAGGTGTTGCAGTCATCATACGAACTGCATCGCATAGTGGAACATCAGCTAGCTGAATCATATTGCGAACAACTCTATCCGCTGTTGCAACGCTTCCCGCAAATGCAGAACGATCGAACAGTTTTGCAACGCCATCTTCAATAACCACTTCTTGACCTGCTTTTAAGCTACCGAGAATACTTTTTCCGTCAGGCATTCCTGCTCCACGCATTGAATCGGTTACCAAACAAATTTTGTCTGCACCTTTTGTTTGATAAACATATTTTAAAATACTAGCAGGTAAATGCTTTCCATCTGCAATAATTTCTACGGTCATTTCATCAATCATATAAGCACTTTCCGTTACACCTGGATAGCGAAATGAATTTTTCCGCACCATAGCAGACATTCCGCTATATAAATGCGTAATATGAGTAAATCCATTTTCAAAAGCTTGCTGCACATCTTCTAATACTGCATCACTATGTCCGATGGAAGCTAATATACCATGTTTGCGTAACGCACAAGCGAACTCACTAATTCGCTCTAGTTCAGGAGCTGCTGTCCAACGTACAATATCGGTTGTGCTATTTAAAAGTGCTTCATATTCTACAGGGTCCGGTGCTTTAATATATTTCTCGTCTTGTGCACCTCTCTGATTTTGTGAAAAATATGGGCCTTCTAGATGTAATCCATATAAAATTGCACCTTTACTCTTCCCTTTGGCTTGATGAAATACTTTTACGACGTTTTCTAATTCTTCGTTGCTACAAGCAAGGGTAGTTGGAAGCAACAACGTTGTTCCGTGTTTTGCATGGACAATTGCTGCTTCTAAAAAAGCTTCTTCTGTGCCATCCATGAAATCGTGTCCACCTGCTCCGTGGGTATGAAGATCAATAAAACCAGAAGATAGATATTGATGTTTCGCATCTAGCACACCTTCTCTTTCACTATCATCCTCACGCATTTTTCCTACATAGGTGATTATTCCGTTCTCTATGCAAACCTCTGCATCTTCAATCACACGATATGGAGTCACTACATTTGCATGAATAATTTTATTGATTTTCATTTTACGACCATCCTTTATTGCTTAATATGTTCCCTCTAAATTTTGTAATCTTGCTACAACATTATCTTTTGTTTTAGAAGTTTTAATTAACTCATTTAGTTTTTCTAAATATAACTCTTTATCGATTGGTAGTTCAACCCAATCATTTGTAAAGCTTGATAAATGGATTGCATTGGAGATTGTTAGTCCATTAATTCCTTCGTATCCAGGAGCTAATAATTTCTCGCCTTGTAAGATTGCTTTTACAAAGTTTCTTAGAATACCATTGTGTCCTGTTTCTACACCTTCTGGTTTGATTTCTGTATATACTTTTTCAGGTGTTTTAAAGCCTTCTTCACAAGTGACACACCATTCACGTTCTGGTACTTTTAATTGCCAAAGATGCATTTTACCATCTTCAATCACAAGTTTGCCTTTATCGCCAGTAATTTCAAGACGGTTGGTGCCTGGAGTTTCTCCAGTTGTAGTAATAAAAGTAGCTATTGAACCATTTGCATATTCTGCGTATGCAGTAACTTCATCTTCTACTTCAATATCATGCCATTTACCCATTTGGCAAGTTGCTCTGATTCTTGTTGGCATACCGAAAATCCATTGCCATAAATCTAAGTTATGAGGGCATTGGTTAATTAACACACCGCCGCCTTCACCAGCCCATGTTGCTCTCCATGTACCAGAATCATAATAAGATTGCGTACGATACCAATCCGTAATAATCCAAATACAACGTTTCAATTCGCCTAAAGCACCGCTTTTTACAAGCTCTCTTGCTTTTTGGTACATTGGGTTTGTACGTTGGTTGTACATAATTCCGAACACTTTGCCTGATTTTTTCGCAGCTTCGTTCATAGCTTCTACTTGCTTTGTATATACACCAGCAGGTTTTTCTGATATTACATGTAGACCTTTTGAGAAACCGTAGATTGCCATTTCAGGATGGAAGTAATGTGGTACTGCAATCAAAATCGCATCTAAGTTTTCATTTTCAATCATCTCTTTGTAATCTTGATAAAAAGGTATGCCTTTTACGTTTTCATCTACCCAAGCTTGTTTGGTTGGTTCGATATCACAAACTGCTCCTAGTTGCATATTTTCAACTTCATTGTTATAGATGTTTTTTGCATGAACACTACCCATGTTACCAATTCCGATAATTCCAATTTTCACTTGATTATTCATAACAATATCCTCTCTTATCTAAGATGTCTTTTAATGCAGTTACAGCCACATCAAATGCTTCCCCTTGGGATTGATATGTATATTTATGTTTTAACTCTTCATCTTGTAAATTACTAAGTCCACTAAATACGGTAAGATGTGGTTCAACGGTTAATAGCTTTTCTTTTCCTTGCTCATAAAAGCTATCTAATATTGTTGCTATTGCACCATCGCCTTTGCCTGCAGGCACTACAATTCCATCTTCCATGATTGCATCTTTAATATGAATATAGTCAATATAAGGTTTTAAATCTGCAAAAATGGATTTCGGATCTTCTTTACATTGAATATAGTTTGCTGGATCAAAAATCCCCTTTAAGTCAGAGTTGTTTTCATGTAATTCTAACACACGTTTTTTTACATCGCCATAGATTTCTTTTTCGTTTTCATGGCAACAAACCACGCCATTTTGTTTTGCTAGCGTTGTGAACACTTCAAGTCGGCTCAAAACTTCTTCACGATATTGTTCGGCTTCTGCTCCTTTTGGAATGAAAAAGCTAAACATACGAATGCGTTTTGTCTTCAAAATTTTAGCCGTTTCTATTGCTCGTTGAAAGCGTTCTAAATGAATATCAAAAGGCTCTTCAATATTATATTTTCCAATCGGCGAACCTATGGAAGATACCATAATTCCATTTTCATCAAGCTGTTTTTTTATAGCTACAAGTTCAACTTTTGAACAATCAATAATACATTTTCCGTTTACATTTCGAATTTCTATTCTTTTAATATTGTTTCTTTTGAGCGCCTCAATTTGTCTCTCTAATCTCTCTGCTGCTTCATCTGCAAACGCAGATAATAGAAAATCAGCCATAATTAATATCCTGCCTTCTTTAAGTTATCAAAACTAATTTTCAATTCATCAAATGGATCTTTACCATAGCAATCATCTTGTTCTACCATTGCATATACTACGCCTGCTTTTTCACAAGCTTCAAAAATTTCATCAAAACATAAATTGCCTTCAAAGATAGGTGCCATAACTTGCTTACGATCTCTGATTGCCATATCTTTAATATGAATTACTTCTGTTCTACCTTTTAATTGTTCAATTTGTTTTGCTGGGCATCTTCCAGCATATTGAATCCAATAAGTATCCGGTAAAAAAGCCCATTCGTCTGGATTTGTTTCTTGAATCATCATATCATATGGTGTCGTACCTTCGAAATGCAAAAACTCAAACTCATGGTTATGATAATAAAATTTCATTCCATGTTCTGCCATCTTCTTTGCAGCAACACTAAAGTCTTTTACAAACTGACGGTATCCGTTTAAATCCGTTTTATATCGATCTGGTAAAGAGCCAATACCAATTCGATTGCAACCAAAGATTTTATGTTCTACGATTACTTGCTCAGTTTCGTTTAAAACACGTTCAGGGTTAATATGTGTAATTACAATCTCTAATCCGTTTTCCTTTGCAATATCTCGCAGTTCTTCTGGCTTAATTGGTCCAATTCCAGAAACTTGAACCGCTTGATATCCAATATCTGCAATTTTTTTGAACGATTTACTTACATCATCGACTGTTTGAATATAATCACGTATTGTATAAAGTTGTGCGCCTATTTTCATCTTATTTTCTCCCTTTTACTGTTATCTTTTAATGTTTCCGTTACCGTCACCATTCACTAATGCCATTACTTCCTCAACAGACACCAAATTAAAATCACCTTGTATGGAATGTTTTAAGCAAGATGCCGCAGTTGCAAATTCAACGGTTTGTTGCATAGTATATTTTTTATATGCACTATAAATATAACCCGCCGCAAAACTATCTCCGCCGCCAATGCGGTCAACAATATCCATTTTGTATTTCTTTGCAATATAACAATTCCCGTCATACAACAAGGCTGACCATTCATTTACTGATGCAGATATAGTCTTTCTCATCGTCATTGCAATTACTTTTGTTTCAAAAGTATCTTTCACTTGTTTTGCAACAGCAATTGCAGTTTCTACATCATCTGATTTTCCGTAATAAGCAGTTCCAATAGAAAATACATCATAAATGCTACCTGTATTTGCAAAAAGTATATCAATATATGGCATATAGCTGGTCATTACTTCTTTTGCCTTTTCTTTGCTCCAAAGCTTTGCACGATAGTTTAAATCGCAAGAAATTGTAATTCCCTTTTCCTTTGCTTTTTGCAAGGCTGTCAATAAAATATTACTTAAATTATCGCTAATTGCAGGTGTAATTCCAGTAAAATGAAACCATGATACGCCATTTAAAATAACATCCCAATTAAAATCAGTTTCTTGTGCTTTTGCAATGGAGGAATCTGCTCTGTCATAGATTACTTGAGACGGGCGTTGAGATGCACCTTTTTCATAGAAGTATAGTCCCATCCGTGCATGATTACTTTCATCCATTACAATCCCGCTTGTGTCAACGCCATATTTCATCAGCTCACTTTTACACGATAAACCAATTTCATGATTAGGTAGCTTTGTGATATGTTTTACTGGAATTCCAAATTGAGCAAGAGAAACTGCAGTATTGGCTTCTGCTCCTCCAAAATCAATTTGAAAGCTATGCGCTTGCTTGATTCGTTGCAATTCAGGAGGGGTTAGCCTCAATAACACTTCTCCAAATGTTAGTACCATGCCTATCCCTCCCTAAACAAGTGAATCTGCTTGATAAATTGTTCTGCATTTTGCTTGACATTTCCTTTTGTCAATGAACTACCTGCTCCGACTGCCACAGCACCTGCTTGTAGCCATTCGCAGACATTTTCAGGGTTTACTCCTCCTGTTGGCATCAATTGTGCATAAGGAAGTGGGCCTTTAATTGCTTTCAAGAAATTGATTCCTAACACTTCTCCTGGGAATACTTTTAAGATATCACAACCTGCTTCCATTGCAGATACGGCTTCTGTTATTGTCATAATGCCACTCATATTTGCAATGCGATAGCGATTACACATACGAATAACATCTGCATTAAAATGTGGTGATACAATAAATTGTGCTCCTGATAAGATTGCAATTCTTGCGGTTTCTGAATCTAAAACAGTTCCAGCACCTAGCAAGATTGAGTTGCCATATTGATTATGTAACTCTTCAATCACATGATGTGCAAAAGGAGTTGTAAACGTTAGTTCAATTGCAGTAATTCCACCAGCTACACATTCTTTAACAATATCGAGTGCTTCTTGCTTTGTATTGCCTCGTACAACAGCAACAATTCCAGCTTGCTTAATTTTTAATAAAACCTGCTCTTTTTGCATAGTACACATCCTCTATATATGATTATTTATGGTACCGTTCGAGAAAATATGGAATCCCCCCTACAAATTACATACAACGGCTCGTTGCTACACACCTGAATATGCAGAAAATCCACCATCTACTGGGACTACAATTCCTGTTACAAAACTAGATGCTTCTTCATTTACAAGCCACTCTAGTGTTCCAAGTAACTCTTCTGGCTTTCCAAAACGTGCCATTGGAGTATGTGCTAATATTTTATGGGTTCTTGCAGTTGGATTTCCGTTTTCATCAAATAACAATGCTTTATTTTGATTCGTTACAAAGAATCCTGGTGCAATTGCATTTACTCGTATATTTTGGTTTGCAAAATGTACTGCTAACCATTGTGTGAAGTTCGATACAGCGGCTTTTGCGCCACTGTATGCTGGAATTTTAGTCAGAGGCTTCAACGCATTCATAGAAGAAATATTAATAATATTTCCTTTGTTGTTTTCAATAAAGTCTTTGGTAAATACTTGTGTTGGAAGTAATGTGCCTAGAAAGTTTAAATTAAACACAAACTCAATTCCTTTTGGGTCTAAATCAAAGAAGGAAGTTAAGTTTTCATCTTGCATATCATCTTTTAAAAAATACTCACTAGAGGTTGTTCCTTTCGGATTGTTGCCTCCTGCACCATTAATTAAAATATCACAAGTCCCAAACTCTTGTTTTACAATTTCATGTGCTTTTTCTAAGCTTTCTTTTTCTAATACATTCGCTTCTACTGCAATTGCCTTTCCGCCTTTTTTGTTTATCTCATCTGCAACTTTTTGTGCCGCAGTTACATTTAAATCTAGTAACGCAACATTCATTCCTTTTTGAGCTAAATCAAAAGCAAAGGTAGAGCATAATACTCCAGCAGCACCAGTAATAACAACTGTTTTATTTGTTTGCATGTTTTTCAATTCCTTCCCATAAGCCAGTTAAATAAGTAGCACCTAATGCACGGTCATATAATCCATAACCATAACGACCTGTTTCTCCCCAAATCATTCTTCCGTGATCAGGGCGTATGTAGCCATCAAATCCACTTTCTTGCAATGCCTCTACAATTCCGTACATATCCAATGAACCACATTCTGTTGGATGTGCACTTTCTTCAAAGCAACGCTCACCTGTAATTTTGATATTTCTTAAGTGTGCAAAATGAATACGATTACCAAATTTATGAATCATTGCAACTAAATCATTTTCAACACTAGCTCCCAATGAGCCTGTGCAGAAGGTTAAGCCATTCGCTTTGAAGTCCACTAGCTTTAAAAAACGCTCTAGATTTTTTTCATTTGTAATTACTCTAGGTAATCCGAAAATACCCCATGGTGGATCATCCGGATGAATCGCCATACTGATTCCACTTTCCTCTGCTACTGGAATGATTGCTTTTAAAAAGATTTCTAGGTTACGCCATAATTGCTCTTCATCAACAGTTTTATATTGCTTTAATAACTCTCTTAATCCCTCTTTAGTATAGCTCTCATCCCATCCTGGTAATGATAATTCACTTGTAAGTGGATTCATAGAAAGTACAGTTTTTTCATCATACGCCAATGCATTTGATCCATCTGGTAATATCCGTTCTAACTCGCTACGAAGCCAATCGAATACGGGCATAAAGTTATAACAAATGACCTTAACGCCTGCTCGACCTAATCTACGAATATTTTCGCAATAGTTTTCTATGTACTTCTTTGCATTTTGATTTCCTAATTTAATATCCTCATGAACAGGAACACTTTCAACCACTTCAAAAGCCAATCCATTTTGATTTGCTTTTTCTTTTAGTGCTTGAATTTTGTCTTCGCCCCATACTTCACCAACAGGAACATCATAAATTGCGGACACAATTCCGCTCATCTTTGGAATTTGCCTAATCTTTTGCAAGGTAACGGGATCATTCTCTCCGTACCAACGAAATGTCATCTTCATAAGTTAATCCCCTATTTTATTTTTTATGTTCTCATAACAGATTCGACGAATGAGTATTTCTGCATTTTCATCATCTGCAAACTCACCTTTTTCAATCCAATCCCCAACAATATTGCATAAAATTCTTCTAAAATAATCATGTCGAGCATAAGAGAGAAAACTTCTACTATCCGTTAACATTCCTAAGAATGTCGCTAAATGTGATGTTTGGGCAAAGAGTTTGATTTGTTTTTCAATTCCGCTCTTATGATCTTGGAACCACCAAGCTGTTCCCATTCTTACATTGCGAAAGCTTCCTGAAATTGTGGAAAGTGTATCATACATTGCAGTATTCAGTGTATATACAATTGTTTCTGGCATAGCTCCATTTTCGTTCATTGCATCAAACAGTGCTGCCATTTGATCTTGGGAAATACTATCACCAACGCAATCCCCACCACAATCGACTCCGACTGAGCGATATAAAGCACTATTCACATTTCGCTTTGCAGCTAAATGGAGTTGCATGATTAAGTTGCGCTTTTGATACTCAGAAGCCAAGAACACAAATATATAAAATAGAAATTGGTTATACTCCATCTCTGTGGTTGGCTCTCCATTTATTGCTTTTTGAAAAGCGATATCGGCTTGTTGCTTTGTTCCCATGCATGTTGGAAACATTGGAATACCAACATCGGTAAATTTACAACCCATTTTACAAAAAAAATCCAATCTATTTTGAATTGCTTGTTCTAATGTATCAATGTTTATAACATCAATATTTGTAATCTTGGAAAGCTTTTTTATGTAATCGAGATACCCCTCTTTTTGAATTAATAATAAATTGTCTGTGCGAAACGAAGGTGCTACTGTGACATCAAAAGTATTATCTTGCTTTAATTTCTCATGGTAGTCTAGCGAATCAATTACATCATCCGTTGTTCCGATATAAGCTACATTTGATTGTTGTATTAACTTTCTTGGTGAAAGTTGTTTTTCTCTTATGACTTGATTTGCTTTTTGATGGATTTCTTCTGCAGTAGATTCATTTAATGGTGTATCGATTCCAAAGTATTGGGATAACTCCATCTTACACCAATGATACAATGGACTTCCTGCAGCAAGACCCACGCATCTTGCAAATGCATAAAACTTTTCTTGATAAGATGCTTTTCCGGTAACGTAGTATTCATTTATATCAAATGCACGCATCAATCTCCATATATAATGATCTGCCCCAAGCCACATTTCTCCAATATCAGCAAAAGGTTTATCTTCGTAGATTTCTTTCGGCGAAAGATGACAATGATAATCAATAATTGGTAAGTCTTTCGCTGTTTGATAGAGTCGTTTTGCTGTTTCATTTTCTAAAAACAATTGTTTTATCATAATAAAGAACTCCTCTTTTGTTTCAGTTCATCGTTTTGTCTCTATACCCGTATCATACCAATAAATATATTCAAATAATATAATATAATTTGCTTGTAACATAGTAAATATTGCGGTATTATAGCTGTGAGGGGTGATTGTATGAAATCTATAAAAAATGAAATCTCGGTTTTCAATCCGACTCATATGAACATGATTTCTGATACGTTTGAAATTTATCATTATAGACAACCATATTTTAAAGCACTTGATTTTCATAACCATGATTTCTATGAGTTTTATATATTTTTAGATGGAATTGTAACTTATTATATCGAAGAAAAAGTATATGATCTTTGCGCTGGAGATATTTTAGTAATTCCACCCGGAAAAATGCACCGACCAGTTATTGCTGATCCAAACGCTTTATATGAACGAATTGTTTTGTGGGTAAACCCATCCTATATTCAGTCAATTGATGATGAAAAACAAACGCTCACCACAACACTACATACAATTGAGGCAAATAAACAATATCTCATCCCAATTCCATCTGTTGATTTTGATTTTATTACGACAATGTTACATCGGTTGATTCATTTAAGCACTACAAACGAAGACTCAATACTTGTTAAAAACGCCTATCTTGTTTTGTTATTAGATCATATTCATACCCAATTACTTTCTGCTGCCCCTTTTAAAGCAGAAGATATTGAATATGATACAATTCCTGAAATCATCTATTATATAAACGAACATCTATGTGAAAAGCTAACGCTAGACGACATTAGCAATCGCTTTTTTATCAGTAAGTACCATCTTATCCGTAAATTTAAAGCTTATACCAATGCAACCGTTTATGATTACATTATTGCAAAAAGAATTGTACTCGCAAAAAAACTATTGCGTGAAGGGGTGTCTGCAACAGAGGCTTGTATGCAATGTGGATTTACCGATTACTCGAATTTTTATAAATCATTTCAAATGAAATCCGGCATGACACCCGCAGAGTTTAAAGGAACTATTGGAAAATAAAAACAAGTCGTTGATAAATGGTTCACACTATCTTGTATGAACAGCATGAGATTTCCGATTTATGAATATAACCATATAAAAAACTGCACACATTATCTTGATTTTACTCAAAATAATGTGTGCAATTCATTTTTTATAACCAATAAGTATGATCCAATGGACCACTTCCATGCCCAATATCAAAGTGGGTTTTTAAAGCACCTGTAACATATTCTTTTGCTTTTTGTATACTTTCTTCAATGCTCAATCCATTTGCTAAATTACACGCAATGGCTGAAGATAGTGTACAACCTGTACCATGGGTATTCGGATTATCAACCCGCTCAGATATAAACCATGTAGGTTTGCCTTGATAATATAATAAATCATTTGCAGTGGAGGTTAAGTGACCTCCCTTAATCAATACCGAACAATTTATTTGAAAATTGATTTTTTCTGCTGCTCGAATCATATCATCCTCACTGTTAATAGTAAAACCGCATATTGTTTCCGCCTCGGGTATATTTGGCGTAATTACCGTTCCTATCGGCAGTAACTTGGTTACCAAAGCGTTTACTGCATCGTCTGAAAGCAATTTGCTTCCGCTTGTAGATACCATAACCGGATCTACGACAATATTTTCAGCTTGATATTGATTCAGTTTATCTACAATGACTTTGATAATATCTTTATTAAATACCATGCCAATCTTTACAGCATCGGGACGAATATCTTGAAAAATGCAATCCAATTGCTGCGAAACAAATTCAGGCGTTATTTCAAATACGCCATATACTCCTGTTGTATTTTGAGCTGTTAGTGCTGTCATGGCACTCATTGCATACATTTTATGAGCTGTGATAGTCTTAATATCTGCTTGAACACCTGCTCCGCCACTACAATCTGTACCCGCAATCGTTAATACTTTTTTCATGATATCTCTCCTTTTGTATTTTTATCTATTGTTATTCTTAATTCCCGTTATCATATCTTTTAATTGTATTGCAGATTGTTTCGGGTTATCCGATTTCATAATTGCAGATACAACTGCAACTCCATCCATAGGACTGTTATTTAAAATCGTTACGTTTTCACTATTCAATCCGCCAATTGCAACAATAGGAATCGGAACTGATTTACATATTGCATTTAAGGTCGCAACTTCAGTTATCTGTGTTTTTACTTTCGTAGTTGTAGGAAAAATTGCGCCTACCCCTAGATAATCTGCACCATCCTCATATGCCTGTTGTGCTGCTAAAACTGTCTTTGCAGTAACACCAACTATCTTATTTGCTCCTAATAGTTTTCGAGCATATTTTACAGGAATATCGCTTGCCCCTACATGAACTCCTGTAGCATCTATTGCCATTGCAATATCTATTCTGTCATCTATAATGAGAGGAATATTATATTTGTCAGAAATTATTTTTACTTTTTGCGCAATATCTAAATATTCTTTTCCGCTCTTTTCTTTTTCACGCAACTGTAATAAAGTAATTCCACCCATACAAGCTTCCTCAATAATATGTAAAAAATGATCCTCTGTTTGATATGTACTATCTGTTACTAAATATAGCGTTAAATCAAATTTCATAACCTCACCTCAGTTAATTTCACTTTTTGTTTCCACTGTTCATCTGTCATTATACTTAGAAAATCTAGCAATCGAACATGAAAGCTTCCTGTTCCTTGTTGTGTTTCGGCTAGTTCTCCCGCAATACCTAACATAGTAGTTGCTAAAATAGTTGCCTCTATTGGTTCATTAGAAGATAGATAACAAGCAATTAACACATTTAACATACAGCCTGTCCCCGTAATACCCGACAGCATCTTTACTCCGTTTTCTACAAGATATGCATTACTTCCTAAAACAATTAAATCGGTTTCACCAGTTGCTAAAATAACAGCTCCTGTCTTTTGTGATAATTCCTGCATAATTTTCAAATTGTCTTTTATTGTAGCAACAGTAATCCTATCATCATTTCCAACATCAATTCCAATTGAATCAGCGGTTACACCAGCAATTGTTTTTATTTCAGACATATTTCCTTTAATAACAGTTGGTTTGTTCTCTTGAATAAACTGTTTGGCAAAACCTAACCGAAGCTTACTGCATCCAACACCCACAGCATCAAGTATAGATGGAATATAATTTTCATGTGCAACTTTACCTGAAATCATCATTGATTCCATTCTTACATCCGTTATGTTTCCAAGATTTACAGCTAGCGCCGCCGAATTCGCAGTTATTTCAGCAACTTCCTGTGGATGCTCAGCCATTATTGGTTTTGCACCCACTGCTAAAACTGCATTTGCACAATCGTTTATTGAAATAGGGTTTGTTATGCAATGAATAAGAGGGCTATTATTTATCACTTGGCTTTTTATACTTTGCATTCGGTTTATCATATACTTTTTCCCCCAGACTCATTTGAAATTTAGCAAGTAGTCCATTTCTGCTCAATGCTTTTAAGAAAATAAAGGCTATCGTACCTCCAATAAGTGTTGCTCCAACAAACATCGGCACATAGAAAAACCATGTCAATCCGGATCTACCAACTAAAAATGCCATAACCGGATAAGATACAATTGCCCCAATTACACCTGTTCCGAATATTTCTCCAACAACAGCACAGATAATTTTACCTTTTGAAAGTCGATAAAACACTCCAGATAGAAAAGCTCCAAATATTGCTCCAGTTAATGCAAGAGGTGGTATCCCCATAAACATCATACGTATGATCCCAATCATGACAGCGCATAATAATGAATACCAAGGTCCAAGCAGAACGGAACATACAATATTGATTAAATGTGCCATAGGACACATCCCCTCAATACGAAGCAATGGCGAAATAACGACTCCAATAGCAACAAGTGAAGCCAAAACAATTGATTTGAATAAAGCTGTTTTTTTAGTTAACATAGATAACCCTTCCTTTACATTGATATATCTTTATTTTTCTTGAAAAGGTTATTTATGTATAGAATATAGCAATAGTTTCCCTACGACAAGAAAAATAAAAATATTTATTTTTTGTCGGTCGAAGTTCTATTACTTCCTCTCATTCCGAAACACGGACTCCCATCGCTATATAAAAACTTTTACATAAAATACAGGGCGCTCCCCCCTATTTCATTACAGATAAAAGTTATTTTCTTTTTACTAAACTGCATTTATTTACAATTACACATACCAATACAACAATAATCATTACAGGAAGTGTATTACCTATAATGGTATCAATATGTAGAAACACACGATATATAATAAAGCCAAATAGCCAAATAATTAGGTTTTTTAGGCTTAAAGCTTTCCCACAATAATCTTTCTTTAAAATAAAATAATCAGTAATAATAATTGCAATCATTGGTGCAAATACAGAACCAATTAAATATAAAAAATCTTCTAATTTAGTTATTGGAGTAAAGATTGCCAAAAATGTACCAAGCCCACAAACAACAACAGCCACCCATTTTTCATTCAGTTTTTTTGAAATACTAACCGAACTTACACCCGCAGAGTATGCATCTAAAAATGTTGTAGTAACTGTAGAAAATACAACAATCAAAATACCCGTAATTCCCAGCCCTGCTCCCATAAGAATTTTGGCAATATCATTTTCGCCCGTAAAAATTGCAGCACCCATACCGATGATATACATCCAGCAGCTCGTGAAAAAATATACAACAGCACTTGTTAAAGTAGAGCCTTTTTTTGATTTGCCATAACGGGTATAGTCAGAAATAAGTGGTAACCATGAAAGTGGCATAGCAACAGATAGCTCTACTGCCGCACCAAAACTAATATTTCCTTTCAACGATGATGTTAAATCGCCTTGAAAAATCACAACACTTAATACTATTGTTAATACAAATAAAACGCCCATAGCAATTATATTGAGTTTGTTTAAATTTTTAATACCAACCAAAATCCATATAATAATAAGCAATCCAATAATGATACTCCAAGCCCATTGTCCGCCTATATTAGCAATGGAATGTGCAGCTGCTGCTCCGCTAACAATCATAACTGCTGTCCAGCCAACAAGCTGCAACACATTTAGAGATGAAAAAAGCAGTGAGCCTTTTTCACCAAATGACATTTTAACAGTCTCCATAGAACTTTTTTCCGTATATGCACCAATTAGCCCAGCAAAATACAAAAGTACACAACCAATGAAATGGCCTAGTAAAATTGCACATAGCCCTTTGCCGAATCCTAAAGGAGCAATCAATGTACCTGTTAGTATTTCAGCTATGGAAACCGCTGCGCCGAACCAAATAAGTCCGTTTGAAAATAATGATGTTTTTGTCTCGTTCAAAATGAAATCTCCTTTTCTTTATTCGGAGAATGCAAAAAAGCGGAAAATACCGAATTGGCATTTCCCGCTCATTAAAGCAATAAATAATCACTTCCTACGTTGGCATTATCCAAATCAGGTTTAAGGGTCGAAGTTGATTACTTCCTCTCAGCCTGCTCACAAGCTCCCCTGCACAATATTAAATTTTGTGTCTTAAGTATACATCAGTACATATTATTTGTCAAGCGTATGATATGCAACTAATAAACAATTTAACGAGTTATATAATGTTACAGCGTATTTTATCAGCTTTTTATAAGAATAATTGTATGCTTTGCTTGACAAATTATATATAAAACGTTACTATTAATAACATATGTAATTTATATAAGAATGGAGATATCAAAATGACTTTTGATAAGGTAAGAACAAGATTTGCACCTAGTCCAACCGGATATATGCACGTTGGTAATTTACGTACTGCATTATATGCATATCTACTTGCAAAGAAAAACAATGGTACTTTTATTTTAAGAATCGAGGATACTGACCGTGAACGTTACGTTGAAGGCGCAGTTGATATTATTTATAATACATTAAGAAAAACCGGTTTAATTTGGGATGAAGGTCCTGATATTGGTGGCCCAGTTGGACCATATGTACAAAGCGAGAGAATGGGCATGTTTAAAAAATATGCATTGCAATTAGTTGAGAGTGGTCATGCTTACTATTGTTTTTGTGACAAAGAAAGACTAGAAGAAGTTAGAACAATTCAACAAGCTTCCGGAATTTCCCCTCGTTATGACGGACATTGCAGAAATTTATCACCTGAAGAAATTAAAGAAAAATTAGACGCTGGCGTTCCATACGTTATTCGTCAAAAAATGCCAACAGAAGGTACCACTTCTTTTGATGACGAAGTATTTGGCACAATTACTGTTGAAAACTCAACTTTAGACGATCAAATTCTTATTAAGACTGATGGTATGCCAACATATAACTTTGCAAACGTTGTAGATGACCACACAATGGGTATTACTCACGTTATCCGTGGTAACGAATACCTTTCTTCTACACCTAAATATAATCTTCTATACGATGCGTTTGGATGGCAAAAGCCCGTTTATGTTCATTGCTCACCTGTTATGAAAAATCATACAGAAAAATTATCTAAGAGAAATGGCGATGCATCTTTTGAAGATTTAATTGCAAAGGGTTATTTAACAGAAGCAATTATTAACTATATTGCTTTATTAGGATGGAGCCCAAAAGGTGAAAATGAAGTATTTGAACTAAATGAGTTGATACAAGAATTCGATATTGATGGTATTTCTAAATCACCTGCTATTTTTGATACTGCAAAATTAACCGCAATAAACGGAGCATATATTAGAAAGCTAAGTATTGATGAATATTTAAGCTATGCAACTCCTTATATTCGTCAAACTTGCAAACGTGAAGATATTGATCTTGAAAAACTTGCTAAAATGTTACAGCCTCGTACCGAAATCTTTACTGATATTCCGGATCAAGTTGATTTTATTGACCAGATACCTGATTATTCAAACGAACTGTATTGTCATAAAAAAATGAAAACAAACGAAGAAAATTCTTTAGAAAGCTTAAAAGAAATTCTCCCTGTTTTAGAAGGTTTACAAGATTGGAACTTTGATAATATTCATAATTCATTATTCGCTCTTATCGAAAAATTAGGTGTGAAAAACGGTTTGATTTTATGGCCATTAAGAGTATGTTTATCTGGTAAACAATTCACTCCGGGCGGTGGAGTTGAATTAGCTGAACTTCTTGGTAAAGAAGAATCTATTCGACGCATTAAACACGGTATAGAACAATTATCCAAATAAATATTTCATCCCCAAACGACTCGTTTGGGGATGTTTCTTTGTACTATGCAGCTAAACCAAAATTTAGAACAAAACTTTTATACTTCATTCGATATATATATACAAAATCCACCCCTAATTTATTGGTTTTCATTGTTTTTATCATACATTCAACATTATAATTTTATATTTGACTGTATAACTTTGACAATATTTACCAACTATTTGATGTATAATAATTTTATGCTGCAAACGCATGAATAGTTGAAAGAAATGTTGGCAATGGAGGATGTATCAATGAAAGCAAAATCAATGGAAATTCCAAAAGCAAAACCGGATACCATGGTTATTTTAAAATCAGCAACAGTTGGACTTATCTCTTTTATTTTAGCAGCTGCTCGCCTTTTCGGAAGCATATCGCCATTCAGTATTGCTTTCGTTTGTAGCCTGCCAGCCAAATACCTGATTACTGGAGTTGTCGGCTCTGTTATTGGTTGTTTATTGTTTTCTTCCCCTACTTATACCATGTATTATATCATTGCAATATCTGTTATTTTTGTATTTAAGATATTATGGTTTAAATTCATAAAGGCTAAGCCTAAGCCAGTTTTACTTTGCTTGGTTAGCTTTTGTATCATGTCAATACTAGCTTTTTCATTTATTCAATTTAGCAAATCAGTATCATTAAATGCAATACTTATGTATCTTGAAGCACTATTGGCTGGCTCAATGACCTATTTTTATGCAGTAGGCAGCAATGTATTATTACGAAACCACACTTCCAAGTTTTTTTCCTATATTGAATTGAGTAGCATAACTATTTTATTGATTACTGTTATTTCAGCACTTGCAAATATTAGCTTATTCAACGTAAATATTGGTGTTATTTTAGGTGTTGTTCTTATTTACATCGCTATGAATCAATACGGAGTTGTTGGCGCAAGTATTGGTGCAATTGTTGTATCAATAGCTTTAAACTTATATTCCGTTGAAATGCTTGAGTTTTGCAGCATGTTAATTATCTCAAGCTTTTTAGCTGGTGTATTTGCTCCATTAAAGAAAATTGGACAAATTGCGGTTTTTATAGCTGTAAGCACTTTTTATATGATTTTGCTCGGTGCTCCGGTTTTATTAACCTATCGTTTAATCGAAACTTTTTTTGCAACCGCTATTTATATTCTACTCCCACAAAAAGCTTTTCATTTAATAAATCCTAATCACGAAGAAAAAAATACGCAAAATTCGGGAAATTCTCTATTTCAAAATTTTGTTCAAACTAAGCTTACTTTTGCATCTGATACAATTAAAGATCTTCAAAATGATCTCATTACAGTATCTAAAAAATTCACTGAAATTGATGAAAATAATATCTGTAGTGTTTATGATGCAGCTGCGGGAAAGGTTTGCAAAGGCTGTACTAGGATGCTTGGATGCTGGGATAACAATTATAGTGATACATTAAACTCATTTACTCCAATAAACGATATTTTAAAGATTGAAGGGACTGTAAGTAATGAACAAATGCCAACCTTCTTTCAAGAAAATTGCTGTAAGCTCGATAAACTGACAAATGCAATTAACGAAAATTATTATGCTTTTTCAATAAAGCAAGGGAAAAAACGCCATATTGCAGAGAGCCGTGAAATGGTTGTTGAGCAGTTTAACTCAATAGCTGATATGCTGTTAGAAGTAAGCGAAGAGCTCGGTGATATTAAAGGATATGACGATCACTTTTCTAAAATAGTTTCTAAAACATTTACTAAAATGGAATCCAAACCGGACCAAGTAATCTGTGTATTGGATCAATATGGGCATACTTGCATTGAAATATATGTACAAGAACCATTAAAAACATCACCAAAAGCAATTGCAGAAGCTATTAGCAATGTCACACAAAAGGATTTTGATTTACCTAGTATATCAAAAATAGGAGAAAAAATAAAAATAGCATTATTTGAAAAAGCTGCATATACCATTGATTTTTCGGCGCAACAATCCTGCTGTTATGACAATCCTGTTTGTGGTGATAGCTACGATTACTTTGTGGACTCAAAAGGTTATGCATATATGATTTTAAGCGACGGAATGGGCAACGGCAAACGTGCAGCAATTGATAGTGTTATGACTTGCTCTATTCTTTTAAAGTTAATTAAAGCCGGCTTTGGCTTAGAATCAGCCTTAAAGCTAATCAACTCTTCCCTACAAGTAAAATCTACTGATGAATCCCTTGCAACAATTGATATTGCAAAAATTGATTTATTTACGGGAAAGGTTGAATTTGTAAAAGCAGGCGGATGTCCTTCTTTTCTTTACATGAAAGGAGATTGTTATCAAATATCATCTAACTCCCTTCCTGTTGGTATTATACATGGAATTCAAAGTGATAAAAAAGCGACTATGATGAAAGAAAATGACATAATTGTTTTAGTTTCAGATGGAGTAATTGACGAAGGAACAGAGTGGCTAGAAGATGAAATAAGAAAATGTTCTCATATGCCTGCAAGAGAAATGAGTATTAAGTTAATACATGAAGCAAAACGTAGGATGTCTGCAGAACATCAAGATGATATTACAATAATGGTATCAAAATTAAAAAAAGGTGTATAAAATAATTATATTCATGATTTTACTCCGCTATAAAATTTCCTACGCCGAAAACGAAAGTATTTCGTTTACGGCATTTTTGTTTTTCTTAGTTTATTTGAAAAGTAACTTTAAATCCCAAAATTATAATTTAATGCACTAATTGAATTTTAATTCTACAAACCTATGATATTGTTTACTAATGAAATAAGATGTTTTATTATACAATATGCAATTATTTTTTTGTTTTCTTGCAAATTTATAATATATAATTAACAAAAATGTGCTTAATTCGTACTTTGCGTTGCAAATGCATGAATATTATGTTATATTATGAATTGTGATGACCGAAAATAGCATAATTTGCTATTCGGTTATTTATATTTTAAACAAGAGAAATTTTCTCTTGAATTATTTGAGGAGTTGAAAGGTTTGGAAAAGTTTTTTAAGTTAAAAGAAAATAACACCAAAATTTCTACCGAGATTATTGCTGGCTGTACCACGTTCTTTGCAATGGTTTACATCATTTTTGTAAACCCAGGAATGTTATCTATGACTGGTATGCCATACGGTGCAGTTTTCTTAGCAACAATCATTTCATCAGCAATTGGTACATTAATTATGGGTTTAGTTGCAAACGTACCATATGCTCAAGCACCTGGTATGGGGCTTAATGCATTATTCACGTTTACAGTATGCTTTGGCTTAGGTTTTAAATGGCAAGAAGCTTTAGCAATGGTATTTATTTGTGGTATCATCAATATTATCATTACTGTTACAAAAATTCGTAAATCAATTATTAAATCAATACCTGCTAGCTTACAACATGCTATTGGCGGTGGTATTGGTATTTTTATCGCCTACATTGGTGTTAAAAACTCTGGTTTCTTAAAATTCACTTCAGATCCAGGCAAAAACGTAGTATTAAAAGATGGTACTGTTATTGCCGATTCTAGTGCTGTTCCTGCATTAGTTGAATTTAACAAAGCTGCAATTTTGTTAGCTTTAATCGGTTTAGTATTAGTAATCGTTTTACTTGTTTTAAAAGTAAAAGGTGCTATTCTAATTTCTATTGCTGCTACAACACTAATTGGTATCCCTATGGGTGTTGTTAATCTATCTACAATAAGCTTAGGTGGATTCGGTAAAGCATTTACTGAACTAGGTGACACTTTCTGTGCTGCATTTGGTGCTCCTGGTCTTTTATCTTTATTCACCGATCCAGCTAAAATTCCTCTAGTATTAGTTACAATCTTCGCATTCAGTTTATCTGATACATTTGATACTATCGGTACATTCATTGGTACTGGCCGTAAAACCGGTATCTTTAGTGAAGAAGACGAAAAAGCTCTTGAAACAAATAGCGGATTCAAATCCAAAATGGACAAAGCATTATTTGCAGATGCTATCGCTACTTCAGTAGGTGCTATTTTCGGTACTTCAAACACTACTACATATGTTGAAAGTGCTGCTGGTATCGCTGCTGGTGGTCGTACAGGTTTAACAAGCGTTACAACTGCTGTATTATTCCTAGCTAGTGCATTTTTAGCTCCTATTGCTGGTATCGTTCCTGCTGCTGCTACTGCTCCTGTTCTAATCGTTGTTGGTATCATGATGGCAAGCTCACTAAAAGATATCAGATGGGATGACCTTGAAGAAGCTATTCCAGCTTTCTTTGCTGCAGTATTTATGGCATTCCTTTATAACATTTCTTACGGTATTGCATTTGGATTTATCTTCTATTGCATCGTTAAGATTTGCCGTGGTAAAGTTAAAGAAATTCACCCTATCTTAGGTGTGTCTACAATCTTATTTGTTTTAAACTTTGTAATGTTAGCAATCCTACCTTACATTAAGTAATAAAATTTATAATAATCAAAATATAAATACCACTTTGCATTTTTCAATGTGAAGTGGTATAATATTTTTGTTAACAATTAAATTATTTGGAGGCATTTCAATGGACAAGTCTTACCCTATTACTATTGCAGGAGTAAAACGTGATTTACCTTTATGCAAAGTATCCGATGAATTATATATCGGCGCTTTTGTCATTTTTGGTGACGTTGAACTTACAATGGCTTCTGCATCAGAATTATTAAAAATTGCTCCACAACATGATATTATGATTACTGCCGAATCCAAAGGCATTCCACTTTTATATGAAATGGCAAGACAAAGTGGTGAAAACAAATATCTAATTGCTAGAAAATCACCAAAACTTTATATGAAAAATGTTGTTTCAACAGAAGTTACTTCAATTACTACTGCAAAAAAACAAATGCTCTATATTGACAGCGATGATGTTGCATTAATGAAAGGAAAACGTGTTTTAATCATTGACGACGTTATCAGTACAGGTGAATCTTTAAGAGCTGTTGAAAAACTTGTAAAACAAGCTGGCGGTATTATTGCCGGTAAAATGGCTATTCTTGCTGAAGGTGATGCAAAATATCGTGATGATATTCAATATTTAGAATATCTACCTTTATTTAATGCAGACGGAACAGTAAAAGAAATTTAGTTTATACTTAAAATCCCTCTCTATTTTCATAGAGAGGGATTTTTTACAATCATGCTTACATTACTGTTTGGGGTTTACCCCTTGAAAATCCTTTAATACCCAATATCCATTTTGTCTTATTATTGTATATTCCAAATCACCATCTACCCACTTGTCATCATAACCAAGGCAGATTAAATCCTTCATATTTGCTCTAATTTCAATTGCATTTTCCTTTTGTGAGAGTACTTTAATCTTTGAACGATTTGCTTCTAAATGCCAATTTCCTCCCACTCCGCCAACTAAATCTTGACATTGATATAAATATCCATCATGTTCAATGATCCGATACCGAGCCGCTCTTAAAATATTTTGTTCACAATATTCTTTGCCCAATACACTTTCACAAATGGTTTGAAATTCTTCCCAAGTTTCAATATAAACTATTTTTTTCCATTTGTATATTTTATCGTCTGGAGTATAACCTGGCATATTCCATTTATCCTTTAAGTAGGATAAATCTTCACTTTTGGCCATAATGGACTTTGATTCATCTATCTCCATTGTTTCTGGTGATACTAAGAATGTACCGTTTATAAGGGATGCTTGTTTAAATATTTTTCTTGCTAGGATATCAATTTCTTCTGTCGAAAGTTGATCTCCGAGAACATCTGCATTAACTGCTTCAATGTAGGTGCTTTTTCCTATTCGAAAAGTAGTAGTCTTAAAATTTCTTGCCTTATCTAAGTCACACCCAAACAAGCTTATTAGGATTATTACTAATGTTAAGGAAAATAGGAAAATTGTTTTAAACTTGTTCTTCATCATTATGACCTACCTTCATTCTTTAAGCAATTAATATAATATTAAATTCTTGATTATCCCCTCGTCGCTTTTAGATGAATTTACTTATTCTCACATATAGCATATCATATATTACCAATAATTACAACAAAAAACCGTTCTGACATATGACAGAACGGTTTTTATAATACAATATTTATTTAACGATTTCAGGTAAGCTTGCAGCTGCAACAGATTGTCCAACACGTCTTGTTTTCTCATCCGGAGTTTCTGCTTTTGCGTTAACATGAGAATATTCATCAGCTAAAATTTCATTAGCGCGATTTAAAATAATATCTCCACCTTTACCAGACATTACGCGACCTAGCATTAAGATATGTTTTACATCGTAGAAGTTTGCATAATAGCCAAGTGCATGTCCTAGATAAACACCGATAGAATCAAATACTTTGATTGCACGAGGATCATCATTTTTCATTAACTCTTGAACAACTTTTAGCTTTTCAGCAGGAGTAGCATTTTCATCTAATTCGATGCCTGCTGGTTTAGCTAGTTTAATAACACCGTCTTGTGAGAAGTATTTAACACCACAACCGATATCGCCAGACCACTCGTCTTCCATAGCGTCAGGTTGAGCGTCAATTGGAGCAAAAGCAAGTTCATTTAACCAGCCAGTAATGTTATCGTCTTTATCAACGTAACCAACAGCTTCAGAAGTACCCATTGCAATACCTAGAACTTCACCTTCACCAATACCAATAGCACCAGCAAGAGCGGTAACGTCACCATCGTTTACAACTTCAATTGGAACATCGCCAATTTCTTTTGCAGCACGAATATAGATGTCTTTAACTTTTGCATCAAATTGATCACGTGGAACTTTTAAGAATAAAGAAGCAACCATTGTTCTGTTGTCAATATAAATACCAGCAGAAGATACACCGATTGCATCTACTCTTGGCATTTTAGAAGCAGCAGTTTTGAAAGATTCTAGGATACCATTGAAATGGTAATCTGGATCTTCTGTTACTTTAGGATGCCATACAACTTCTTCACTATATACACATTCGCCATCGATAACAGCGGAAACCTTGCGGTCACTTCCGCCAGCATCGAAACCAATACGACAACCGTCTAAATGTTTACCAATTGCTTTTGCTTTTTCGTTAGCAGCTGGTCTTTTTGCAGCATCTGCAATACATACAACTTCAAATGGTTTTTCATAAACTCTTTCCATAAAGTCAAAATCGAATGCACGTGCACCATCTTTGCTATATGTTTTTGCAACGTAGTTGTAAACAGCTTCGTCACCGCAGATATATACTTTAAATCCACCTTTAGCCCATAGTAAGAATTTTACCATTCTATCTACATAGTAGTTATCAGCGTCTTTCATTTCTTCTGTACCATGAATAAATGTATCATATACAGAAATTAAACCATTACTTCTTTCTACAGCGATAGAAAGAGGTTTTTTTGCTGTCTTTAAAAATTCTTTGTTAAACGCAGAAAGCGGAACAAATGTTGAATCTAGTACAGGAACATTTTTAATGTTCACTTCAATTCCATAAACCTTCATCGTGATTCTCCTTCAATAAAATTACTATTTGTAAACAAAACTTACGAAATTATTATATAACTTTTTGTACGAAAATGCAAGTAAAAAGTTATTTCCGAAAAAAGAAACAGAAACGATTATCAATTAAAAATAATCTGCGATAAAATTCAATTTTTTATAAAATACTTTTGATATTTTATCTAAACCTGCATTTATTTGCACTTGGTCTATATATTTCAATTCAGTTGGATTGTGAGTACCAATTAGCAAGCGTGAAAAATCGTTAATAGAAAATGCAATATCAAATGGTTTTTCTACGACTTCTACTGAGGTTGCTTCGCCATTTACAAATACAACTTCAAAAATGTGGTCGTTTTGCTTGATTTGGTTATCTGAAATTTTCATTACCAAAGAGCCACTACCTTGATATTTTGCGATTTCAAGTGCTTTTTTAACATTCACTACCCTAACCATACCATTTAAATAATTCTCACGTTTATATGAGTATAGTGCCCATTCTGGTATGTAGGATGTAATGTTAATATCAAGTGGTAATTTAAATACAACATGCTCATAATAAGCAGTAAAAGCAAGACAATGATTCATTAAGCCTTTAAAGCCATCCATATCGCTAAAATAGAAATTACGACATTGCATATTAAAATGATCATTCACTTTTTCTTTTGTGAATGACATTACACCTTTTGCAACGCCATTTTTATCTTTATATACATAAATATAATGCTTGTCCTTTGCCGGATTGCTTTCTTTTATTGCTGTGTAATCAATATCTTCCCGTTTACACATAAGATTATAGCCTTTTGCAAAATCATTGTATACTTTTTTAATATCTTCTAAATAACTTCCATGTTCTACTAAATAAACTTGACCATCTGCTTCAGGAAATCGTTGTATTGACTTTAAATTAATTGAATACTGAATTACTTCATTACAAAGCTCATATCCAAATTTTCTATAGTAAGCAGAACTAAATGGGTAGAGATATGAAAATGTAAAATCATTTTCATACATATCATTTAGTGCTGTTTCAAAACATTTACGAATACAACCATTTCGACGATATTGAGGCAATGTCGAAACAGCACCGATACCTGTCATTTTAACAATATTGTCATCAAATTGCACTGTGTATGGTTGAGCAGAAACGAAAGCCATCATATTGTTGCTATGATCAAATGCACCCCATTTTTCTTGCCAGTAAAGATCCCATCTGCTCTTAGGATTGCTGATTGCTTCTTCGTAAACTTCGCTAGGAGATTTTACATTATCCATATCAAATTCAAAAGCTATACAAAAAAGCTCGCTTGTACGTTTTAACTCATCTTCTTTAATTTTTCTTACTACCACCCTGTCACCCCACGTTAATCTTAAAATCTAGTATTTGTCTCAGTTGAAAAGCCCGTTTGCAATACATCAATAAAATTAAATGCTTTTCCTGTTCCAATTGAAACACATTCAATCGGGTTGTCTGCAATTCGAGTTTTTACATGAATCTTTTGCTCAATCAGTTCAGCTAGTCCACCTAATAACGCTCCTCCGCCAGTTAAGGTAATACCATATTCATAAATATCACTTACCAATTCAGGTGGCGTTTTTTCTAAAACAAAGCGAATGGATTCAACAATTGCCTCACCAAATGGAATTAAACATTCATAGATATCTCTTTGGCTTACTTCAATTTTTTGCGGATATACTGTAAGCAAATTACGACCTCTTACTTCTGTTTTGATGTCTTCTGATGGATTAAATACATTACCTATATCTTGCTTTACTTGGCAAGCCATCTTCTTGCCAATAGCTAACTTATATTTCATAGTAAAGTACTTAATAATGTCTTCATCTATTTTGTTACCTGCATATTTAAAAGATTTAGAAGCTACAATTCCCGATAAAGATATTACAGCTACATCTGTAGTACCACCGCCAATATCAACAATCAGCGTTCCTTTGGGTTTTGATATATCAATTCCTGCACCAATAGCAGCAGCAATCGGCTCTTCTATTAGATATACTTTTCTACCGCCGGAGTTGATGACTACTTCAACCAATGCACGTTTCTCAACATCAGTAATTGCAGATGGTACACATATGATAACACGATGCTTTACTAAAAAGTTATTACATGCTCTTTTCAAAAACTCTTTTATCATTACTTCTGTTAACATATGATCTGAAATAACACCGTCATTCAACGGAAATTCAGCTCGTATATGTCCCGGCGTTCTACCTAACATACGCAATGCTTCTTGACCAACAGCGATAACAGTATCATCAGTTGTGTTAATTGCTACAACAGCCGGCTCTCTTAGAATTTCACCTTCCGGCTCTTTATAGATAATTATTTTTGTTGTGCCTAAGTCGATTCCAATATCTAAGGCTCCCATACATCCGCCACGCTTCCTTCATATCGATATTTATATTTATTTTAAAAGACATCATTTTTCGATGTCATTGACGATATCAACTTCAATAACTCAAACTTCATACCGCCACTTTAATTTATAATAGTGCATTAAGAATGATTATATCATGTTTAGTATTATTTTACAATACTTCGCTGTCAATTCGTGTCTTACTAGCGGTTAATAAATATACTTTTTTTGCTTTGTTTTCTATCAAAATTTTACTGCAGCTATTCAAAGTAGCACCTGTCGTATAAACATCATCACACAACAAAATTGTTTTACCTGCAACTTGTTTTTCGTCTTCAACTGCAAATGCATTATTCAGATTCTTTTGTCTTTCAATAAAATTGATATCATGTTGCTTTTTGGTTTTTCTAACCTTTACTAATATGTTTTCATCATACGGTATTTTTGTATATTTACTAATCCATTTTGCCAATAAAGCAGCTTGATTATAACCACGTTTTACTTTATCACTATGATACATTGGAGCAGGTAAAATAAGGTCAATTTCATTGCAATAATCTTTTGATTGTAACGATTGTGACATATAAATTGCAAGTTTGCGTGCATTGAATCTGTTATGTTTGAATTTCATATCTTGAATTGCAATATCAACACCCAATTCATAATAAAATGGGCAGATCAGCTCAGTAAAAAAAGTTCCTTGGCATGTGCAATTTTTCTTACCGCAAGCAAGGCAAATGCCTTGGTGTGTAACTGGTGCATTTTCAGCGCAAATCTCACAAACTGTTTTATCATATTCTACAGGAGCATGACAAAACATACACTGGTTTGGAAGAAAAACATGAATAACTTTATCCAGCAAAATTTGCAATCAAACCACTTCCC
This sequence comes from Paludicola sp. MB14-C6, assembly GCF_030908625.1. Taxonomy (GTDB): domain Bacteria; phylum Bacillota; class Clostridia; order Oscillospirales; family Ruminococcaceae; genus Paludihabitans. The sequence continues at coordinate 208,647 of NZ_CP133133.1, read as the reverse complement.
TATTTTGTATCAAAAACCGCATTTTGAAGCATTGCCTTTAAGCCTGTATAACGTAACATACGTAAATTATTTTCAACCATATAAGCAATTCGATTTTTATTACCAATTAATATCAAAATACGTTTTGCTCTAGTAACTGCGGTATAAAGAAGATTTCTAAAATATAATTTATCATATCCACCCATAATTGGCACAATAATTGCTTCGAACTCGCTACCTTGACTCTTATGAACGGTAACGGCATATGCCAACTCAAGTTCAACTGCCATTTCAAAGGAATAGAAAGCTAAACGCATATCAAAATCCACAGCTAATGTTCCGGAGCCTTTATCAATCATTCGAATAATACCAATATCTCCATTGAAAATACCCATTCCAACTTCATTTTCTTTTTTCCACTCGATATCATAATTATTCTTAATTTGCATTACCTTATCTCCAACCCGAAAGGTATATAACCCACTTTTAAACTCCGATAGTTCCGGTTTAGGGGGATTCAACCGTTGCTGTAACTTTTTATTAAGCTCTACAACCCCAAGTTCACCTTTACGTTGTGGACATAACACTTGAATTTCATCAAACGGAGATAGGTTGTATGTATTTGGTAAACGATAAGAACATAAATCTAAAATCGTTTTAGCAGCTTTTGCGGAATCTGTTTCAGGCATAAAAAAGCAATCATTATCTTTTCTTGATAAATCAGGCATTTTCCCACTTACGATTGCATGGGCATTCGTTACGATTAAACTTTGAGCTGCTTGACGAAAAATATGCGTCAATTCAACCATTGGTATCGTATCACTTTCAATTAAATCCCTAAGAATATTTCCAGCACCAACAGATGGAAGCTGATGAAAGTCACCAACTAAAACCAACTTGCAGGTTGGTTTCATTCCACGTAGTAATGCATCAAATAGCATTGTATCGACCATTGACATTTCATCTATAATCACAACATCGCAATCAAGTGGGTTTTGCTCGTTATGAACAAATTCAAGCTTACCACTTTTTGCATAACCAACAGAAACTTCTAGTAATCGGTGAATCGTTTTTGCTTCACGTTCTGTTACTTCTGAAATACGTTTTGCTGCACGACCGGTTGGTGCTGCGATTGCAACCTTCTTACCTTGTTGTTCCAACACATTAATAATACCGTTTAAAGTTGTTGTTTTACCGGTACCCGGTCCACCCGTTAAAATAAATACATCATTTTTAACGGCTTGTTCAATTGCTCGCTTTTGCAGCGTTTCATATGAAATACCTTTTTCTTGCTCAATTAACTGAATGGTATTTTCAACATCTACAACTTGATTAGAATATAATTGGAGCATAAGCTGTAGTCTTGACACAATAAAGCTTTGTGCAAGATAAAACATAGGCAAAAAAATCAACTCTTTATTTGCTTGATAAGAATAAAGCGACTTTTCTTCCAACATGGTATCTAATACATCGATAATTTGATCAGAAGATAACCCTAACAAGCTTTTAGTTGCATGAATTAGCTTTTCCTTTGGTAAGCAAGTATGGCCGTTTTGTGTATTATAAGATAATACGTATTCCATACCTGCTGAAATACGTAATGGGCTATCCGTTGAAATGGAAACACTTTGCGCAATTTCATCAACCAAAGAAAAGTCAATATTAAATTCAAATGCAACCAAAACATATGGGTTTTGCTTTATTAAATCAAGAGCTAACACGCCCCATTTTTTATAGATTGCAACACTTTGCATTGCATTAATTTTATGAGCTGACAAGAATGACATCAACGCACGAATACCAAACACTTGTTTAAATTCTTCAGCCATTTTATCGGCTTTAACCTTTGTTATACCAGTTACTTCGGTAAGCTTATTAGGATCTTCCTCAATAATTTTAAAGGTATCTGTTCCGAACTTGTCCACAATTCTTCTAGCAGTGACCGGCCCAATACCTTTTACCACTCCGGAAGAAAGATATTTTGCTATTGCATTTGCTGTTGCGGGCAATCTTCGTTCGTATAATTGAACCTTAAACTGCATTCCATAGGTTTTATGGGTATCATAGTAACCCGTCAATTTCAGCTCTTCACCAACATCAACACCAAGCATTTGCCCAACAACGCAAATGAGTTCTTCTCCTATATTTAAGTCCAGCACAGTAAAGCCTGTTTCTTCATTAGAGAAAACAATGTTCTCCACGCTCCCACAAAGCTCAACATACTCTCTATTCATTCATAACGTCCTTTCAAGGCAATCATTTTATCTTACTGCCCCAATATAGTTGCAAAGCTCATTTTGCTTTACAATAGTGATACGATGATATTGATCATTCAAACGAGAAATGATGTTAGAATCCAATTCATCTATTCCCATATCTACAACAATTAATTTACCGTCAGTTTTTAACAATGCACCTCGAATCAGATATTCTACATCCTCAGTATTCACGGTTAACGGTAAAACAGATATTGTATGTGTTTCAGGCTTTTTGAAAAAAAACATCTCATAAATTGTACGAATAATTTCTATCGTTCCGATTATACTTGTTAACAAAATCATAAAAAACAATATGTAACTGCCCATTTCATACCACTCCTTTGCAAAATCAAAAGCATTTTGAAAATTCATCAATAACAAAACTTTCCGTTTACTTCATCATATGCGGTAGAAAATGAGCTGTTACAATTTGTAATCATTAGATTTCACCACGACTTTTTGCCTTTAAATAAGCATTGATAAAACCATCTAGATCGCCATCCATAACTGCATTCACGTTACCATTTTCAAAATTGGTACGATGATCTTTAACCAAGGTATATGGCATAAATACATAAGAACGGATTTGGGAGCCCCAAGCAATATCCTTTTGGTCACCCTTGATATCCTCAATTTTCTCCAAATGTTCTCTTTCTTTTATTTCAATAAGCTTTGATTTTAACATTTTCATTGCTACATCTCGATTTTGAAATTGACTTCGTTCATTTTGACAAGCACAAACAACGCCTGTTGGTATATGAGTAATTCGAACAGCAGAGTCGGTTGTATTAACGTGTTGTCCTCCTGCCCCACCGGAACGGAAAGTATCAATCTTTAAATCTTCAGGTCTAATGTTAATTTCTACACTATCGTCTATTTCAGGCATAACCTCCAATGAAGCAAATGATGTGTGACGGCGTCCTGAAGAATCAAACGGTGAAATACGAACCAAACGATGCACTCCTGATTCGGAACGTAAAAAGCCGTATGCATTTAATCCTTCTATTAAAACCGTTACACTCTTAATTCCTGCTTCTTCACCTGAAAGATAATCTAATGTTTTACATTTAAAGCCCTTGCGCTCAGCCCAGCGAGTATACATACGATAAAGCATTTCAACCCAATCTTGTGCCTCTGTTCCACCTGCGCCTGCATGGAAAGATAGAATTGCATTTTTAGCGTCATACTCACCTTTTAACAAGGTTTGCAATTTCATTGTTTCCAGTTCTTTTTTGAAATTTGAATAAGAATCTTTAATTTCTTGTTCAACCGTTTCATCGTCCTCTTCAATTGCCATATCAATTAAAACCAGTAAATCCTCAAACTGATTCTCCAACTTTTGATAAGAATGCAAAACAGCTTTTAATCGACTTGTTTTTTGTAAGACTTTTTGTGAGTTCTCCATATCATTCCAAAAATCAGGTTCGGCTGCTTGTTGTTCTAGTTTTTCAATTTCTATTACAGCATGGTCTAATCCTAATGCACTATATAGTTCTTCGAGTTGTGGACGAAGAGCGGCAAGTTCCAACTTAGTTTCATCGTAAAATAACATTTCGTTCATTCCTTATGTTTTAGTTTTTTTATCATTATTATAATTGGCAAAACGCACAATTATAAAACAAATTGTTTTTGTTGATAACGTAAAACATTATTGTTTTTATAAATAATATTATCATTTATATTATAAAGTAGATTGAATTTAATGTAAAGCGTTGTTTGACTATTCTTGCTAGGTGTAGTATGATGATAAAGTTATAATTACCATTGTTACATCAAGAAATGGAGCATAAAAATTTATGATTAGAGATATTCAAGATAGTATTTTAAGACTAAAAAAAGAAAAAGACATTGCAATATTAGCACACAGCTATCAATCTCCCGATATATTAGAAATTGCAGATTACAAAGGCGATTCCTATCAATTAAGTGTAATTGCACAAACTTTATCTTGTTCAACGGTAGTAATGTGCGGTGTTCGTTTTATGGCGGAAACGCTAAAAATGCTTTCTCCTGAAAAGAAAGTCATTCTTCCGGTAGCTACTGCTACTTGCCCAATGGCTGAACAAATTTCTCCAGAACGTGTTCTTGCATTTAAAAAAGATAACCCTGAATATAAAGTTGTAGCCTATATCAATACAACAGCAGAATTAAAAGCAGTTTGTGATGTATGTGTAACATCTTCCAGCGCTTTAAAGATTGTTTCAAATATGAAAGAAAAGAATATTTTATTTATACCTGATAAAAACCTTGGTACTTACATAAAAGAGCAACTACCTGAAAAAAACATTATTGTTTGGGACGGCTGTTGCCCTATACATAATGCAGTTACTGTTTCAGATTGTATAAAAGCTAAAAAATTGCATCCAAACGCTACGATACTAATGCATCCAGAATTACCAAAAGAAGTTTTAGCCTATGGTGATGTAATTGGCTCAACTTCGGCAATTATCAATTATGCGTTAGCACATGATGATGAATGCATTATTGGAACAGAAAAAAGTATTGCAGATTATTTATCCCTTGTAAAACCCGAGGGAAAGTTTTATCAGTTATCTAAAAAATTGATGTGTCATGACATGAGAATAACGACCATCATGGATGTATATAAAGCAATGCTTGGCACAGGCGGAGAAGAAATTATATTAGAAGACCAGCTCCGACTTGCTGCTAAAAATCCCATTGAAGCAATGATTCAATTAGGTGGTTAACGAACATAAAATCCCCATTTGAGTATCGAAAATGCCCTAACATAGAGTTAGGGCATTTTGTTATATCATATAGTCTACACATCTTCTATTAACAGTTACCGAGCTAATAAATTGTCCTGCAAGTCTATGCTTAGGATGGTTTTGATATATTTCCAAATGTTTTTCACTTTCAAAACTACTATAAAGCATGAGATCGGCATTACTGGTTGCTAAGGATTGAATTATTACCTCTAATTCTATTACACCGCTAACTTCATCTTTTAACTTTTCCAAGGAATCTTTCATTTTTTGTGCCGCCTCTAATTTATCTTGATGTGTCAATTCATCTTTAAAATCCCACATTACAATATGCCTTATCATATCAAATACACCTCCAAAGTTGATTATATCATCAATTATAAATAAACTAGCAAATTAAAAATCTATATTGATAACATACTGAATTCCATTAGTTCTTTTTCACATCTTTAAACAAAACCATTCCTGTTTGTCTGTTGTATTTCAATTTTTTAATAGATTGGCTTGTTACAAAATAATCTGTTTTATAATACATTGGGATAAAAGCAACATCATCAATAATTTGTTGTTCTACTAATTTAAAGCAATCTATTATTTGGTTATCATCAGATAATTCAGCTGATTTATCTAAATTTTGATCCACCGAAGAACTACTATAACCATAATAATTCAAATCACTTCCTGTATGAAATTGACTCAAAATAGATCTCGGAGAATTTTCTATTGCAGCTAAATTGACGATTGCGCAATCAAAATCCCCTTTCTTTAACCGAGATTGATACTCATCAATCGATACTTCATCAATCCCTATAAAAATACCTAAATCTCGTTGTAGCACTTGAGAAGGAAATAAAAAATGATCTTTGAACGCTATATTTGCATTTCTTGGAACCATAAGTCTGATTCCACTGATTTTATTTTTGCCTAGCTCTTTTAATCCACTAGAATGCAATTCATATGCTTTCTTTGCATCATATTGCGGAACTAAATTTTTTCCAACATATTCACGATAGCTTTGCTGTGCAATCATAATGCTATTAGGAACTATTGCTGTTGCCAATGACATACTTTTTGGCAATATACTTTCATAGGTACTTCTATCAAAAGCTGTTGCTATGGCTTGCCTAATATTTTTGTTGTTCAAATCTTTATTATTAAAGTTAAAAGCAATTCCCCAAGTTGAGCCTTCCATTGCCTCAGAGTCAAATCCTTTTTTACTTATCTTATTAAAATTAAAACCGTCAATCATTCCACCAACTGTTTTTTCCTCTAATAATCTTTCAACCGAATTATCAATTACAATATTTTTTTCTTTTTCTTGTTGTAATTCATCTTTTGATTTTGTTTGTATCCACAAGCTAATTGAAGATGGCATTACATTTGCTTGATTGTAGTAATTATCATTATGTACTAAACGCATGCTCTCTTTATGCGTCCATTTTGCTAATACAAATGGACCATTTACCATAATTGTATATGGTTCTAATCCATACTTACCTTTGGTTTGTTCAAAAAAAGCTTGGTTGCATGGTACAGCACTTGTTTTCGTTAATAATCGTAAAAAATTATCATTTGCATATTCTAAGCGAAATGTAATCTCATTCTTAGCCGTTGCTGTAACACCTAGAGTATCAATAGAAGCTTTTCCTTCGTTAATGGCTTGTGCATTTTTAATACAATAAAACAATTTTGCGTGTTTTGAATTCGTTTCGGGATCAATTAGACGCTTAAATGCAAAAACAAAATCATCAGCCGTAACTGGTTGATCCGTCGTTTTATCGTTATCATCATTCCATTTTATATTTTCACGAAGCTGGAAAGTATAAGTAAGCTTATCTGAACTAACATGATAACTTTTTGCCATTCCCGGTTTCAATTTACCTTCATCATCCATTACCATCAAACCTTCAAAAACATTGCTAATGACTAACAAAGATGCCTTATCGGTGGCAGTTTGAGGGTCAAGATTTTGAGGTTCCTCTTTTATATCATAACTTAGGCGAATTGGTTTTTTACTATCGCCACATCCGACAAAAACCAATACCATCGAAAGTATTAAAATAAAACAAAGTATTTTTTTCATCTTGTCCTCCATAATAAAATCATTCAAAAGCTATCATATCATTTTGAATAGCTTAATGCAATTAACAAATTATGAAAATAAGACAATATCATTTGCTGCTCTTGTCTTATTGCAATCAATCAAACGTTGATTTTTACTCCCACGAAATAATAATGTTAAATCTCTTTGACTCAAAACAAATTTCCCATCAACTAATACATCAACTTCATTTAATAATTCTTTTGCAAAAGGTTGTGGTTGTTGCTGTAATTGCTCATAAGTATATCCGGAATATGCCCATACATCTTTTCCAATTGCTTTGACCTTTTTGACTAAATCTAACAATGCTTCAGCTTGACAAAATGGCTCTCCACCACTTAACGTAATTCCTTTTAAAAGTGGATTGCTTTTAATTTGTTCAAATAAAACTTGAGTTGATTCAAAATAGCCTTTGGCAAAGTCATGCGTGTCAGGGTTATGACAGCCCTCACAATTATGGGGGCATCCTTGAGTGAATATCACATAACGAATTCCTTTTCCATCAACGATAGACTCTTTTACAACACCCGATAGTTTGACTTGCTTATCCATGGAAGTTCCTCTTTTCTTTATTCGCAGCAAAAACCCCTCGTAAACACGAGAGGTCTTTGCAATAAACTTTATGTATCAAAAACAATTGACACAATCTTACATATGTTTTACACGGTCTTTTTCTTCAGCACGTTTTGCGTCATTAAAACGATCTACTGTTCCAACTAAATAACCTGTTATTCTTCTAATACGTTCAAATTTTGGTTGACCAACGGCTTCTTTTCGTCCGCATTTTGGACATTCATTTTCTATGATTCCTGAGTAGCCACATACTGGATCTCTGTCAACCGGGTGGTTAATGGATCCATATCCTATTCCGCTTTCTTTCATACAACGTACTACTTGTTCAAATGCATCCAAGTTTTTGCTTGGATCACCATCTAATTCAACATAGCTAATATGTCCACCATTTGTTAAGTCATGATATGGAGCTTCAATTCTAATCTTATCAAATGCACTGATATTAAAGTAAACTGGAATATGGAAGGAGTTTGTATAGTAATCTCTATCTGTAACTCCTTTAATTATGCCATAACGCTCTTTATCCATACGAACAAAACGACCGGATAGACCTTCTGCAGGAGTTGCAATAACAGAGAAATTCAAGCCTGTTTCTTGTGACTTTTCATCCATTCTTTGGCGCATTCTTGCAACGATTTCATAGCCTAATTTTCTTGCTCTTTCGCTTTGACCGTGATGTTCACCAATCAAAGCAACTAAAGTTTCAGCAAGACCAATAAATCCAACAGTTAACGTACCATTTTTTAACACTTCGGCTATACTGTCATTATAACCAAGCTTGTCGGAATCAATCCAAACCCCTTGGCCCATTAAGAACGGATAGTTCTTAACTCTTTTTTGTCCTTGAATCTTCAAACGATGCAAAAGTTGACTTGCAACTAATTCAATTTTTTCATCCAACATTTCATAAAACTTGTTAATATCGCCTTTTGCTTCAATTCCTAAACGTGGCAAGTTTATAGATGTAAAGCTTAAGTTACCTCTACCACTTGTAATTTCATTAGCTTTATTATAATTATTTGCTGCAACCCTTGTTCTGCATCCCATATATGCAACTTCACTATTATAGTCACCTTCTTTATAATACTGAAGGTTAAATGGAGCATCCATGAATGAAAAATTCGGGAATAGACGTTTTGCAGATACTCTGCAAGCTAATTTAAATAAATCATAGTTCGGATCTTCAGGATTATAGTTAATACCTTCTTTTACTTTAAAAATATGGATTGGGAATATAGGAGTTTCGCCATTACCCAAGCCTTTTTCTTGAGCCAATAGAAGGTTTTTCATAACCATTCTGCCTTCTGCTGATGTATCTAAACCATAGTTAATTGAGCTAAATGGAATTTGAGCACCGGCACGAGAATGCATAGTATTTAAGTTATGAATAAGTGCTTCCATTGCTTGAAATGTTGCTTTATCTGTTTCTTTAACGGCTTCTTTCAATACAAATTTTTGTATCATTGCAATTTTATCCGCATCTACATATTTTTTTAATTCTTCTGCTTCATATTCCATATAACCATTATTATTTGCTAATACAGGGATTGTTGCATGTTCTGCATCAATTTTACTTCTAATTTCTTTTGCAACACTGAATGAATCCTCAATATCTGCAACTAATTCCAATGCTTTGGCTAAATTAGATGTATATAGTTTTGCATATGTTTTTTTGACTCCATTAGCCATTCCATATTCAAAATTAGGAATACTTTGTCCTCCATGTTGATCATTTTGATTTGATTGGATTGCAATACATGCCAATGCAGAATAACTGCGAATATCATTTGGCTCTCGTAAGAAACCATGACCTGTACAAAATCCATTTTTAAATAACTTTACAATATCAATTTGACAACAAGTTGTTGTTAATGTATAAAAATCCAAATCATGAATATGTATATCACCTTGCGCATGAGCACGAGCGTGTGCAGGATCTAAAACATACATTTCGTAAAATTGCTTTGAGCCTTCGGATCCATAGCGTAGCATGGTTCCCATAGCAGTATCTCCATCAATATTTGCGTTTTCACGTTTAATGTCAACTTCGTCAGCAGATTTAAAAGTCAAATCCTCGTAAATCTTCATTAACTTAGTATTCATCTCTCTAACACGTGTACGTTCTGCACGATAAAGAATATATTTTTTTGCAGTTTGAGTATGACCTTCTTCAATCAATACTTTTTCAACTGCATCTTGAACTTGTTCTACACTTGGATTTCTTGTTTGAAGTATTTGCTCTATATAATCACAAACTTTATAAGAAAGTTCGAGCGATTCATCATAGTTATTTCCGCCAGCAGCTTGAGCTGCCTTAAAAATAGCTTTTGCTATCTTTTCTAGATTAAATGGAACGGATCTTCCGTCACGTTTTGTGATTGTCGTAATCATTGTAATTCTCCCATTCAGCTTATATTGTCAACACTTGTTGATCTCAACCACTACATATTGTGTCATGGTCGTCATTTAATAGTATATAGTGTGTTCTGCAAAAAGTCAACCATATTAAAAAAATAAAACTGAGCTAAGCTCAGTTTTTATTTTTTATTTCGCTACATAAATAGTAATTGACGTTATTACAGCACGATCAACTTCTGATTCAGGCGGTTGGCTCAATTTAACGACATGACCGCTTGGAACTTCAGAGCTATCAACACGCTCAACAACACTCTCAATTCCATGATCAGTTAAAAACTTTTTATAGTCCTCAAGCTTAATTGGATTACCACTCGGATCAACTATTGGTGGTAAATTAACCTTTTGAGCACCCTTGCTTACAGTAAGCTCAATTTCAGTACCTTTTGGTTTACTCTCATTTGGTGCAATGCTTTGCTTTGTTACTATTCCCATCTCGGCAGTATCACTAAACTCTTCAACTTTTTTAAAGGTAAACATGTCTTTATATGTGATCCCACCATTTGATGTTGCATTCATAATATCGTTATAATACATACCTTCAAAGTTATCAACAGAAAACACCGGTACTGCATTTGAAGAAGGCTTTTCTTGTTTATCGGGCTTGCTGCTCTCAGTAACAGAGCTTACAATGCTCGAAGTGTTAGATGAACTTGCTTTTGGCTTATTATCTCTTCCCAAAACTAAATAATACATCAAGAAAAATGCTATTAGCATGATCGGAAATGAAATTAAAATAACTGTTAACCAAAGCGGAAGTTTATGCTTTTTGTTAGTATTAGATTTTACATTAATTTCTTCAATTTCATCGTTTTGTTGAGAAGAATATAAGGCGCCTATTAGTTGTTTCACATTATAAGTTCTATACTCTTTTTCATATGCTAAGCCTCTTACAATTGCTTCAGACACAGCTACTGGGATACGTGGATTTAATTGAATTGGTGCCATTAACGAATGATCAACATCACGCATATCAGATCTTGGGGGCATTGTTCCTGTTAAAGCCTTATACAAAACAGCTGATAGCGAATAAACGTCAGTCCATTCCCCATAACTAATACACTTTTGATATTGTTCAGGCGCAGCGTAGCCAATAAATAATTCGGGTTTTATTTCACTGTTAATTGCTCTAACCGCACTAATACAAACACCAGTTAACTTCAATTCATTGTTTTTCGTTACTAAAATTGTTTCAGGGCTGATACCTCGATGAATAATTCCATTTGAATTTAATAATTTAACCGTGTAAAGCAATGGTAAGAATAAATTCTCGGTTTCTTCCCAGCTTAATTCTCCTGCATTTTCAATTAAATATCGAGTAAATGTCATTCCTGCAACATCTTCGTATACTGTATACAGTGTCTCATTCTTTGCAAAAATCATTTTTGCTCTTAATAAGCAATGATTACTCTTTAAATCAATTAACTGTTTTGAAAGTTCTGCAAAATCTGTTAATAATGATTTATATTGAATCTCACAGCCCTGATTGATGCCAACTGTAATTCCGTCAGCTTTCCGAAAGCAAAGAGGATCAGGGAAAAATTCACGAATGCGTACTCGTTTCTTTTCTTCGAGGTCATATGCAACATACGTCATACCCTCACCGTTATGCTCAATAACGAGTCCGATATAAAATCTATCTCTTATTATAATACCTGGTTTAAGCTGTTGCTTTAAAATATCGCTTAAATCTCCATTGTCATTTCCACAACGGTCACAGTGATTGCCTTCTATGATATTCATACAAGCAAAACATCTATTTTCCATCTACAGCTCTCCAATCGCTCATTATGTCATACAAAGTCATTGCTTCATACTTATACTATTTTATAATAGCAAGAATTATGCTATTTGTCAATGAACGAAACTAGAAATAGATATAAATATCCATATTTTTACTTAAAATTGAATGTTCTTCTTTTGATAATTTGAAATATCGGTTTCAATTTTATTACCATCCATATTGATATTCACATGATACCCTTCACTATCAAAAGGTAGCTTTGGCTCGAAAACAATACTTTTTAAATTGAGATGAATTCCAAAATAATATTGTAACAGTAATTGATAATACCATCCTGCTGCACCTGTATATAGGCTCCATCCGCCCCTTCCATAGCTATATTCATTCGTATAAATATCAGCAGACATATAATAAGGTTCATTTAGATAGCAATCTGAAATTGGATCATTCTCATATTTTGATATAGGATTTAGGTATTTTGCTAATTGAAAAAACCGTTCTTTTTGTTCCATCTTTGCAAAAGCCATTGCAAACCAAATTGATGCATGAGTGTATTGCCCTCCGTTTTCTCGTACACCTCTTGGATATGCTTTTACATAGCCGGGATCTTGCTCAGATGCATCATATGGGGGCGTAAACAATTTAATGATGCCAAACTCTTCATCAACCAAAGAATGATATGCGGTTTCAAGTGCAGTTAAAGTTCTCTCTTTATTCGGCATATTCGCAAGTACACTAAAGCTTTGCGTTAATGAATCAATTTTACATTCTTCACTTTGATAAGAGCCCATTACTTGTCCGTTATCGAAAAATGCTCGAATATAATGGTCTTTATCGTAACAAAATTGATCAACTACTTGTAAGAGTGCACAAGATCTTGTTTCACATTCTTCAGCAAAATCAGTATCGTTTCTTAGTAGTGCTACATTTTTAAATTGTTGCATTGTTAAAGATAAAAATTGTGCAAGCCACACACTCTCCCCTTTTCCTTCTATTCCAACCTTGCTGTATCCATCATTCCAATCTCCACATCCGATTTTAGGTAAACCATGATTACCTAAAACATAAGCTTTATTCAATGCACGTTTGCAATGTTCATAGACACTTTCCCGATACTCAGTATATTCAGCCTCGAGATAATGATCTTTCTGTTTTGGTTGTAATTCAGGAGCGATTAAATATTTCACAGGTATATCTAATAAAGTTTGATCATTCGTAAAATCGAGATATTGGCTTACAACATATGGAAGCCACACTAAATCATCTGAGTATCGAGTACGAACTCCCTTCTTACCTCCTCCACTTTTCGGCATAATATGCCACCAATGCATTACATCTCCTTCTTCAAATTGACTTGCACAGCAACGAATAATGTGTGTTCGTGTTAATGTTGGTGAAAGAGGCATATAAGAAAAAACATCTTGTAATTGATCTCGAAAACCATATGCGCCGCCACATTGATAAAATCCTGTTCTACCGTAAATTCTTGAAGCCAACATCTGGTGAGGCAGCCAAGTATTAACCATAAAGTCATATGCTTTTTCGTTTGAATTAACTTGAATACTATTTTCCGGGAAATATGCTTCATGTGGTTGTAATCGAATCTGTTCTATAACGCCTTGCTTACTCATAGCAAAACAAAGCATAAAAGTAAGATTTAAAGTTTCATTGGGCTTTATTTCTTTTGTTATCACCAAAGCTCCACATAAATCTTGTTTTGGTGGTAATGAATTTTCTTCCCACCTACCACATAGAAATTGTGGGCGATCACAGAAATAAGAAGTAACTTCTTCGGTGCAACTCATCCCCACAAAAGCTTTACCCGATAAATTAAAAGGATTTTGAAATAGTAAAATATTTTCTTCAAAACCACCATTTATAAAGCGAGAATTTGTTCGCGTTACATTTAAAACAGGTTCCGTATAATAACATAAACTTATTGTTTTTGCTTTCTCGGAATGATTTTGTAATTCAACATTAATATACTTTATCATGCCTTTTCGAGGAACTGTAACGGTTACTTTACTGGTAAAGCTAGGAGTTTCACCATAATAGCAAGCGTAATTTGGGTTGTATTCCACTAGTGAACCATCTAATAAATCAAAATAATGATCGTCCAAATTCAAGCAGAGCATTTCGCCGTTATTATCTCGTATGGTATCATTGTACCATGGAGTTAATTTATTTTCTCTAGAGTTAATTGCCCATGTAAAGCCCAAACACTTGTCAGACATCAAAGTGCCAAAAGTCGGATTAGACAGTATATGACACCAAGGTAGTTTTGGTGTTTCTGTTACATAAAAACTATTATCAATGAAAACACCGCCATTTACATGATAGCCACATTTACAATCTAAATTTTGCTTTTGAACGGATTTTATTTGAACTGGTTGATATGGAAAAGTGGGTATCTCTATTCTCACTAAACTTCTGGTTGCAACATGACAAGCTGTTGCATAAAGTAAATTTAAATGCTCCTCATCTATTTGCATACGTTTCAGTAAATAGATTCCGCCTTTTTGTCCAATCGAACTTTCTCCACAGTTCATTTTAACTCTTGCCTGAATTGCATTGATCGTTTCCGTTTCTTCTTCATCTTCTTGATATAAAAAGATTAAATCAAATTGAATTCCATTCAAACGAAACAATGCATGACAAATAGAATAAACATCAACACGTTCCATATCATTTTTATTTAAAACATCAACAATAACAATTGGTAAATCACCTGAGATACCCATTGACCATAGTCCGTTTACTCCCAAAGTGTTCTTTGAAATAGCATTAATAATAGAAGAGGATAAATTTGTTTGAAAAATAACTTGTGGCAATAGCACTTGTGCTATTCGATGTGTCAATGTGCCATGTTCCAATTCGCTTTTAGCGGCGATTTGTTCTTTTACACCTTCACATTCTCGTACAGCTTTGATGTGCATAATTGCTTCCGTTTTACTCTTTCCGATTGCTGTTAGCAATGTATACTCAGCTTTATCATTCGGCTTGCAATTCACTTTCACTCGAAGAGCAATACATGGATCTGGCACACCGGTTCCTCCTTCAAATTCATCTGTAAATGCACAATACTTTACAGATGACAAATTACCCCTGGTAAAGATATTTTCTCTATTGCTTTCTAAATCAAATGAAATATCTTCTTTAAACCCTATTGCCATAAAAACAATTGCTTCACTTCCGCGTTTCTTTCTTGAAGCGATAATTATATTTGTTTCCTTATCAATGGATATATTTAAAAATAACTTTGAAAATGCTTTATGTGTAATATCATCCATAAATCCAAATAAACAAGGTTCTGCGTAAATTATCAAAGCTGTATCAAGCAAACCTTTTTCTGTGTTGTGAATTTGAATTTTACGTTGCTCACAAGGTAATACCCGATGCATTGTAACTTCTATTTCTGTTTTGATAGATTGATAATCACAATAAAATTTTGTGCTATACTTCGTAAACTCTGTTTCATATTTACAGCCGGAATCGTAGCTTGGTGCATAGGTTAATGATAGAATTTTATCCTTTGTTTGTAAAAATGCAAATGTTCCTAATGGTGCACGAAGTAAATCCGTTGGACGTCTTGTAATATCAACAGAATTGTATTGAATAAAAGATGCACCTATATCAGTTATCACACTCGTTAATTCCCCATTATTTAACAGCTTTATTTTTGGATTACATGGGTTTAATTTTTCACAATAATCATGAACGATTTCTTCAGGCACAATTTGATGTTCTCTTTTTCGTTGTTCAAAAAACACAATTTCACCAACTTGTATTTTTTCTTGTAGTAATTCAATTGCACTAGACATATCTAAATCACGCAAAAAACGTTTTTGCATAATATTATTGTTAATCAAATTATTCACAGCAATAATACTCATCCCGATATGATGCGCCATATAGCTTTTAATGACACGAAGACTATTATCGCCAATTCGTTTTCTTGTATAGTCAATCGCTTCGTAAAAACCATACTTGCCTTTCACTTGAATGCTTTCAATCAATTTAATATTATGATACGCCGATTCAAAGTCTTGCGGCAAACATAAAAATGAGGAATAAGGGCTAATAACCAGTTCATCATTCATGCCTCGTTTTAGTCCCAGTCGTTGTACGCCATTTGCTTGATATTGATAATTTAAACTGTTATCAAATCGGTAAATGCCGCTTTCTGAAATTCCATAAGGGATTGGATATTTTTTTACTCTGTTTTTTTGACATTGAATACAATAATGCAACGCTTCATAGCCAAAGGAGCCCTTAACACTATGCAAAAGCAGCTCAGGCATAAAATATTCAAACATTGTTCCGGTCCACGACATTGGACCGGTATGCACTCCTTGGCGAGATAATGTTCGATTCAAAGAACCCCAATGTTTTTTAGGTACTTGTCCTTTTGCTATAGCAAAATAACTTGTCATTCGCGCTTCGCTCATTAACATATCATAATGAGATAAACTAAAACTATCGCTTGTTCGATCATAGCCGATAGTAAATAATCCACGTCGTTTGTCATAAAAAACAGATAGGTCTGCATCATCTATTAAGCTTTCTATTTTTTTTATCAAAGCTCTAATATTTTGATGCTCAAATTCATATTCCTTTAATCCTTCTTTTAAGCAAACTAAACTACAAATAAAATTTCCACTATCCACAGTTGATACAAATGCAGGTTCTAGTGTAGCTAACGACATCGTATCATACCAATTAAATAAATTTCCATGAAACTTTTCCAATGAGTCTACTGTAGCAAGAACATTTTCAACATAAAACACCAATTGGTCCGTTGTAATAATATCAAAATCTCTCGCTGTGAGAGCAGACAATAGCATCATACCGATGTTAGTTGGTGAAGTTCTGTGTGCAATACGAAACACAGGTGCTTCTTGCATATTATCAGGAGGTAAGAAATGATTTTCTTCATTACATAAGTCCTGATAATAATCCCACATTATTTTAACATCTTGAACCAACACATTTTGTTGATGTCTTGTTATGGAAATTGGTTTGTCTTTGAATACTTTTTTTGACAACAAGACAAAAGAAACTGAGAGCAAAAAAACAATTGCTGCTATCTTTAAATAAAGATATGGTGCAAATAGTAATGCCACAGGAAGTATAATACAAGGATAATAATATAATAATTCTGTTGTAATACCATGTTTTTGATTTTGTACTTGAGCAGCAGTAACCCATTCTAACATATTTTTCTTTGAAATAAATCGTCGATATAGTCCCCTAATTCCGGCATCTAATGAAATATAGGCATATTGAGGTAACAAAATTAATTCTGCGACTGCTTTTGTAAAAAGTTCAGCAGTAATCGGAAGCGTTTTTGCGTAGGTTCTTGTAGTAAAAGCTGTAATAGAACCATGAATAAGCTTTACAAGAATTGCAAACAAATACGGTGCTGTTACTGCCAGTATGGCGATAAGAAAGAGAAAAATTGAAATTTGAAAATCAACAAAACACGATATAATCAAACACACTATTGAAAATATAGGCGTTATTTCTCTGCGAATGTTATCCAATATCTTATATCTGTCAATTTTTTTAAGATGATTTTGAATTCCAATATTTTTTTCATGTCTCTTACGAAATAAAAATGCAATATTTTGAAAATCGCCACGAATCCAACGATGCAGTCTCTTAAAATATGCTGTTGCATTATAAGGAAATCCATCTACAACTTCTACGCCCCCTGCATGACGAACACGCAAAGCCAATCCTTCAATAATATCATGGCTTAATACTGTTTCAGGTTCAAATTCATTCTGCATTACTTGAAAAAATGCATTAACATCAATTAAACCTTTACCAGTAAAAACAGAATTACCGTACAATTCTTGATAAAATTCACTACATCCACTATCATAACATGAATTACCACCAATACCGCCCATAATACGTGTAAACATTGTTTTCATAGACTCTTTTAAATCAATTACAATGTGTGGGAGAATAATTCCATAACCACTTTCCACGATTTTTGTTTCGTAATTCACTATTGGTTGATTCAATGGATGCGCAGCTATTTCAACAAGCTCACAAACACTGTCCAATAATAGTTTTGTATCATAGTCGAGTGCCATCAAATATTTAACATCTGTTAGAATCTCTAAATCACCGCAAGTATGTGCAAATTTAATGTCCTTTCCATGAATAGTAGATACTAAATCACATATTGCTCCTCTTTTGCGTTCTCTTCCTGTATATACGCCCTGCGTTTGACTATATTCTCTTTTACGAACAATTGCTAACAGCTTATTTTGATATAGCCGGTTGATTTCTTTAACAGCCTTATCTAAACCATTTAATTTTTCGGAATCTAGTGGCATTTCTTGTTCTTTTGCCGGTTTATAATCTAATAAAACAACAAAAGATATTGCGCCTTTTGAATTTGTTAGGATTAAATGTTCTAGTTTAGTTTTAAAACTTGCTAATTCGTTTATTTCCGGCATAAGGGTTGATACTACAACTACTGTTTTGCACTCCTCAGGAACAATGGAATGAAAATCCATTCTAGGTGCATAATCATGTTCTACGCCTTTCAATATGAAGCATTCCACCATAGGACGAATGATTTCAATAATTGGTAAAAAAATAAGAGGTATCAAATACCAAGTATGAAATAAAATGCTGATACCTACTGTAAGAAAAATGCTTAAAGAATACAGTAGAGTTAAATGCAGTTTTCTCTTATAGGCATTCTTTTTATATATTTCATATGCTTCATATATATAAAAACCAATGTGCTTTTTACATTCACTTTCTTTTGCCTTTGCTAGGAACTGCCTCGTTAAAAGTAATTCATCTTCTAAAGTAATACGTGCCATTTTTGAAATAATATAACGATAGTGCTTTTGGGTAACGTCTGATTGCTTGCTATATACTCCTGATGGGTCTTGCTTTAATAGATATTCTAGTCGGTTCTTTTTTTCAATAATATATTCATAATCAGCCTGTTCTGATGCGTATATTACCCCAATACAACGATCAAGAAGGGTATATTCAAAATTCTTTTTCTTAATGAGTTCTGCAATATTATTTACTGCTGCACATTTTAAAATTACTTCAATAAAATCAAATTCTACATTTTTCATGTATCTCTTTTCTTCAAAAAGACCAATTAAATCAATAATGCTATCTGTATTAATGATACAATGGCTTTGTAAAACACAATCGAAAAAGCCATACAAATCAATATTACATTTTCCTTTGCTTGCTGGCAGATAAACATTTTTTAGTCGTTTCAATATCAAGTGAGATTCCCGTTCAACCTTATAGTAACTATCACAAAACAAACGCTCAAATCCAGATGTATTGCTATATGGCATTAAGCTATTATAATATTTTCGAATGGTTCTCCTTGAAGATCGAACCTGTTTTATCAAACATTTAGATGAAATAAACTTAGATTCTATAAATTCGCTTATATATGCTTTTAACTTTTCTTGTAATTCTTGATTCAAATATTCCAAAATTCATTTACCCTCCAATATGAAAATCATCATTTGTTAGTGTTCTCATATATTGGTAAAAAAATTCAGAGTATTTAATTGAGCATTGTGTAACTTCTATTTTTTTAAAAAATTGTTCAATATTTTAATAGTTGCATAGAGTAGGAATCTATTTAACCTAATGATTTTATTCAATATCTATTTTTATCAATTTATCTTGTATAAAACCGATTACTAAAATTAAATGCATTAATTACTAATATTAAGTTTATAATTTCCAAACTTATAGTATTGATTGTGCAAAATGCACTAAAAATATAATATTGTTAGTAAATATTGACGTTTTTGATAAAACTGTATTGCAAATAGAAATTTCTTTTGCTATAATGCAAGTGTACTGGAAACGTTACCGAAACCGTTACCGAAACCGTTTCTGATAAGTTTCGAATAATAGATTATTTAAAGGAGCTACTCTAATGACTATTAAAGATATTGCCAGACTTTCTGGATATGGCGTAAGTACCGTTTCAAGGGCACTAAATGGTCACCCCGATGTAAGCGAAGAAACCAAAAATAAAATAAATGAAATTGTAGAAAAATACAAATTTGTTCCTAACTCAAACGCTCGTCAATTAAAACAAAATCAAAGTAAAGATATCGCTATTATTGTAAAAGGTAGCTTTAACCTTTTCTTTGCAACCATTATAGAAAATATTCAAATTTACCTAAGCAAAGCGAACATCAATGCTATGGTTCATTATTCAGACGAATATTCAGATGAAGTCAAAATTGCTCAAAAAGTTCAAAACGAACAAAAACCAATGGGTATCATTTTCTTAGGCGGTAATATTGAATTCTTAAAAAAGAGCTTTAAACACATTACAGTTCCATGTGTTCTTTGCACAACAAACGGAAACCAAATCATAGCAAGTAATCTTTCCAGTGTAAGTGTTGACGATATAAAGGGCGCTGAAGCCGCAGTTGATTTTTTGCTTCAAAATTCTCATAAACATATTGGAATTATTGGTGGTAATATAAACAAATCATACACTTCAAAACTCAGATTGATGGGATGCGAAAATAGCTTTGCAAAGAATCAGCTTACCTTTTCAACAGACTATTATGAAGAAAGTGATTTTTCAATCAATTGTGCATATGAGGCAACAAAAACACTACTTTCTAAACATAGCGATATTACAGCTATCTTTGCAATGTCAGATATTATGGCGCTAGGTACAATTTCAGCTATTCATGATATGGGAAAAAGTGTGCCGGATGATATCTCTGTTATTGGATTTGATGGCATTGAATTAGGTAAATACTATATTCCTAAACTTACAACCATTAAGCAGCCTGAAAAAGAGCTTGCAAAACTAAGTGTTAAAAAAATCATTAATATGATTAATAATACAGAATCTTCTTCACATATTCTTTTAAATGCATCTTTGTTGGAAGGCAACTCTGTTAAAAAAATATAAATCACGAAAGGAAAAAAATATATGCGTTCTAGCGGCATTTTAATGCACATTTCCAGTCTGCCTTCTAATTATGGCATTGGGACAATGGGAAAAACTGCGTATGATTTTGTTGATTTTTTAAAACAATCAGGTCAAAAAATATGGCAGCTACTCCCTATCAATCCAACAAGTTACGGTGATTCTCCTTACTCCTCATTTTCACTTTATGCGGGTAATCCTTATTTCATTGATTTGGATATTTTACATGAAGAGAAATTACTAGAACATTCAGAATATCATAACCTAAATTGGGGTGATGATGAAGAAAAAGTCGATTACGGAAAAATCTTCGAACTGCGTTTTAATGTATTAAAAAAAGCATTTGAACGTTTCATTAAAAATGCTGATTTCCAATATGAAGCTTTTAAACAAGATAACTACTTTTGGCTTTATGATTATTCTTTATATATGGCATTAAAGTTTGATAACAATAATCTATCATGGCAAGAATGGGATGAAGCTTTACGCAAAAGAGATAAAGAAGCTTTACATCAAAAAGAAATACAACTGAAAAACGAGATCGAATTTTGGAAATTTGTACAATACAAGTTTTATAAACAGTTTTACAAATTAAAACAATATGCTAACAAAAATGGTATTAAAATTATTGGTGATATTCCGATTTATGTAGCACTTG
Organism: Paludicola sp. MB14-C6; assembly: GCF_030908625.1. Lineage (GTDB taxonomy): Bacteria > Bacillota > Clostridia > Oscillospirales > Ruminococcaceae > Paludihabitans. Next base: position 187,225 of record NZ_CP133133.1, on the reverse strand, counting down.
ATAGTGCTGATGTATGGGCAAATCCAGAACTTTTTATGCTTGACGAAGACTTAAAACCAATTGAAGTTGCAGGATGTCCTCCAGATGATTTTGCAAAAACCGGTCAACTTTGGGGTAATCCACTTTATAACTGGGAGGTTATGAAGCAAAGAGGTTATGATTGGTGGGTTAATCGAATTGGTACTGCTACAAAAATTTACGATATTGTACGAATAGATCATTTCAGAGGTTTTGAAAGCTATTATGCAATTAAAGCCGAAAGCGAAACAGCTGAGCATGGTACTTGGCGCAAGGGCCCTGATATTGAGCTTTTCAACACAATAAAAGCTAAGCTCTCTAATCCTGATATTATTGCAGAAGACTTAGGCCATTTTACTGAACCGGTTAAAACTCTATTAAATGCAACAGGCTATCCGGGTATGAAAGTTTTACAATTTGGATTTAACTCCGGAGAAGACAGTACATTTTTACCTCATAACTTTAAGAGAAATACTGTTTGCTATACAGGTACACACGATAATGACACCATTAAAGGCTGGCTTGATTCTTTAAACGAAGCAGATTTGAAATATGTTATGGATTACTTAAATGTAGACAATAAAGATGATTGCATTTATGGACTTATAAGGCTCGCATGGGCAAGTGTGTGCGACATGGCTATTACAACTATGCAGGACTTATTAAAACTTCCTACAGAAGCCAGAATGAATATACCATCAACCGCACAAGGAAACTGGCGTTGGAGAATGAAAAAGGATCAATTAACGCAAGAACTAACCCAAAAGCTCTATACATTAACAAAACTATATTGGAGGTAATTCAGTTTGAAATTTAACAAGCAGATTTTTATTGATAATATTATTAACTTTTTAAAAGAGGAATACAACATTGCGCCTAATCAAGCTAATCCTTGGCAATTGCATAATGGAATATCACATAATGCAGTGCTTATCATATCAGATAACTATAAAAGTAGCATCAAATTACACAATGAGCAAAGAAAAGCCTGCTATTTTTCAGCAGAATTTTTAGTAGGTCGTGCAATCTACAACAATCTACTCTGTCTTGGAATTTTAGATGAAGTTTCCAATGCATTAAAAGAATGTGGCGCTGACATTAACCTTTTGGAAGAGATTGAGGATGCTGCTTTGGGAAATGGTGGTCTTGGAAGGCTTGCGGCATGCTTTTTAGATTCTGCTGCAACACTAAATCTTCCGCTTGATGGTTACGGTATACGTTACAAGTTTGGACTATTCAAACAAGATATACAAAATGGTTTTCAAGTTGAAGATGCTGATCACTGGACAAAATATGGTGATCCATGGTCAAAGCGTTGTGAACAAGACAAAGTAAAAATAAAGTTTGCTGACCAAGAAGTTTATGCTGTTCCTTATGATATGCCGATAATAGGCTATAAAACCAACCATATCGGAAACCTTAGACTATGGCAGGCTGAACCTATTGAAGAATTTAACTTTACTCTATTTAATGAACAAAAATACGATGAATCTGTCAAAGAAAAAAACAATGCAGAAAATATTTCGAGGGTGCTTTATCCAAATGATGATACAAATGAAGGAAAAGTATTGCGTTTGAAACAACAATATTTCTTCTGCTCTGCATCTATTACTGACATTATTAAAAAATACAAAGAATATCACGGTTGTGATTTAAGTAAATTAAGTGATTTCATCACAATTCAGCTTAATGATACTCACCCAGTTATTTCTATACCGGAGCTAATAAGACAGCTAACAGATATAGAAGGTATGAGTTTCGAAAGCGCTCTTGCAGTTGCAAAAGAAGTATTTAACTACACCAACCACACCATTATGGCCGAGGCTCTTGAAAAATGGAGTGCTGATTTAATAATTAAAGTAGTTCCAAGAATTTTTGAGATTATTCAAGAAATTAACAACACTTTTTTAAATGAACTGAAAGAAAAAAACTATCCAAGCGAAAAAATCACAAAACTTGAACTGATTGCAGATCACACCGTCCATATGGCAAGGCTAGCAATTTATATCAGTAAATTTACAAACGGCGTTGCAAAAATTCACACAGACATTATCAAATATGATGCTCTTCCTGAATGGTATGAATTATATCCTGAACGTTTTCAAAATAAAACAAACGGCATAACACAACGTCGTTGGCTTGCGCTTTGTAATCAAGAGCTCACAAATATGATGATTTCATTAATTGGAAATGATGAATTTTTAACCAATCTTGATGATTTAAAACAGCTCGAGAAATATCAAGATGATACAGAAGTTTTAGCTCAATTTATTAAAATTAAACAACTGAAAAAAGAGCAACTTGCAGATTATATTTTAAAACATGATGGTATAACAATAAATCCTAATACGATTTTTGATACACAAATAAAACGTCTTCACGAATATAAACGTCAATTTTTAAATGCTCTATCTATCTTATACTTATATTTTGAAATTAAAGATGGAACTATTAAAGACTTCTTCCCTACCACATTTATTTTCGGAGCAAAATCAGCACCCGGTTACAGACGTGCAAAAGGGATTATAAAACTCATCAACGAAATTGCTAAGCTTGTTAATTCAGACAATAATACAAAAGATATATTAAATGTTGTATTCGTTAAAAATTACAACGTTTCATATGCTGAAAAGCTGGTTGCAGGATCTGATGTTTCAGAACAAATTTCAACAGCCGGAACCGAAGCTTCAGGTACAGGTAATATGAAATTTATGCTAAACGGTACTGTTACACTAGGAACATTCGACGGCGCTAACGTTGAAATTGTCGAAGAAGCTGGAGAAGAAAACAACTACATTTTCGGTGCTAAAGTAGAAGAACTTCAAGAAATAATGAAGACTTATAATCCAAAAGAGATTTATGAAAATGACAAAAAGATAAAACGTGTTCTAAATGCTCTTGTTGACGGAACTCTTGATGATAATAATACTGGAGTATTTAAAGAGCTGTATACTTCCCTTCTTGAAGGTGCTAGCTATCATAGACCTGATAACTATTATCTACTAGGCGATTTTAAAAGTTATATTGAAGCAAGATTAAGACTGAACAATGATTATAAAATAAAAGAAGAATTTTATAAAAAATGTTTTATCAACATGTGTAATGCAGGCAAATTCAGCTCAGACAGAACAATCAATGACTATGCTCAAAACATTTGGCATATCCAACCTGTTCAAATATAATTTCATGATAGACATGAAATATATATAAATTTTTTAATTAAGTTTAGGAGGAAATTATGAAAAAGTTATTATCAACTATTCTATGTGTCACAATGGTTGCAGCAACAATGTTTAGCTGTAAAGCAAATTCTACGACTACTAAAAAAGACCCTGCTAAAAACGAAACAGTTACATTAAAAGTATGGGGACCTCAAGAAGAACAAAAACTACTTACCGAAATGGCAGAAGAATTCAAAAAAGCTCATCCTAACAAAACTTATAACATCTCATTTGGTGTAGTTGCTGAAGGTGACGCTCAAACCAAGTATTCAGAAGACCCACAAGCTGCTGCAGACGTATTTATGTTTGAAAACGGTCAAACAAATGCTCTTGTTAGCTCAGGCGGACTATATGAAATTACAAGAAACAAAGAAGCTGTAGTTTCTGCAAACAGCGAAGGCTCTATTGATGCAGCTTCAGTAAAAGGCAAACTTTACGCTTATCCAATGACAGCTGACAATGGCTATTTCTTATACTATGATAAGAGCATTATCTCAGAAGATGCTGTAAAATCAGTTGACGGAATTTTAGCTGCAGCTGACAAAGCCGGCAAGAAATTCTTATTTGATATGTCAAACGGTTGGTATATCGCATCATTCTTCCTTGGTGCAGGTTGCACAATGTCACTTGAAAATGGAAAACAAGTACTTGACTTTAACAATGATAAAGGTGTAGCAGCAGGCGAAGCAATTAAAGCACTAACAGCAAACAAATCATTCTTAACAGGTGATGATCCTGTTATAACAGGTGGTATGGGCGATACAATTGCAGCAGCAGTTACAGGAACATGGAACGCAGCTGCTATTAAAGAAAAACTTGGCGCTAACTTTGCAGCAACTAAACTACCTACATTTACAATGAACGGTAATCAAGTTCAACTAGGCAGCTTTGCAGGTTACAAACTTGTTGGCGTAAACGCACTTACAAAAGCTCCTGTTGATGCAATGGATTTTGCAGAATTTATCACAAATGAAGCAAACCAAGCAAAAAGATTTAAAGCAAGAGCAATTGGTCCTTCAAACAAAAAGATTGCTGATAGCGCAGAAGTAAAAGCAAATATTCCTCTTGCAGCATTAGCACTTCAAAGCAAATTTGCAACTCCTCAAAACAGCGTTTCAGATAAATTCTGGGCACCAGCTGAAGCATTCGGTACTGCTATGGAATCAAAAGATTACTCAAAATCAATTAAAGAAATGCTTGATGCAATGGTTGCACAAATTCAATCATAATAATATTTAATACCGATAACTCTGTTAACAATAATAGTGTCTTAATGAAATCAAATTAGTGCTTTATGTGTTTTGCAGTAGAAAAGCTGCTGCAAAACACAAAGCATATACCATTTATCATAAACGGAAAGCGATGGTGCTTATATGGCTGAAAAACACGTTAAACGTAAATTTTCAACAAGCATAAAGGAAAGTTTTTCTGACATTGGAAACGCATTTGTGCATGGTGATTATAAAACAAAGCTAAGCTTCATAGTAATGGGGTTTGGCTGTATAACGCGCAAGCAATTTATTAAGGGACTATTATACCTTTTATTAGAGATTGCTTATATCTTATACTTTATATGCTTTGGATGGAATTACTTAAAAAATTTTAACTCTCTTGGAACAAACGTTTTAAATAAAGTTTGGGATGAATCACAACAAATTTATATCAATACTCCCGGTGACAACTCCATGCTGATTCTATTATTCAGCATTATGACGATTTTTATATCTATAGGATTTTTATTTACTTATTTTTCAAATATTCGCTCGGCATATTATTCACAGCTTTTACTTAAAGAAGGAAAAAAGCTGCCTACTTTTAAAGATGACTTTAAATCTCTATTTAATGAGAAATTTCATATAACGTTGCTTTCATTGCCAGCGCTTGGTGCAATTGTCTTTACAATTCTGCCACTCATTTTTATGATATTAATTGCGTTCACTAATTTTGATAGAGCGCACCAACCACCAGGAAACTTATTTACTTGGGTTGGGTTTAATAACTTTAAAGATATATTCTGGCAAAACCCACAAAAATCTCATACATTCTCTAGCCTACTCAGCTGGACGTTGGTTTGGGCATTCTTTGCAACCTTTTCAAACTATATTTTCGGTATGATACTAGCACTTATGATAAATAAAAAAGGTATCAAACTTAAAAAAATGTGGAGAACGATTTTCGTTACTACAATTGCAGTACCATCATTTGTTACTCTACTTTTAATGTCAAAAATACTAAATGACTTGGGACCTTTAAATGTAATTCTTATTGAAGAACTAAAATGGATTAAAGAACCGATTCATTTTCTAACTGATGGAAATCTAGCAAGAATTACTGTTATTGTGGTTAATCTTTGGATTGGTATTCCTTATACCATGCTAATTACCACAGGTATTTTAATGAATATTCCAGAAGACATTTATGAAAGTGCAAGAATTGACGGAGCAGGTCCTTTTAAAATATTTTCAAAAATCACTTTTCCATATATGATTTTTGTTACCACCCCTTATCTTATCACTCAATTTATTGCTAATATAAATAACTTTAACGTTATTTATTTCTTAACTGGAGGAGATCCAAAAACTTTGGATTACTTCCAAGCTGGTAAAACAGATTTGCTTGTAACATGGTTATATAAGCTTACTGTAAATGATCAAAACTACAGCCTAGCTTCTACAATTGGTATTTTGGTATTTGTAATCAGCGCTATCATTTCATTAATTACCTATAACCTTTCATCATCAACTAAAAAGGAGGAACAGTTCCAATGATAACAAGCGCAAAAATAAGAAGCGTAATATCTAATATATTTATTTATTTAATTTTATCAATAATGGCAATCATTTGGCTTTTGCCAATAGCTTGGTTACTGTTAATTTCCTTTAGAGAAGAACCGGGTGCTTTTACAACTTATTTAATGCCAAAAGGTTATACTTTTGATAATTATATAAAATTGTTTACAGATACTTCACTATTTAATTATCCTAGATGGTATATGAATACATTTATCGTAGCCATATTTAGTTGTATCATTTCTACCATTTTTGTATTGGCTGTCAGTTATGCTTTATCAAGATTAAGATTTAGAACAAGACGCCCTATCATGAACATAACTTTAATTCTTGGTATGTTTCCCGGCTTTATGTCAATGATTGCAGTTTATCATATTTTAAAATCAATTGGACTTGATCAATCCCTAGCTGCATTAGTAATCGTTTATTCAGCAGGTTCTGGACTTGGTTATTTCATTGCAAAAGGATTTTTTGATACGATTCCTCGGGCATTAGATGAAGCCGCTACTATTGATGGTGCAACAAAAAATACAATTTTTTGGAAAATCATACTTCCTATGTCAAAGCCAATTATTACGTACACCGTTTTAACATCATTTATGGCACCATGGGTAGACTTTATTTTTGCAAGTGTTATTATGAAAGATAATTATAATAACTACACAATTGCAGTTGGACTTTATCGAATGCTTGAAAGAGAAAATATATATCAATATTTTACTCAATTTTGTGCAGGTGCTGTTTTAATTGCTATTCCAATTACAATTTTATTTATGATAATGCAGAAAAACTATGTAGAAGGTATAACAGGCGGTTCTGTAAAAGGTTAATAATTTAGGCGGTATTTTTATAAATGCCGCCATTTTATATATTTAAAGTGAGGGTGCTATGAAAAGTTTATATAAAGTTATCTCTTTGTTAATTGCGTTATGTATTGCCTTAACTGGTTGTTCACAATCATATAAATATGAGCAAAAACTTAATATTATTGAAGATAATTATCGAACATATTATGAGGTTTTTGTTTATTCATTTTATGACTCCAACGGTGATGGTATAGGCGACATAAAAGGGCTTACCTCAAAGCTTGACTATATTAAAGACTTAGGCTTTAATGGAATTTGGCTTATGCCGATTATGCCATCCACTACATATCATAAATATGATGTTATTGATTATTACAATATAGATTCACAATATGGAAGTTTAAATGATTTTAAAGAACTAATAAAAGAATGCAACAAACGTAGTATAAAAGTTATTATTGACCTTGTAATCAACCATACCTCAACTAAAAACGAATGGTTTCAATCTGCAGTTAATAGTCTTGCCGAAGGAAAACAAAATAAATACACTAATTATTATAATTTTTCTGAAACAAAAAATTCAAGTGGAAAATACTATCCAACCGGTACGGGAAAAGGATATTATGAAGCAGTTTTTTGGGATCAGATGCCTGATTTGAATTTAGCAAATAATGAGCTTAGAAAAGAATTCGAGAACATTATGAAGTTTTGGCTTGATATGGGTGTTGAAGGTTTCCGTATTGATGCAGCAAAAGAATTTTTTTCTGGGAACAGCACAAAGAATATTGAAGTTTTAAAATGGATAACTGATTACTGTAAAGGATATAATCCGAACACTTATATTGTGGCAGAGGTATGGGAAGACTTTTTAGTTATGAGTAATTATTATAAAAGCGGGATTGACAGTTTATTCAACTTTTCCTATTCACAAGCCAAAGGTAAAATTGCATCTACGATAAACTTAAAAGGCGAGGCGAATACAGCAAAAGAATATGCAAAATCAGTTATCGACACATACAATAAAATTCAATCAATTAATGAAAATGCAATTGATGCACCATTTCTATCAAATCATGATACGGCAAGGTCAATTGGCTTTTTTGCAGGTGATGACAAAAAAGATAAAATGGCTCTTGGCATCAATTTATTAATGAACGGCACACCTTTTGTATATTACGGTGAAGAAATAGGTATGGTTGGAAGCGGTAAAGACGAAAATAAACGTGCGCCAATGAGATGGTCTGATACAAATTCAAAGGGAATTACAACTGGCCCTCCTAATATGGAAACTCAAGATAAAAGTTTTCCTGCTGTAGATATTCAACTTAAAGATAAGAATTCTATTTTAAATTATGTTAAACGAGCTGTCAGAATAAGAAACGAAAATCCTGAAATAGCTAGAGGTGTTCCAACCTATTTGAATATAGTAGATGACGACGATATTTGTGCTATTAAAAAAACATATAAAAACAATGAGATAGTTATTATTTATAACACAAGCGAACAACATAAATCGCTAAAATTAGCTCAATCCGAAATGAAAGAGAAAAAAATATATGGATATCTTTCTACTTCGACAAAAGACATTGTTGAATTCAAAAACGCAACTCTTTCACTTCCTCCCTACTCTATCGTAATATTAAAATAGATTAAAATTTATTTTAATATTTTTAACCTTACCAACCATTTTGATTTCTTATTTGTAGTACATATATTAACTAAGTGGGTCTCAAATTTGAGACCCACTTAGTGCTTTTACTATTAAATTAGTACACTTATTTATTTTATAAACTTTGCATCTGCTCGGTTTGCATGGTATAGTTTTCACCTTAACCCCTATAGCTTTGCGTCACTAGATTTATCTAGTTTTTCGTATTCAATTACTTGCTTAAAGGATACAAAGATTAATTAAAATTTGTAAAGAAGTATTTTATTCCATTGACCTTCTTTTATACTTTCTAATTACTCCAACAATGATTGGTATAGTTGAATTTTTTGTATCAGTTTTAAACAAGCAGTTGCAAAGAAGACTATTGTTGTTGTAATAATCTTTTCATTGCTTTATTAACGTTATCTCTATTTCCAAAAGCAGTTAATCTGAAAAATCCTTCTCCATTTGAGCCAAAACCTGCTCCCGGTGTACCCACTATATTATATTTGGTTAATAGCTCATCAAAATAATCCCAAGAGGATAAACCATTAGGACATTTAAGCCAAATGTATGGAGAATTTTGACCACCTGTGAACCATATGCCAAGTGAAGTCAGTGTATATGCAATAATTTTGGCATTTTCCAAATAATAATCAATATTTTCTTTGATTTGTTTATATCCCTCATCAGTAAATACCGCTTCTGCACCACGTTGGATAATATAAGGAACGCCATTAAATTTTGTGGTTTGGCGTCTTAGCCACAGCTTATTAAGTGATAGATTATTTTGCATTAATTCGCTTGGTACAACAGTATATCCGCATCGTGTTCCTGTAAATCCGGCTGTTTTAGAAAGAGAACAAAACTCAATCGCACATTTTTTCGCACCTTCAATTTGATAAATGCTCGTAGGTAGATTTTTATCTGTAATAAAAACCTCATAGGCACTATCAAATAAGATAACAGCCTCATTTTTAATCGCGTATTCAATCCATAATCCTAACTGTTCTTTAGTGTAAACTGCACCAGTAGGATTGTTTGGTGAGCACAAATAAATAATATCAGCTTTAACAGAATAATCAGGTAACGGTAAAAATGAGTTTTCAGGATTGCCGTCCATGTATATAATTTTGCGACCTGCCATTACGTTTGTATCTACGTAAACAGGATATACCGGATTAGGAATGAGTACGGTATTATTCACATCGAAAATATCAAGAATATTACCAAGGTCACTTTTAGCTCCGTCACTGATGAAAATTTCAGTATCACGTAGTGATACGCTTTTTTTAGCGTAATATCCGCATATTGCTTGTCGCAAAAATGCGTAGCCCTGTTCCTCACCATATCCATGAAACGTTTCGCTATTGCCCATCTGCGAAACAGCATTTTGCATAGCGGATATTACAGTTGGAACAAGTGGGAAGGTAACATCACCTATGCCCAAACGTATTAATTCTTTTTCAGGATTTTCGTTTTTATACTCTGCCACCTTTTTTGCAATAGAAGAAAAAAGATAACTGTCTTTTAAGTTTAAATAGTTTGAATTTATATTCATTATTAACCTCCATACGTTATCGGCATTTTACGCTTATGCTCGCTTGCCTCATGATATTTTTCAATAATTAACTGATCATTTTCTTTGGCAAAACCGTCAAGCAAAAAGCTATCAATGCTTTTATATGTTACACCCATCTCGCTTTCATCAGTTTGTCCATCAAATAATCCTGCTGAAGGTGCTTTATCTATGATATGAACAGGAGCATTAAGATATCGCAGAAAATCGTATATTTCAGTTACAGTTAAATCAGCAATTGGATTAAAATCGAAAGCACCATCACCCCATTTTGTGAAATATCCCATATAGCCCTCGCTTCTATTTCCTGTACCAGCGACAAGCCTATTTTCACTTGCGGCAACCATATAAAGCGTTATCATTCTAAGACGAGGTGCTATATTGGAAATTGCTGCTTCTGTTAGTTTTGTAAGTTCATTAGACATATGAATAAAAGTATTTTTTGCTTCTGTTAAATCTGCAAGACGAGTTTCAATATGAAATTGATTAGCAACGGATTCCGCATCATTTTTATCCTCGTTATAGTTGCGCTTAGAACCACAAGGCATAATAATTCCGACTGTGTTTTCGCAAGCTATTTTACAAAGAATACCAACAAGCGCACTATCCTTACCGCCACTGTTTCCGTAGACAATGCCATCCACATTTGCTGACTTTAATACTTCACGAATAAATGCTACACGTTGTTTAATTTCTTTTTCATAATCACGCATGTTGTAACTCCTTCATATTGATGAAATCTTTGATAAAGCATTCGAAATGCAAGTAACTATCAAAACAATATGATGTCATATTTCTATCACTCCATCAAAAACTTTTTTACATCCTCCGGTCATATACACTGCATCGTCAGTATAACGTATAACAAGATCGCCACCAAGGAGTTGGACTTTAATATCTGTGTTTTTATCACAATAACCATTTAAAACAGCTGCTACTGCTGAAGCACAAGCACCTGTACCGCAAGCAAGAGTTTCACCACTTCCCCTTTCCCATACACGCATTTTGAAATTATTTTCATCAACAATTTCGACGAATTCGGTATTTATTCTTTCCGGAAACAACGAATTATTTTCAAATAATGGCCCTATTTCAGCAAGATTTATATAATCAACATCATCGCAAAATACAACTGCATGAGGATTTCCCATAGATACGCAAGTGATAGCATAATCAATATTATTGATATTAACTTGCCTATTTACTATGCTATCCCCTTGCATCTTAACAGGAATTTTATCGGGAGAAAGTTCTGCATTCCCCATATTAACTTTAACAGATGAAACAGCTCCATTTTGTATAGTTAAAAACAATTTTTTAACACCAGCGAGTGTTTCAACCGTTAATGTTTCTTTATTTACTATATTATTATCATATAAATACTTAGCAACACAACGAATTGCATTTCCACACATTTTACCTTCGCTTCCGTCAATATTAAACATCCTCATTTTAGCATCGGCGATATCAGAAGATAAAATTAATACAATACCATCACCACCCACACCAAAATGTCGATCGGATAAAAGTACCGACAAAGATTCAGGTGAGTTTATTTTCATATTGTTTGTCGCAGCATTCTCGATACAGTTAATATAAATATAGTCATTACCGCATCCTTGCATTTTCGTAAATTTTAATTCCATACATTCGCCCCTTAAAAAATCTATGTTTTGATTCAGCTTATTGGATTCTAAAATGAAATATGTCATTACACATAATTATTTATTCAAGCTCGCTTTTTCTCAGTATCTTTTTAGCACCACTCGTTGCAAAACAGCTTGTGCAAAAAGAAACCTTACACTTCTCACATGCTCTTCTAAGTCCATCTATACTGATATAGCCCAAGCTATCAGCACCAATCTCTTTGCATATTTCATTTATATTCATTTGATTTGCAATCAAATTTTCTTCATTGTCAATATCCGTACCGTAATGGCAAGTATAGCGAAATGGAGGTGATGATATCCGTAAGTGTACTTCCTTTGCTCCTGCATTTTTAAGACTTCTTACTATTTTTTCGCTTGTTGTACCTCGAACTATCGAATCGTCCACAAGCACAATTCTTTTACCACGAACATTTGCTGAGAGAGGATTTAATTTTAGTCGCACAGCATTTTCCCTTTGCGTTTGTGTTGGGTAGATAAAACTTCTTCCAATATACCTATTCTTTACAAATCCCGAAACAAGAGGAATCCCACTTTGCATACTGTAACCTATCGCTGCTTCAAGTCCACTATCCGGTACTCCACAAACAACATCAGCTTCAACGGGATATTCCTTTGCAAGTATAGTGCCCATATTAAAACGTGCTTCATAAACACTAAGATTATCAATGATGCTATCAGGTCGAGCAAAATAAACGTATTCAAAAATGCATAAGCCGCCACATTCATCATTTTTTTGCAATTCTACGTTTTCAAAGATAATCTTACTATTCTCAATGACTATAATCTCACCAGGCAAAACATCTCTTACAAAATCAAATCCATTAGCTTCAAGTGCACAAGACTCTGACGCAACCGCAATTCCTATATCATTTTTTCCTATACATAAAGGGCGGTATCCATATGGGTCACGCACAGCAATCAGCTTGCCTGTACTACATAAAATGATGAGCGAGAAAGCACCTCTTAAATCGGATGCTGCTCTTATAACGCCTTTAATTGCATCATCCTCTTTCATCATATAATAAGCTATAAGAGAGGAAGCGACTTCGCTGTCGCTCGTTGCGTTAAAGCGTAAACCATGTTTTTTTAATTTGTTTTTAATGTCTTTCGCATTCGTAATATTACCATTATGTGCTGTTGCTATTCGTCCGGTTAAATATTCTGTAATAAATGGTCCAACGTTTTCTTTTGTGTTGCTGCCAGTAGTTGAATACCGTGTGTGTCCCACAGCAGCACTACACTTTGGAAGTTTCTCGAGTTCACCACCGGAAAAGATTTCACTTACCAGCCCAACATCTTTGTGACAAGTAATTTGGTTTTCAGAAATTACAGCTATTCCTGCACCTTCCTGCCCACGATGTTGCAACGATAACAATCCATTGTAAGTAATCCCTGCAGCTTCATCCGTTTTTACGCTTACGCCGAAAACAGCACATTCTTCGTGTAATTTATCACTAACTCTCATAGGTTTTCAATACTCCTTCCGCTACCGCTCTCTTAGTTGTCCTGGTATCCATAGCCTGTCGTTCAATATACTTATGCGCTTCACTTTCACTCATATTCAAATAAGATATAAGAATACACTTTGCTCGATCAACAATACGTATATCTTCGATTTTTTGTAACAACTTAGTGTTTTCCACTTGCATGGATTTTAGCTTGTTCTGAGCAGCTTTCGCAAGCTTTAATGCCAACCAAAAATGATTTTTGTTAATAGGCTTTTCTATGGTTATTACTCCATAGTCTTCAACCACATCAGATATTTCATCATAAAATTCGCTTTTTACAACAAGAATTACTTGGCTAATGCCTTTTGTTGCTATATGCCTTGATAAACTTTCTCCAGATTCATCACGAAGCGGCGCATTAATTACAACCAAGTCAAAATCTTGTTCGAGCAATAAGGTTCTTGCTTCTGAACAAGAAAATACGGTGACAATTCTGCTTACCGAAAATGATTGTAATACTTGTGTGAAAAAAGCAATACTCTTTTCCGTATTTGATACAATCAAAACATTTTCCGTAAAATCGCCACCTTTCAAATTCAATATATTTGTTTAAATAAACTTAAAATACCTCTCCTTATAGAAGTTTTCTTTATTCTCTGCATTTTGAAATGATTGAACTTCCTCTTTTTTAAATGCAATATACTTCATAAGCATTTCTTCGCCAATAATGCTTTTTACAAATTCAGAATGCTCACTTAAAGCAATTGCTTGAGCTAGACTATCCGGAAGTACTGAAAGTTTTTTGGTGACACTTTCATCCGCATTAAATAAATCTGCATCAACAGCCGGTGGTAACGATAGAGCTTTTTCAATTCCATCAAGTCCTGCGCTGATTATAAGTGCAAAAGCCAAATATGGATTAACAGTTGGGTCCGGAGAACGTAATTCCATTCGTACCTTTTCGCCATTTGCTGCCGGTATTCTGACAAGTTGAGAGCGGTTTTGATGTGACCAAGAAACATATTTTGGTGCTTCATATTTACCGAAACGCTCATATGAGTTGGTTATTGGATTGAGAAACAAAGTAATCTCAGGAGTTTTTTGCAATACACCTGCAATGAAGCTTTCGACTATTTTTGAATGATCACCGTTCTTTTTATTAAAAATATTGAAACCATTTTTAGAAAGCGAAATATTTGTATGCAATCCATTTCCACTTTGGCCCGCAATTGGCTTTGGCATAAACGAAGCATATAAACCGTTTCTTGCAGCTATTGCTTTTACAGCAGACTTAAATGTTAATATATTATCTGCTGAGTTTAAAGCATCACTAAACTTAAAGTCAATTTCATTTTGCCCAGGACCCTGCTCGTGATGCGAGGTTTCCAGTTTAAGCCCCATTTCTTGCAGACACAAGCATATTTCACGTCGAATATTCTCTCCTTTGTCAAGCGGTGCAATATCAAGATAGCCGCCATAATCGAGAGTTTTATCAGTTGGTTCACCATTCTCATCCATTTTAAACAAATAAAATTCACATTCCGCACCAATTTTACAAACATAGCCCATTTCAGCACAACGTTTTACCACTCGTTTGAGGATATTTCTACTATCATGAGTAAATACGGTTTTGTCTGGATTTTTTATATCACAGTAAAAACGCACAACCCTACCCGGTCCCGGACGCCATGGTAACACCGTTAACGTTGATGGATCAGGGAAAAGTAGCAGATCTGACTTCGTAACATCATGAAATCCTTTGATAGCCGAAGCATCAAAGGAAACACCATTTTCAAATGCTGATGAAAGTTCGCCAGGCATAATAGATATGTTCTTTTGCGTTCCGAATGGATCGCAAAAAGCAAGCCTTATAAACTTTACATCATTTTCTTTTACAAATTCTATAACCTCATTAGCTGTTGTTATCATTTTACCCACTCCTTAATTGGCTGTGTAAAGTTGTTTGTATGGATTTTTAGCATTTGCTTTTAATTTATAAAATTGTTCGTTCATCATTTCATTTATGTTGATATTAAAACATTCCGCATATTCACATAAAATTGGCTCAATTTCTTTCATATCATCTTTAGTGGCGATTTCAGCTATAACTTGTGCCGGAAGATTTGGAAGTGCCTCTTTGCTTCTAATAAAAATAGTACCGCCATGCATACCCGTTCCCGTAAAGTTTCCAACAGGTATCTCAACACTGTCAAGTCCTAACACAACAATAAGCCCTCCAGCAAGATATTCACCTAAAAAGCTGCCCACCTTACCTCCAACAACGATAATCGGCCTTTTTTCTTTATATTCTTTCATATGAATACCGGTTCTGTATCCTGCATTGCCACGAACATATATCTTTCCGCCTCGCATTGCATATCCTAATGCATCTCCAACATTGCCATCGATTACAATTTTTCCGTCATTCATCGTATCACCAACAGCATCCTGAGCATTACCGTTTACTGTTATAACTGCACCGTTAAGATATGATCCCAATGCATTTCCCGGTGTACCATTTATCATAATATTTTTGCCTTCTAGTCCTGATCCTATAAATCGTTGGCCATAGCAATTCTCTATCAGAACATCACTATCAGCTTGCTTAATTTTAGTATTTAGTTCACGATAATCTAAGTTAAATGCATCAATTTTCATTTATCATACCTCCTAACTTCGTATTCCTATACTCTTTAGTAAACGCCATAAGGCCAGGCTTTTTGCAGATAAGTTCAAAATCAAGCGTGCCAAGAGCTGTTCTTTCTCTGATAAGATTTGTATAAATTCCTGCCTTTTCAACATTACCAATCAGAATATAACCGTTTAATTTATTGTTACTATAAAACAACTTCTTATAGGTTTTACCATCTTCTTGAATATAAGCATCCCCTATATAATTTCCCGCAGTAATCATGTGTAATCCAAAAAAGCCGATTGCATTCATAGGTATCGCTTTATTGAAAGCCGCATCTCCACCCGCCATGTTGATTCCTGCACATTCTCCTTGCATATACGCATTAGGAAGAAGAGCCATAATTTTATGATCGCCACTTGAAACATCCTCGCTTTGTGTGCAATCTCCGGCAGCATATATATTCTCATTTTTTGTTTGACATTTCGTGTTGATTATTATGCCTTTTTCTATTTCAGTTACTCCTTTTAAAAGCTCAATATTTGGACGTACACCTACTGCCAATACTAAAACGTCAAATGGGATTTCCTCACCATTTTCAAGAGTCGCTGCATTTTTTGTAAAGCTCTTAACTTTTTGTGACATTTTAAATGATATATTCTGAGCTTCCATATGATTTTGCACCATTTTTGCTCCTGTATCATCCAAAATGCTTGATAATATTCTAGATGATAAATCAACAACAGTTATACTTTTGACTTTTTGATGTATTCCCTCAGCACATTTTAAGCCGATAAGGCCTGCACCTACAATTAAGACTTTTGAATTCATATCTATAGCCTTGTTTAGTGCATTAGCATCGTCAAGTGTCATAAAGGTAAACTTATTTTTCACATGATTCAGCCCCTCAAATGGTGGGACAAATGCTGACGAGCCTGTTGCAACAAGCAGCTTATCATAAGGAATCTTACTACCATCATTTATTGTAACGTAATTCTCAATCTCATTGATTTTTATAACGGTAGATGAAGCACGTAAATTTACATTATTTTTAATATAAAAATCATCATCACGATATTTCATTCTTTGCAAATCTGTCTTGCCAAGCAAAAGATATGATATAAGAGGTCGTGAATACGTATGATACGGCTCATTAGTAATAACGGTTATTTCGCCCAACTTATCAATCTGCCTGATTCCCTCTACAGCTCCAATTCCTGCGGCTGAATTGCCTATGATAACATACTTCATCGGCAAACTATCTGGTGTAGCAGCTACTTCATTTGAGTTTATGCTCATATTACTATTTGCATTTTGATTCACGTTTCTCACCCTCTCTCCTCAAATACAATTGCTCCATTTGGGCAGCCCTCAACGCATCTTGGCGTTCCTGTACTTGACTCTATACACAACTCGCACTTTTGAACAACACCATTATCAGACGCTGAAACTGCTCCATATGGACAACTCAGTATACAAGTATAGCAATTAATACACTTATTTTTATTGATAGTAATTACTCCTTCATTTACCGTTAAAGCACCTGTTATACATCCCTTAACGCAAAGGGGATCATTACAATGACGGCACGAAACAGCAAAACTGATTCCGTTATGTTCCTCTATATTTATATTTGGGTTTATTTTGATGTCTTTTAAAGCTCTTGCCATATCTTTTTCATTGCTTCCTGCAAAAGCACAATAATATTCACAAAGATGGCATCCAAGACACCATTTTTCGTTTACATATACTTTTTTCATATATGAAATAATCCTCTCTATTTGATACAATTGAAATGTACTTGATTCGTCTATTCACCTGCATATTTTATTCCTAAAACTTCTAGTTCTTTTTCATTAAGTCCTAAGCCTCTAAGCATGAGGCGGTTACCTTTTAAGCTTTCAATTGAGTTGATACCCATACCGCCCATCATCTCTTTTATCTCATGTTCCCAAGCAGTTAATAGATTAACAAGCCTTTTATAGCCAATATCGGGATTTAATCGTTTTGTAAGTTCAGGTACTTGTGTTGCTATACCCCAATTGCATTTACCGCCATGACAACTTCTACACAAATGACAACCAAGAGCAAGAAGTGCCGCCGTTCCAATGTAAACTGCATCTGCTCCAAGTGCAATTGCTTTTACAATATCAGCGCTTGAACGGATACTGCCGCCAACAACAAGGCCTACATTATCACGAATACCCTCATCACGTAGCCGTTTATCAACACTTGCAAGAGCAAGCTCAATCGGAATACCTACATTATCTCTTATTCTTGTTGGTGCCGCACCTGTACCACCTCTAAAGCCATCAATTGCTATTATATCTGCACCACTTCTTGCAATTCCGCTTGCAATTGCAGTTATATTATGAACTGCTGCGATTTTTACAATTACAGGCTTTTTATAATCTGTCGCTTCTTTTAGTGAATATACAAGCTGCCTTAAATCCTCAATAGAATAAATATCGTGATGAGGAGCAGGAGAAATTGCGTCTGAGCCCTCTGGTATCATTCTTGTTCTAGACACATCACCAACAATTTTCGTTCCCGGAAGATGGCCTCCAATACCGGGTTTTGCGCCTTGCCCTATTTTAATTTCTATTGCCGCACCACTCTCAAGATAATCTTTATGCACTCCAAATCTACCCGAAGCTACCTGTACAATTGTATTTTTACCGTATTGGTAAAAATCTTCATGTAGTCCGCCTTCTCCTGTGTTATAAAAAATACCCAATTCTTCTGCCGCACGAGCTAAGCTTTCGTGAGCGTTATAGCTGATTGAGCCATAACTCATAGCACTAAACATAATTGGCATTGATAGTTTTAGATGTGGAGGTAAAAGCGATTTGATTTTACCATTTTCGTCACGTTCTATATTTTGTGGCTTTGCTCCTAGAAATACTTTTGTTTCCATTGGTTCACGTAGTGGATCGATAGATGGATTTGTAACTTGGGATGCGTTAAGCAATATTTTATCAAAATAAATCGGATAATTTTCAGGATTACCCATAGAAGAAAGCAATACTCCGCCACTATTTGCTTGTCTGTAAAGCTCGTTAATTGTTTTGCCATTCCAGTTAGCATTCTCTTTATAAGTATTATCGCTCTTTACAATCTTTAACGCTCTTGTAGGGCAAAGAGAAACACAGCGGTGGCAGTTTACACATTTTGCATCATCACATACAAGCTTGCCACTATCCTCTAAATATGTGTGGACTTCATTTGCACATTGACGTTCACAAACACGGCAAGCTATGCAACGATCATAATTACGAACAACCTCATATTCAGGGTATAAAAAGTTAATAGCCATTCTATTTTACCTCCAATCCAGAAAGACTAACAATGACAGGCTCACCACCTTGTGGTGACCACACATTATCTAAATTAGGCTCTATTATTCTAATTGCAGACTCCTCGCTTGCAATATAAACTGTATCGCCTTTTTCACCAACAACCATACTACGCAACTTTAGTCTATCGTTAAGCGCCATTAAACCGCCATCAAATCCTACAAGAATTGAAAATGGTCCGGTAATTAGCTGTGCTGAGAATACATTGCGCAGATATTCATAGTATTCTTTTTTTTCTGACGTCATTTGTTCAATAGATTGCCAAAACGGGGCGGCAATTACTGATGCAATTTCATCCCAAGTAAGCCCTTTTTTACGATGCAGATAATCAATAATATAAGTGATTACCTCAGTATCTGTTTGCAATGTGCACTTATATCCATACATCTCAATAGCACGTCTATTGGCATCATAAGACGAAATTTCGCCGTTATGTACTACCGAATAATCAAGCAATGCAAAAGGATGTGCACCGCCCCACCAACCGGGTGTGTTTGTTGGATAACGTCCATGTGCTGTAAAGCAATAACCTTCATATTCCTCTAAACGATAGAACCGTCCGACATCTTCCGGAAAACCTACTGCCTTAAATACGCCCATATTTTTTCCACTTGAAAAAACATAAGCTCCATCTATGCGAGTGTTCACACGAAAAACACATTTTGCTAAGTACTCCCGTTCATCAATCTGACTGTCTGAAAGTTTTGTTGGAAGTGGCGAAACAAAGTATCTCCAAATGAGTGGTTCATCCGTTATTTCTTTTATTTTTCTTGTTGGTATTTTGGAAAGATTGATAATATCAAAATGTCTTTCCAAAAAATCCTCACATTCTTTTTTTGACGCTGTATTATCATAGAATATATGAAGCGCATAGTAGTCTTTATATTCAGGATAAATACCGTATGCAGCAAAACCACCACCTAAACCGTTTGAGCGGTCGTGCATAACAGCAATCGATTTTATAATATCTTCTCCACTCATTCGAGCACCTGATTTATTAAAAATACCTGATATTGCACATCCTGAAGGTATTCTTACTTGACCTTCTTTCAACATATAAACCTCCTAATCACCCCCAATGTATTAAAGTCAATTAATCCATCGAGCTTTACTTTAAAGAAAAAGGCGCTCATCACATAATGTTGAATAGACAACTTAAAAACCGAATTATAAACACGGTTTTTTTTAACTGTTTATTACATTATCTGATGAACGCCTTTGTTCACTGGTTATAGTATAACTTATATTGGTATATTAGTCAATACTATTTGAAATAAAATTTTTATTATAATTCATTTTTTTATAAAATACACTGAATAAAGTTAAAAAATGCTCATAATTTGAAGTGCACAGAACATTTTCTTGCATTTTTTCAAAAATCCTCTTGACAACTTTTTGTTTTCATGATAACATGATTAGCATAAACAGCAAAGGCGCTGTGGGCTATATGTCCGCAGTGCCTTATTTTTTTTGTTTGGAAAGGGAGTTAATTATGAGCAAACTAGAAAAACCTATCGGTTATAAGTCAGTTTTGTCAGTTTATGACACACAAAAAGCTATCGGCACTGTAAAGAGGACATTTGAGGATAATCTTTCAAACGCCCTTAACCTAATAAGAGTATCTGCACCTCTTTTCGTTGAACCGCAAACAGGACTAAACGATGACTTGAACGGAGTAGAACGTGCAGTAGAGTTTGACATCATGGAAACAAAAACAAATGCACAAATTGTTCATTCTCTTGCCAAGTGGAAACGTATGGCACTATATCAATATGGCTTTCCTGTTGGTGAAGGCCTTTACACGGATATGAACGCTGTTCGTCGAGACGAAGAAATGGATAATCTTCATTCTATTTATGTTGACCAATGGGATTGGGAAAAGGTTATTGATAAACAAACACGTAACATTTCAACTTTAAAAGAAACCGTTAGTAGTATTGTTACTGCAATTTGTAATACACAGCAATCCATTCAAAAGCTCTATCCCGAAATAAAAGGTACTCTATCAAAAGATGTGTCTTTTATTACCACACAGGAGCTTGAAGATATGTACCCAGCACTTACTCCAAAACAACGAGAGAACGCATACCTGAAAGAACATAAAACCGCCTTTATTATGCAAATTGGAGATGTGTTAAAATCGGGGGTTAAGCATGATGGAAGAGCTCCGGACTATGACGATTGGGCGCTCAATGGAGATATCGTTTTTTGGAGTGATGTCTTGCAGTGTGCTTTTGAAGTTTCGTCAATGGGCATTCGTGTTGATGAAAAATCTTTAAACGAACAACTAACAAAAGCAGGATGCGACAATCGTCGTACATATTCATTCCACAAGATGCTATCAGAAGGAAAACTCCCTCTTACTATGGGTGGCGGTATCGGACAATCAAGATTGTGCATGCTTTTACTCGAAAAAGCACATATTGGCGAAGTACAAGTTTCCATATGGGATGAAGAAACAAGATCTGGCTGCAAAGCTGCTCAAATTGAATTATTATAAAGGAGGCATTATCAATGAAAGATATTCCGAATATGTTTGGTAGTCAGGTTTTTAATGATACTGTTATGAAAGCAAGATTGCCAAAAGACACTTATAAAGCATTAAAAAAGACAATAGAACAAGGTACACATTTAGAGCTTGATGTTGCAAATGTTGTTGCAAACGCCATGAAAGATTGGGCTACTGAAAATGGTGCTACCCATTTTACTCATTGGTTTCAGCCAATGACAGGCATCACTGCTGAAAAACACGACAGCTTTATTTCTCCAAGTAATGATGGCAAAATCATTATGGAGTTTTCGGGAAAAGAACTAGTTCGAGGTGAACCAGACGCTTCAAGCTTTCCTTCAGGCGGTCTTCGTGCTACCTTTGAAGCGAGAGGTTATACAGTATGGGATACAACATCTTATGCTTTTATTAAAGATGGAACGCTATGCATACCTACCGCATTTTGTTCATACAGTGGTGAAGCTCTTGACAAAAAAACTCCGTTACTTCGCTCAATGCAAGCTATCGACAAACAAGCAATGCGCATTTTAAAGCTGTTTGGTAACACAACAGCAAAACGTGTCATTACAACTGTTGGCCCTGAACAAGAGTATTTTCTCGTTGATAAAGAGGTGTACTTAAAACGTCCGGATCTTGTAAACTGTGGTAGAACATTATTCGGGGCAAGGCCTCCAAAAGGGCAAGAGCTTGATGACCACTACTTTGGAAATCTAAAACCAAGGGTTTCAGCATTTATGAAAGAACTTGATGAAGAATTATGGAAACTTGGTATATTGGCAAAAACCAAACATAATGAAGTAGCACCTGCTCAACATGAATTAGCACCGATTTTTACAACAACCAATATTGCAACCGATCACAATCAGCTTACTATGGAGCTTATGAAAAGTATAGCTAATAGCCATGGCTTAGTTTGTCTGCTACATGAAAAACCATTTGCAGGTGTAAATGGTAGCGGCAAACATAATAACTGGTCTATTTCAACAGATACAGGAGTTAACCTACTTGAACCAGGCGATACACCATTTGAAAATGCACAATTTCTGTTGTTTTTAGTGGCAGTTATTAAAGCGGTTGACGACTATCAAGATTTATTAAGAGTATCTGTTGCAAGTGCTGGAAATGACCATAGACTCGGAGCGAATGAAGCACCTCCTGCTATTGTATCCATGTTTCTCGGTGATGAGTTAACCGAAATTTTAGAGGCTATTGAAACAGACAGCAGCTATAAAAACAAAAGAAAGCATCAAATGGAAATAGGCGCAACTGTACTACCCCATTTTCCAAAAGATACAACAGACCGTAACCGCACGTCGCCTTTTGCTTTTACAGGCAATAAGTTCGAGTTTCGTATGCTTGGTTCTAACTTTTCTATTGCTGGACCTAACATTGTATTAAACTCAATTGTTGCTGAGGTTTTAAGCCAATTTGCTGATAAACTTGAAAAAAGTAATAATTTTAAATCAGACCTTGACGCTTTAATTCAATCCACAATGAAACAACATAAGAGAATTATTTTCAATGGCAACAATTATTCTGATGAATGGGTTACAGAAGCTGAAGAAAGAGGACTTCTCAACTTAAAAAATACTGTTGAAACACTGCCTACATTTATTTTGCCTAAAAATGTGGAAATGTTTTGTAAACATAACGTTTTTACTGAAGCAGAAATGCACTCAAGATATGAAATATTGCTTGAAAATTATGTAAAGACAATTCATATTGAAGCTCTAACTTTAATTGATCTTGTTAAAAAAGAAATATTACCATCATCAATCAGTTATCAAAATGAACTTATTACTTTGATAACTGGCAAAAAGTCTTGTGGTATTGAAGAGCAACCAGAACTTAACATAGCCAAGAAATTAGCCAAATCGACTACATGTCTTTATAAAGAATTAGAAGAGCTTGAAGCTGCTGTATTAAATGCAAAGTTAATAAATGATAGTTTAGAGCTTGCAAAGTATTATCACGATTTTGTATTTTTAGCAATTACACAACTAAGGATAGTAATTGATGAGCTTGAAACAATGATTTCTAAAAAACATTGGGGCTTACCTACGTATGCAGAACTTCTATATAGTGTAAATTAACTCAAAAGGTTTTTTGCGAAGTTTGACTCAAGCATCATCATCTGCTCAACTCCTGTATCCTTGTGCCGTACATAAATAATTTTGACATTCTCATCGTTCCTTTCTTTTTATTTTTGGGCATAAAAAAGAGGCTAAGTCTGTAGGTCTTAAATAACCTAAGGCTTAGCCTGCTTTTCTTGATATTGAATTATTTAAATAAATCATGCTGTAAAGTATCAGTAAGAATATTAAATGATTTCTCATCTTTGCTTTCAATAAAATTCAAAGTACTTTCTATTACTTTACTATTTTTTGTTATTAATTTTAATTTTGGAATAGACATTTTCAAATCATTGAGAGAATTCACGACCCTATCTTCTTCACTAATTGTCTGTATATCGTATCTTGCTACACCTAAAGAATATTTTGCTTCTACTGGATACAAAACAATTTGAGCGAAAATAATGATAGATTCGTAGACACGTTTCTTTTCATCAAAAATATATTTTTTCTGTCCTTCATCGGCTCCAATATTAAAGTTGAAATTAGTACTGAAATTAAAGATGAACTTAAGATACTAATTACTATTGTTGATATTGTTTCAATACTCATCTTTCAGTCTCCTTAAATGTTATTCCAATAAAATAACCTCATGTCATCTATATTTCCACCATTTTTCAAGCCTCAAAATTGCTTCAAAACCACAATGCGTCATCATTATTATCGTTTCAACGTGCGTGGTTCCCACCGTGGGCTTTTTGGTGGTTCTGCTTTAGGAAAAAGCGGTGTTACATTTATTTTAAGTCCTGTTTTGAAGATGAAGTTGATGGTGTATGGTAATGGTGTGCCATCTTCTGCCTCATCACCGATAATAACTTCTTTTATGAGCATTCGGAAGGATTCGCCATCAAACTTTTCCATGGGTTCTTTATGGCTGAAGATATTTTTAAAGCTTTCCAACCTTGTTTTAAAATCTGCGCCCATATTAGAATCTTGTGTGGCGATTTTTAGCTCTGATTCCAATTCATCAATGTCATCGGATAACTTTTTGTATTTTTTCTCATATATAATTTTATCAATCTTTTCTTCTAAAAGCAAGTCAATTAGCTGATTACGCTTACCTTGTGCCTTATTTATTTTATCATGCAAGGCTTTAACTTCATTTTCATATTCTTGGTACTCAATACTTTTTGAAAGGTTATCCAAAAACTCTTGTATTATTTTTTCATTGTCTACGCAAAGTTTGTTAAAGGCTTGTACGAAACTATTTTCGAGTACATCTTCATTTATGAGTTTACAGTTTGGGCAACTGGCTTTTCCTTTTTTAGCGGCAGTGTTGCATAGCCACATAAACCTATCTTTTTTACCCGAAGTGCCTTTTCTTCTTATAACTGTACCACCACAGTATTTACATTTCATCACGTTACTAAACGGATAGGTTGTATTATATTTTCTTAGTGTGCCTTGATTATATTGACGGCTCCTCTTATGACGCAGTATCTTCGCTTGCTCAAACTGCTCTCTTGTTACGATTGGCTCGTGATGGTTTTCAAGATAAAAGCGGTCTTGCTGTCCTACATTTTTAATTCTCTTTTTGGTAATCGGGTCAATGGTGTAGGTTTTACCTGTAAGAATATCTCCGATATATTTTTCATTTCCTAAGATTTTGGATATTGTACTGCCCGACCAGTTTGTTTTGCCTTTTGGAGTGAGTATGCCTTTTGCTTGCAATTCTTTTTCTATGGTGTGGCATCCTGCACCCTCTATATATCGTTTGAAAATGTATCTGACTGTTTCAGCTTCCTCTTCGACTATATAAAGGGAACCTGTTTCTTTGTCATATCCATAGCCAAGGCAGGAATTAAAACCTATTAGTTCTCCTTTTTTAGCTTTCATTTGAAGTCCCATTTTCGTGTTTTGTGAAATGGATTCGCTTTCACCTTGAGCCAGTGAAGAAAGTATCGTCAGCAAAGTTTCGCCGTTTTCAGACGTTGTTACAATATTTTCTTTTTCAAAGCTTACTGCAACACCAATGGCTCTTAGCTCTCTTACATATTTTAAAGTGTCTATGGTGTTTCTTGCAAATCTTGAAATACTTTTGGTGATGATCATATCAATCATACCGTTTTTAGCGTCCTGTATCATGCGTTGAAACTCGGCTCGCTTTTTAACCTGTGTACCAGAAATTCCAAAGTCGGCATATACATTGACGAATTCCCAGTCGCTGTTGTTTTTAATAAGGTTGGTATAATAATCAACTTGAGAGTTATAGCTGTTGAGCTGTTCGTCCGAATCGGTACTTACTCGGCAGTATGCTGCTACTTTAAGCTTTTTAACTTCTCGCCCTGTAATATCAAACTTACCCTTTGTTGCAGAAATTATTTGAACTTCGCCCATTTTGCATCCTCCTTTTCTTTATGTTTACAGCACAGTATATCTGTAAACAATCACTAAGTCTATTAAAACAATTCAGTTTTTTAAAGTTCTACATACCCACTAATTTTAAGTGGGTATGTAGTGCTAATTCTTACTATGCAACTTTATATTTTTGTTTTAGATAATCCTTTGCTTTGTTGTATTCCTGTTGTGAAAGCAATTCTTTTTCCAACAATGAATTTAAAAACACAATCTGGGTTGCATATTTTTCTTGGGTATTATTTAAAAATATATAGTCTATAGGCTTTTGAAATGATATTTTATAGTCCCCGCCAAATTGATGTTCGCCCTTGTTATCGGAAATTAAAAATCTAAATTGTTTTGCTGTATATATCATTAATCTTTTTAAAAAAGCAGTGTTGAATAATATTTTGTTTATTAAAGCCATTTATCTGCCCTCCAAAATCAAATACTTTCATTCCCATTTTGATATTCCAACGCATCTTCCATACAGATTTTCCCTCTGCTTGCCTTGACTTCCTTTACACATCTGCCACGAAGTTTTCGCAAATCGTCATCACTGATTTCAAGTCCGGCGGCAAGAATATTCATCATCATACTCATTTCTACCGACAATCTAAAAATATTATTTGCGTGTCTTATCTCTGTTTCTTTCAAAGTTGCTTGCAGTGCAGACATCAATATTTTTGAAAGATATGCGGATGAATTTTGACTGTTGAGATAACCAATGTAGAAATCTACTGCGTTATAAATAAATTCTGACTTGTTTTTAAAGTTGTTTGGCTCACACAATCGTTCCATATTTTTAATCATGGATGGCGGTAGCCATGCATTAACTCGTTCCTTGTTTTCGTTTAGATTATTCTCCATAAAAAATCCTCCTTTTTACGCTTCATCACTGTAAACGTCACCCTGTAAATTTCGAGTTTATGGGATATTTTTGCTTTTACATCACCCTCAACAGCCAATTTCAATTTTTACAGCACCTTGGCATAATGCACAATAGTGATTTTTGATTAGTCTAAAAGTCCCCTAACAGAGGGGTTTCTTCGGTCGGCATTGCCGTCCGATGTGGTCGCAAGGTGCGTTTACAGCACCTTGCTTTATCCTGCACCGCTATCGAACGGTGGGTTCACCCCAATAAAGCCAATGCGTTGTGCACATTGCCGACACATTCCTCTATCAGCCAACCTCCCTAAAACTATGGAATGGTGAAGAAATCGTTCGCCCTCAAATCTCGCCAAATTTGCTCTTTTCTATTGCTATGGCATTACTACCCTACCTGTCAGTTATAATCGCACACGAGGGCGGACACGGGGCAACGGTTGCGAGTATGCTTTTGTTTTACAAGTGCCGATAGGGTCAACAAAATTGGCAGTCTATGAACTATGGTTTTTAACGTCACTATCGTCACTAAGCAGCAGTAATTCGATAATTCTTTTGCCATTGCTTCTACGAAAATCTCCCATGATTCCAAGGTTTTCAAGCTCTTTTTTATGCAGGCGAATATGTTTTGAAATAATGCGTTCAGAAAATTTATCGTCACTATAAGAACTGAGCAGTGCCGACAATTCTGTAGGTGTTCCGCAAAAACTGTTTTTATCTTTTATGAATTTCACCATGGTTTTGAGTAAATCTGAAAAGTGAAATGCAGGATTGTTGAAGCTGTCGTTAGTTTTAATCCAAATATTTTCTTCGCTTCTTTCCAACTCAATTTCACGTTTCTCAATGTCACGACCGATACAATACAAAGTTGATTTCTCACTTCGTTTATCATCAGAAGATAAAACATACATTGTGTCAACTACACCTTGCAGTCCTGTACTGCCCGAAATTTCATTGAACTTATCGCTGTCTTTTTGTTTTCTTAAATGGTGAATTAGAATGATTGCAATGTTGAGCTCATACGCAAGTTTTTTAAGAGGCAGTAAATCAGAATAATCATTTGAG
This sequence comes from Paludicola sp. MB14-C6, assembly GCF_030908625.1. Lineage (GTDB taxonomy): Bacteria > Bacillota > Clostridia > Oscillospirales > Ruminococcaceae > Paludihabitans. The sequence goes on along the minus strand of NZ_CP133133.1, from coordinate 159,130 downwards.
TAACTGCTATCTACATTTGCTTTTCGGATTGTTTGCAGAGTATCAATGATAATTAAGTTCGTATCGCTGTGACCGCTTACAAAATTTCTGATGCGTTCTTCAAGGTCGGTTTCAAGTTTTGCTTGCTCGGTACAAAAACAGACACTGTTTGGAGCATCATCTGTAATTTCAAACAGTCTGTTTTGAATACGAATTTCGTTATCCTCAAAACAGAGATATAAAGTTGTGCCTTGTGTTACCTTGTTTCCCCAGACATCTTCTCCTTTGGAAACCATTAGCGAAAGCCAAAGTGCAAGCCACGATTTTCCCACCTTTGGAGCACCTGCAAGTAGATGAAGTCCTTTGGGAATTAAATTTTCCACCACAAACTCAATTTCTCGAAGTGGTTTGTTTAGCAGTTCTTCACCTGTGACTACATTAAATTCTTTTTTCATTTTCCTATCCTTTCTTCTTAATTAAAATAACTCTTACTTTTTTCCCCCTTTAATTCTATAGGCAAAGTTACGTTACACCTGTACACCCTAATTTTTAAATGTTCACAAATTATTTACAAACAGCTTTGTTTTTAATAGGTTTTCAAGCTTTTTCTTTCATAATGCCTTGAGATTTATTGCGATTTAAGAGTATAATGGAAACATAAAACAAATTATCATATTTAGATATGACAGCAAGGCGGTGAGAGTTTGAAGAGTGAATTTTATTATTTTCAAACAAGAGATGACAAATGGAGCAATCAAAATACAGTTGTTGCATTGACCGGTTTAATGTGCAGCGGAAAAACCAAACTCGCTTTAGACTTTGTAAAAGAGAGAAAGCATTTTTACTTTTCTTTTGCAAACTTAAATGAATCTATGGCAAGGTTATTCCTTTCCCAAACATTATTTGATGAGCAACAAATTCACAGCTGGAACGAAATATTTTCTAAAATAAATGAGATTGCAAAATTTCAGCCAATCTTTATTTTTGATGATATTGAAAGTCTTTTGAGCGACAATGAGTTTTGCAATGCCCTCAATGATTTTATGAATTCCACCATTAGAAACCGCATTTTTATGGTGCTGATTTTTAATCAAGGGGCGAATACAAACAAGCTGAATTTGGCTTTTCGTTGTATCGACTCGAAACCAATTTCCATTGCAAAAACAAAAAAGGCTACTCCGAATTGGAGTAACCAAGAAATTTTAGAACTGCACACGCTGACAGGCGGCTTTGTTCCCTTAATTAAATTGTTTGATGACAGCGTTCCTTTCAAAGACAATTTGCAAAAGATGTTTGATAAAAATTCACTGTTTCTAACGTTTGCGGAAAAAATGCTGCGTTCAAGTTTTAGAACACCTGAAAGTTATATGATGATTTTATATGCCATTGCTTGCGGTAATCACAGAGTTAGTGAAATAGGCAAATCCACAGGCTTTGCCTACAACAAGTGTGATAAATATTTAGGATCCCTTATTGATTGCGGATATGTAATCACTTCAAAGGTTGATAATAAAACAGTCTACTCCATTGCAAACAGCTACTTAGAAATTTGGTTTAAGTATATCTATCCAAACAGAAATTTAATTGAAATTGGAACGTTTGATACCTTTTTCTTTTCTGAAATTTATCCGCAGTTTATAAAGAAAGATGTAGAAACTCATTATCGAGAGGCTTGTTTCAAAGTTATTCGTAATAGATTGATTTGCTGTGTTGCTAACGCAACGATTGAACAAGTGAGGGACAACCCATACACACTGAAAACTAAAGGCTTTGAATATACCTTTGACTGCTACATACCCGAAAAAAGCAAGGCAGTGTTTGTAAAAATATTATCCGACACCACAGAAATTGCAGGCAAGGATATGGTTGTTGAATTTGAAGAGGCCGCTGCGAAACTCAATCCCCTATACAACAGTGAACTTTTCATCTGCTCCAAGAGAAGATTTAGCGATTTTGCAGTCCATGAAGCACTGGGAGGATTTTTAAAACTGATTACGGTGGAGAGATTGAAGTTTTAAATACCATTTGCAAAAGAGAAGTAGCATCTTGTTATGCCATTTCTCTTTTAATATTCATTTTTATCGTTGCTTATAATTTATATCTATGTTTCATCGTCGCACTTGGTCGTAAATGATTGACCACAGTCATTGAGGGGTTCACTCTCATCACTGTTGCCTTTGTAATTTTGCAATTCTGTTTTAAGTTCAATGCCAAATTTTAATCCTTGTATGAAACTTTCTTTGCTTTGGTAGTTACAAATCATTTCTTCGGCATCAATAATTCTAAGTACCAATTTTTTATCTTCTTTTGTTAGATGTTCAATAAGGATTTTGTGATTTTCTTCGATTGAGTTTTCTAGTTCTGTAAATTCTGTTGGTTTGTAAAGGCTGTGGTATAGGTCATCTAAGATACTGGGCATTATTGTAGCACCTCCTTTGTAAGCACAAAGGATACCACAACAAATAGATAATAGCTACTGAAATCTTTAATAAAAAACATGTCGAATTATAAAGTTATTATTTTATAGAGAAATAACTTTGACATTTATATAACTTTTTGCTATACTTGAAACTGAAATGAGGTGTTATCCATGATTGAACGAAAAGAATATTTAAGTGAACTTATCAGTTTGCGTGAAAAACAAATTATAAAAGTTGTTACAGGTGTTCGTAGATGCGGTAAATCTACACTATTTAAGTTGTATCAAGACTATCTATTATCCACAGGAGTTCTGCCTGAACAAATTATATCCATCAACTTAGAGGACTTGGATTTTGAGGAGCTGTTGGATTATAAAAAGCTATATGCCTATATCAAAGAACGACTTTGCAAAGATAAATACACCTATATTTTCTTGGACGAAATTCAAAACTGCAAGGATTTTGAAAAGGCAGTAGACAGCTTATTCATCAAGGAAAACACCGATGTATATATCACAGGCTCCAATGCCTATATGTTGTCGGGTGAGCTTGCAACCCTACTTTCGGGACGATATGTAACCATAGCTATGCTACCACTATCATTCAAGGAATATGTAATCGCAAACAACGAAAGCAATAAATCTACAAGAGAACATTTTGCTGATTATTTGCGTTTTGGTTCGTTTCCATACCTTGCTGCAATTTCAAAAGATGAACCTATTATGGAAAGCTACATTGACGGAATTTACAATACCATTTTAGTGAAAGACGTAGCAAAACGTGAAGGAATAACAGATATATCGCTTTTGGAAAGCATTGTGAAAGTAATGGCATCAAGTATTGGTAGTCCTGTTTCTACAAAGAAAATCAGCGACACCATAAACTCCGCAGGACGAAAGACCTCTGTAAATTCCATTGACAGTTATATGAAAGCCTTGTGCGATGCCTATATTTTTTACAAGGTTGACCGTTTCGACATCAAGGGCAGACAGCATCTTAAGACATTAGGCAAATATTATATTGTTGATACTGGCATTCGTAATTTACTGCTTTCCTCCGGCGCTTCGGATATAGGGCATTTAATTGAAAATGTTGCCTATTTTGAACTTGTTCGCAGAGGTTATAAAGTCAACATTGGGAAGCTTTCTGAAAAAGAAGTTGACTTTGTTGCAAAAAATTCTAATGGCTTAGAGTATTATCAAATCTCAGCATCGGTTTTAGATGAAACAACTTTAAGGCGAGAGCTTTCACCACTGGAGAGCATTCAAGACCACTTTCCAAAAATCTTGCTGACCTTAGACGAAGTTCCAAAGAATGCAAATTTCAATGGCATAAGGCATTTGAATTTAATAGATTGGTTACTTGACGAGTAAAAAATAGGGAGCAAGGTGCTGTAATGCACTTTGCTCCTTTGTGGTAATAGGGGAAATGTGATTATTCTATTACTTCAATATAAAAGCTTACGGGACGAAATCCATCGTTACAAGAAATCATAGCAGATTTTTCGTTCTTCATCCACCCGTCGTAAAAGTTGCCACCGCCATGAGCGAGGGTCATCACAAAGGGTGACATACTGTCCCACGCACTTTGGCATAAGCCATCGGGCTTTTCCCAACCGTTGGCGATGAAAACTTGTCCCACTTCCATATCGCAAGCATGAGTAATAGGATTTTCATATTGTTCTATGAGGTCAGGATAAATAGTTTGTTTCATTACGGTAATTTTAATTTTTTGCATATGGGGTCTCCTTGTAGTAAATATTAAATTTACAAAAAATTATTGATTTTCATAATCTGCAATTTGAATATCCCTAATTTTTTTTAAAGCCGAATTTACTTTTCCTAAAATTTGCTTAACATCAGATGACACATTGCATTTAAATAACCCATTAACAACAGAAATACACTCCATGTTTATATTCAAGTAATCATATTTTTGAATTATAACATCTTCAAGCTTTTGTAACACATATTCCCAAAAGTCTTTGCTTAAAAACTCATCTCTCAGTTCCAATAAATCATTTTTATCTTCTACTTGTGCGTAAATCCTTTCGTAATATGGATTTACTAACCAATAAGCGACTTGAATTGGTCTGTACTTTTCCATAGTATCATAATCTACTATATGTTTCTGTCCAATTATATCATTAAAAAGAGCTCCAAAACACGGATGTTCTGACGAACGAATAACTTGTCTATAGTGCTTTTGATACCCATGAATGAAGCGATACATTTTCTCAGTTTCACTTTTTCTGGTCAGCATATATACCAACATTCCCATATCCAATATTAATTCTTTAGCAAAAATTTCATCCTGTATTCTTTCTTCTGAATTTCCACTATATCTTCCATGAGCTATTTTATTACGAATCATGTTGTTAAAATAGTACATGAAATATTCAACTGATTCTGGATAAATGTTGCCATTAACCTCTTGTAAATGCCTTATTTTATCTTTGAGAACAGCATTGATATAAATATCCATTTTTGAAAACCTACAAAATGTTGTAGTATCTCTTAAATAATCTGCAAACATTCCTTCTATTTGAATTGGTATAATATTATTGAATAATTCAAACTCGCCTTGTTTATATAAATTAATTGCCTTAATCAATATCCCATTCCGCTCTCTAAGACATACACTTGATTCTAAATTATTTGTTAGCTCATCTATAACCTCATAGTCTGTAATAAATTTTTCCAATGTTTCACAATAGATACTTGGTTTTGAGCTTTTGTATAAATACAAATCATCAATTTTAGGAATTAAACTCAAATAATTTTTATATTCGTTTATTGCTTCATCATCTAACTTTGTATAGCTTGAATAATGATATTGCTTTAGAGCATTTTCTAAAATAGCATATATTTTTACCTTAAAAAATAAAGCATAGGATCTGTTAACATCATCCTCAACTATTTCAACATAATCCCGATATGATGAAAAAGCAAATTTAGCCTCATAAGTTTCTACCTTGCTTAACTTCAATGTTTCCTGTTTCTTTGCGTTTTCAACACTTTGCACATTGTTTATATCACAGAATTCTGATAATTTAGAGTTCAAATAGTCGATTGCGAATTTTAACATTTCTTTTCTGGTTTTTAGCAAATTACATTTCGAACATAGTTCATAAAGCTTTTGCTCATCAGTAGATATATCTCTCATAAAGGAATGGCTTGGTTTGGCATTCTTTATTGCATCACTATCAATCTTTACTTCGTTAAGTTTGGTATTTATCCTGGTAATTTCAGATTGATATTTGTGCAACACCGTGTTGTACTTCTGGACGAAAATTTCTTCATATTCTCTTTCAACCTCAGTTAACACTTCAGATGGTAATTTTTTAATATGCAAAATACTGCACAATGCAATATAATAATCTTTCGTACTATTACATTCAACATTCTTTGGTTTTACAGTTTTTATTACTGCATTTAACAATTCTGCACTTGCATTTTGAACAACGCTTAGCACATGATTGTAATACAGCTCTCCTAATTCTTCTATGGATGTCTTTGTAAAAATTGCGTGATCCATCCAATCATATAACTTTTTCGATATATACTCAAAAATGCTTTTACATATTAATGTGTTTTCATTGCTACCCATATGATAACCTCCATTTTATCATAATCTAAATTCAGTTACTGGCATATCAGCCTTGTTAAAAAAATAGCCATTAATTACCGTTATGTCTTATATCCGCATTTACTTCATTCTCGCATAATACCCATTCAACTTCTCCTCGCAAGCCCCCTCAATTTCAGCCTTATCTTCATTGCTGAGATTTTTCCAAATAGTGCTGTCTATTTCCACAATGCCAAGTGTTTTCGTGTGGCGGAGCATATTCATATCCTCAAATCGTTTGAATGGGTTAGAAAGAATATTGCGTTCAGCTTCTTTATCGGTATAGCCACCTTTGGCGAAAATACTATTTTTCTTTTCTACTACAAATCCATTTTGACGACGGCTTTCGTAAAACTCACGAAAATAGGAAACAATATCCGAAAGCTTGATTCTGCCCTTTTCATCGGCATAAAGCATAATAGCTTTCAGCAATACTGGTTTATAGGAATAGCTCATATCCATCTGACGCACCATGTCCATAAACAAATCTTTACGGTTTTTGTCATCTATAATTGTCCAACCATATTGCGTTGCATAGCGTTCAAGGGTTTCTTCTTTAAAGTATTTAAAAGTTCTATGCTCGCTCATTGGCACGATTAAATCTGGGATTAATTTGCCTTCACGTACATATCTCTCAATGGTTTCAGTTTGCACATCAACACGGCGGACAAATTCCATCTGTGATATCATCCCAGCCGCTTCTTCCTGCCAGTTAAAGATATTCACAATTTCATAATCGGTAGCATCAACGGGCCAATCAATTAGTGCATCTGGGCGTTCACCTTTAGCATATAAACCATCTTCGGCGGTCTTTTGTACTTGTGGTGCAAGTGCCAAAGCACCCGCACGGTAGTCTTTTAGTCTAAATAATCTGTGTAAGGACTGAGGCATATTATACTGACTTGCGTTATCTACAAAGTCAAAAACCATAAGGCTATCCTTGTTTTCAGCAAGGCGCATACCTCTGCCAAGTTGCTGAGTATACAGTACCTTTGACATAGTGGGACGAGCCATAAAAAGCACTTCAGTTTCGGGGCAATCCCAACCCTCGTTAAGTAAATCACAGGCACAAAGCACCTTGATTTCTCCCTCTGCAAACTTCTCTAAATGCTCTTTTCGTTCACTGGCTTTCATGTTACCTGATACTGCCACAGCCTTAATATTTTCAGCAATAAAAAGAGAAGCTATTTCTTCTGCGTGCTTAACACTGGCACAGAAAATTACCGTTCTCTTGTTTTTTACATAGTTAAGCCAGGTATCAACAATCAGCTTATTTCGTTCGGGGACATAAATTTTGCTCTCAAGGTCACGAATATTGTATTGCACACTATTAAATCTAACTTTGGTTAAATCAATATTGGTATGTATTCGAATACAGCGAACCGGCACAAGCTCGCCGATTTCTACTGCTGTCTGAATGTCTAATTTATGAGCCGTTTTTTTGAAAATATCCAAAATAACGGTGTTATCATCGGTACGTTCCGGAGTTGCAGTAAGCCCCAAAGTAAATTTGGGTTTAAAGTAACTCAGTACCTTTTGATAGGTGTCGGCTGATGTGTGGTGTGCCTCATCAATTATGAGATAATCAAAATCATTATCCTTAAATTTATCCAAGTTAAGTGCAACACTTTGAATACTGCCACAGACAACATGAGCGTTGGGCTGCTTAATACTATCCACATATTTTCCCACCGTGGCTTTGCTCCACAACTTGCCAAAAGTGTCTGCTGCTTGTTCTACAAGCTCCACAGTATGGGCTAAAAACAGGGTTCTGCCGCCACAGTTTTTGGCATCCATTACTGCGGTGACTGTTTTGCCTGTACCTGTTGCATGATACAAAAGCCCTATAGTTTCGCTATTTGACCTCATCTCGTTAAGTGCTTTTAGTGCCGCCTTTTGATGTTCTTTTAGCTCCAAATTGACAGCATCCACTGCCTTTGCCCTTTGTGGCGGTAAATAGTCCTCTATCTCCTTAAACTGAGGGTATGTGCCTAAAAATACACGTAACTCATCCTTAATTCTATCTGGTTGTGATTGCATTTGTCGCACCGCAAAGCGGTACACATCCCAACCTAAGTGCACCATGCTATTTTGCTTTAGCAAGTGGTCATAGAATTTATTTTCAGCAATAATATTTTTGTTGTGACTTGCCTCATCGTCCACCTCAATGGCTACTCTTTTAAACCCTGTATTTACCACAAAGTCCGCAAAACGACTGTTTTGATAGATGTCATAGAAGTGATATTGGGAGTAGAGATAACCAGCCTTTTCCGCGCCAAAGGCATCGGAAAATAGTTCTATGAATAAATCTTCGGCACAGCTTCCCGAGGCACTGTGGTAGATTGGCATTTAGGTCACCTCTTATTTCAAAATATAACAACATTTGGGGTAGTTACTACAGCCTTTAAATGTTCCGTATTTAGATTTTCTAAGGACAAGTTTACTTCCACATTTCGGACAAATATCGTGAGATATTTTTTCTTTATTCATTTGCACTTGATGTTTTATTTTTGTAACATGTTCTTTTCGAGTCTGTTTATTGTTAATATCGGCACAGCTAATTATTTGTAGTATTTCTTTAATTTCTTGTGTGGTAAATATGTTCTCTTTTTCTTTAGTAATAGTTTTGTTTATGCCACTAAAATATACCACTCTACTTTTAGCGTTGACTTTCAATTCGCATTCACCGGAGAACGCAACAATAGGTATGATTTTAGCATTAGGGTATTCGGATAGTAATGCTTTAATTGCCTCGGTATGCGCATAATTTTGCCTTATAGGGTTAAAAAACTTATTCTTTTTGCCATATATGTTCTGTGTCCAATATTCATCGCTTTCTTTTCCTAAAATCCAGCCTTTATAATTTTTTGTTTCTATTACAAAAATTCCATACTGAGATACAACGATATGATCAATTTGAGTCGTACCCCGGTCGGTTTTCAGTATAATGTCGTTAAGTATCGAGTATTCATTTTGCGGTAAGAATGAAAGAAATGTAGATATTGTTTTTTCTCCTACAAAACCTTTTATCACGGGCTGAAATAATTTTAGTATTATTGCAATGGCAAAAAGAGCCCATACATACCAAAAATCAATTAAAATATTCATGGACACTTAACCTCCAGCAATAGTATCTTCTTCTCAAACCCGCCACGCTTGTCTGCTTTTTGCTTTCGAATAGCTTCAAACTGTTCTTGCGAATATCCCCTTGCTGTGGCTATGGCATACATTACCTCAAGCATATCAACAAGTTCTTCAATGTCTTTACTTTCTTGATACTCAGCGAGTTCCTCATTTAGCTTTTCATCAAGCATCTCTATGTACTTTTCATCAGACAAAAATTCCGTAGTACAGGTCTTGCCGTCAGCTTCAATTATCTCTGGTATTTTATCACGAACGAGTTTGTTGTAGATTTTTGTACTCATCTTTAAGCCTCCTCAAAATTTTCACATCTGCTGGGCAAAACTCAAAATCATCAATCTCACTAATCTGTATCCATTTAATATCATTATGTTCTATCATTTTGGGTTGGCCTTCTGCTATTGTTGCATTAAATAACGTTATATGAACGGTAATGTCCGGATATGTATGAGTAACTTCTGTAAAAATTTCGCCAACCGAAAGAGTGATATCAAGTTCTTCTTTACATTCACGAATCAAAGCGTGTTCTTTGGTTTCACCTTTTTCAACCTTACCGCCTACAAATTCCCACAGCAATGCGCACGCCTTGTTCTTAGGACGTTGACAGATTAAAAATTTATTATTATCCCATATTAATGCCGCCACTACTTCAATCATTTGTTATCACCTATACAAAGTTTACAAAACTTTGTTTTTCTATCTTGTAAGCCATTTGCAAAAACAATAGCTAAGTCAAGTGTTTCAAATGGACCATGCCATTTCCCATTTTTATTGGATGCACTTAAATGAATACCTTTTCCGTTGTTACACATTCCACAAGAACCATTATGAATAACTGCTTTCTTTTCTGCTCTCCAATTTTCGTAAATATAATACATGATTACCCCACCACTAATTTATTTGTTTTCTTTAGGAATTTTGCAGGGATTGGCTTATGCAACTTCCAAGTAATGTTCATAGGTTTTGAACCCTCGTGGCTCACATAATCTGCGGTGCCAAGATAGGTATAAGCACTGGCTGTACCTAAAACTTTATCATTCTTAAACTCACGAACAAAGAGCAAAATTTTGTTTTCTTGCTCTCTGTGACATATGTAGCGCTTACCCGTCGCTGATGTATCTGCTGTGGTGCTTTGGCTCTGCCAATGGAACAAAATATCGTTTATGGAGTAATCATTATACATAGTTGTAGGTGAATAATCCTTGTCGGATTTATTGAGCGTCACAAAGAAAATGTCCGCCTTTTTATCGCTTAGATATTTAACACCCTCACGAACTGTGCTCGGCTTTAGAAAATCCATCGCCACTAAAATCTGATCTCTTGTATAGGTGCAGTGCAAGTCCAGCGGACAATCAAAACCAACATCAACACTTTCATCAATAAAATCAATTTTATTGTAGTTATATTTCAAAATCTCAATGAGTTCATTGCATAAAACAGGGCAGCTTTTCACCATGTTTACGCCGTCCATGAGCGAGGAAAACCCACATTCTTCAAACGGCTTTTGCCACACTGTAAATTGAAACATCTGAAGCATTCTTTGTTCTGCTTGTGTAAAAATAGCCTTATTGCTTGTTAAGATTTCCACTATAAAATTTATCAAACTGCGAGAATCCAAAAGAGCAAATCTTCCAAAAGCCTTTGTCAGTGTTTCCTCTAACTCCTCACTAAAATCATCTTTTACACCGGCTAAAACACATAGCCTTGAAAAGCTATCCCTTGCGTATATATTTCGTATGTCAAGATGATGATAATTTAAAAAGTTCTGCAAATTAAGTTCTAAACCGCTATCTTCGGTAAAGGTTGCAATGCGAGAAATGAGTCCTGCTTTTGCTCCAAAGGAAGAACGAATATTATCTAAAATATACTTCTGAGCTTTCTTTTCAAGTTGGATATAACAGCCTTTTGGAACTGAAACAAAGCCTTCTTTTATCTCCCTTTGCACACTTTTTGTGGTGTTAGAAAGCAGTGCCGAAAACTTATCTTCAAAGTTATATTTCTTGTTTGCCTGACCGATAAAATCAAGAACGGTAAGGCATTCTTTATCTTCAGAAAGGCGAAGACCACGACCGAGCTGCTGCAAAAATATGGTCAGTGACTCTGTCGGTCTTAAAAATAAGACTGTGTTAATTTCAGGAATATCCACGCCCTCGTTATAAATATCTACCACAAATATAAATCGTACGTTACCGCTGACAAGATTTTGTTTTGCCGCTTTTCTCTCATCATCAGGAGAATTTCCTGTCAAAAACATTGCAGGTATCCCATGATTATTAAAATAGTTCGACATAAACTCTGCGTGTTCAATAGACACACAAAATCCAAGTCCTTTTACATCGTCAATATCCGTCACATATTTTAGAATTGACGAAATCACCATATCAGCACGACGGTTTGCAACCAATCCGCTTATTGTATATATCTTAGAAAGCTCGCTTTTATCATAACCGCCACGCACCCATTTAAGGTTATCCAAGTCCACATTGTTGGTGACACCGAAATACTGGAATGGACACAAAAGTTTTCTATCAATAGCTTCAGGCAGTCTAATTTCTGCGGCAATTCGATTATTAAAATACTCTAATATGCTTTTACCGTCCATACGCTCTGGGGTAGCAGTAAGTCCCAAAAGAATTTTAGGTTTATAATATGTAAGCAGTTTTTGATAGGTGGGCGCCGCTGCGTGGTGGAATTCGTCCACGATGATATAGTCATAAAAATCTTCACCGGTTTTATCTGTAAAATCTTGCGAATTAAAGGTCTGAATGGAAATAAACAGGTTGTCAATACTCTCGGGTTTATAGTTACCCACAAACATTTCTCCAAAATTATTATCCTTGAGCACACCACGAAAGGTGTACATACTCTGCTTTAATATTTCCTCTCGATGTGCCACAAATAATAATCTGCATGGCTTATGTGGATTTTGCTTTTTAAATCTTTTATAGTCAAAAGCAGAAATTACGGTTTTTCCTGTACCTGTTGCCGCAACGACTAAATTTTTATAATAGGACTGTGCGTTCTGCCTCTAATTTATCCAAAATTTCTTGCTGATAAGAATACGGCGTGATGTCAAATGTGTAGTCACATTCGTTATTGTTATCAAAGTATTTCTCTGCCTTTAACGCTCTTGCAAGACGTTCTTTTTGTCCTTCACAGTAATATTCAAATTCACTTGCATTCCAATAGCTTTCAAAGGTGGCTTTAATTTTGTCTATAGTTTCAGGCAAATCCTTTTTGGTCACTTTCACATTCCATTCAAGTCCACTTGAAATAGCGACATTGGATAGATTAGACGAACCCACATATGCAGTAGTGAAACCTGTGTCACGATAAAAAACGTAAGTTTTAGCGTGTAGACGAGTTCGGTTTGTGTCATAGCTCACCTTGATTTTGGTGTTTGGCAGTTTTCTAAGTTCTTCAATGGCTTTCACATCGGTCGCACCCATATATGAGGTGGTAATGATACGAAGCTCACCACCATTTTTCGTAAATTCCGAAAGTTCATCAATAATAAGTCGCAATCCGCTCCACTTAATAAAGGATACAAGCATATCAATGCGGTTTGCGGATACAATTTCTTTTTTAAGCTCGGTGAACATCTGTGGCTCGTGAATGGCGCCTGTAAAAAGACTACTTTGAGCAATAGATGTTTCTGGGCGAGTGACTTGTGCCTTTTCATTTAACCACAAAACACTGTTTTTCTTATCTAAAAGAGCAAGAAGCTGTTCGGCACGCTCCGAAATTTTAAGCGTGTCAAAATCAGCTTCATTTGTTTCGTTTATAATTGTTGACACGATTTTATTTGCAAGGTCAACTTGAGCCACAACATCTCCGCCATTATCACGAACATTATCAAGGCCTTTTTCAATAATTTCAGCGATATACTTCGCCAAAATCTTGGAGCCTTCCGCTTTATCAATCGAAGCAGTTTGAGAGAACTTATCCTCTAAAGTGATAAGCTCCGCATCAATTTCTTTGTTGATAACTTGTTCGTATAGTCCTGGCTTAAGCATAGTGTTGGCTCCTTTTGTGTTATCTAATTTTTTACCATATATAAAACAAACCTCTACCCACTGGCAGAGGTTTATTGTTATTCTTTTCTGTTATAATAGCAATTCTGACAATGTTCTATATAATCTTACCAAATTTATGTAATTTTCTCAAGAGGAAAACGTTAAATTCGCAAAAATATTCTCATTTATTTATATAATTTTATAATATTACACGAAAACAAAGAAGCCAATGGTAGCTCACACCACCATTGGTCTCGTTATTTATATCGAGTTTTCTATATCCAAATATTTACCGTCATGCTTTTGTTTGTATGTTTCTTAACCATACCATCTGCATTCTCATCAAAGCTGACATACTTGCCTCGCTTGTTAAAGCTATATAAAAGGTGCTTACTGTTTATTTGATTTTTGTAGTCCCACGATGCACTCCACGTGCGTGGTTCTTGGGAACATATCAAGTGAATGCTTGTATAATTATGCATAAACATTGCATATTATTATTATATTACTGCATAAACGGTATTGATTTGTATATTTATTATGTCATCTGTTTTATCGCTTCAAGGGTGGATTGAGTAGTTTGCTTAATTATCCATAAAAATTTGATTAAGATGGTTTATTAAGACATAAATCAAATCGTATTTGTCAAAAAGCAGTAGTCTATTGCATCGTAATCATAATGTGAATTGGATATGTATTATATTATCCTCATTCATCTAAGTATTCAGCTATATTCCTACATAATTGCCAAACATTATCTTCATAATTACTCACTAAAACAATCAGCAGTTCTTTTTGAATGTCATAACTAGAAATAAAGCTAACACCTGGGTCCGAACCAGTAAAGAAGGGAATTAAATTATTATTATTCTTTTTAAGCCAAATTCCATAGCCATATAACTCATTATTTTCTCCACTATGATGAGCAAGCATATTCGCTGTCGTGGACTTAGAAAGTAATTTCTCCGATAATAAATGTTCCCAAAATAATTTTATATCATATACGGTTGTAAATGCCCCACCTGCGCCAGTTCCCTTTGCATCTACAGAATAAATATTTGTGCGATATTCTTCTCTTTCCTCATCAAAAATATAGCTATTGGCACATTTTGCAGGAAGCCTATCCAACTCATAGTAGCCAGTATCTTTCATTTGACATGGTTCAAATATATGTTGATTAAGATATTCATCAAATGACTTTCTTGATATACTCTCAAGAATGATAGCCAATACAACAAAGCCGGTGTTATTATATTGAAACTTGCTACCATGAGGATACATCATTGGCTTGTCAATAAATAGTGGTAATAAATCTTTGTTTGATCGAATTTTATAGTTGGGGAAATCCATCCAAAGCTTTTCGTACTCTTCCATAACGCTTTCATCAAAATAATCTGGTATTCCCGAGGTATGAGTGAGAAGATCTTCTATTGTGATATTTGGATCGATTTTGTTTAAATCAAAATCTAAAATATCACCAATTTTATCATCAAGTTTTAATAAACCTTTTTCAACTAATTGTAGTATAGCTACGGCTACAAAAACTTTTCCAGCTGATGCTGTTGCAAATTTTGTATCAAAAGTATTCGGTATTTGGTTAGCAAAATCGGCATACCCACTGACTTTTTTATAGACTTCATTTTTACCATTGCATACTAAAACACATCCCCTAAAATTTCCACCTACAATATTATCTAAATTCACTTTAATCACCTCTCTCAAAAAGATTATACAATAATGTTAATTATAACAATTAAACTAAGTTTATAATTGAACCCTTTAAAATAATTAACTGTGCCAATCATATTCTTGTTACTAATATCTCAGCGGCTTGCATTGGTGTAATATTACTTACATCAATTTTTTCTGTATTTAATGAATTATATTTTTCTATACGTTTGACGCTTCGTTCTATTACGTCCGCAGTTCTAATACCATTTTGAATGTCTTCTTCCAATCTTTTCTCCAACGAAGCCTTATCTGCAACCAAAGAAAATAGTTTTACAGAAACATTGCTGATGTCAAGAGCTGACAAAACGGTATCAATAATGCTTTGTTCGTGCATAACCCAGCAAAAAATGATGTTTTCATATTCTGAACACTTAATAAAATTGTTCAATAGGAAACATATATTGCTTATGACCATTGATTTAGTTTCGTCGTTTACAATAAAAGGGCTCATATCCCAACACCAATCACCATCCAAAAATACATTCTTAGGTAATAGCTTTTTTAACTCCCTACAAGTGGTCGTTTTACCAACTCCCATTGTTCCATTTATAAATATTAACTTTTTCATCTAAACCTCAAATTACTTCTTTTCAAATATTAAATGATTAAAAAATGCAATAGCCTTAAACTCGTCCATACAACTTGCAAGCATTTCAAGTTCTAACATTTTATCGTACCATTTTTCACCGAATTTAATATTGTTATTTTTGGTTATACCGAAAAATGCCCTTATCCCTAATACTTGAGATAATTTAATGTCATTTTCATTTGTCCAAGCAATTATTTGATCATTTGTATATAAGTTCCTGTTTCCGAAAGTACTACTCTTTTCTTTATTAATATTGTCCGAAATTAAATCTAAAGCAGCTTGAGGGTTATCATCGAAAACTGCTGCCGCCATAGCTCTACCCAAAGTGTTATGCTTTATAATAGACAATTTCCCTTTAGGCTTTAGCACTCTTACAAGCTGAGAAAAAATCTCTTTTTGATTTGGTGCATACTCAAGAACATTATGGCAAATTACTACATCAAATTCATCGTCGAATTGTTTTAGGATTTTAACATCGCCTTTAATTAATGTGTATGTATTTTCATTGAAACTCATATTAATCATTTCCTGGTTAGGCTCTATTGCTATAACATTATGATTTTTAGCATAGTAATTTGCAGTTACTCCAAAACCACTTCCGAAATCCAAAATTTTAAGTCTAGTATCGTTGGATATATTCAGTTGTTTATAAGCTATATCATAAAACATTTTGCCCCAAGGCATCTGCACTAAATTATAATAATCTTTAATTCCATTTGGCATAGTTTATTGCTCCTTTTTATATTTTTACGTTAACTTTAACAATATTTTAACTATTTTATTATTAAAGATACAACTCTTTCGCCGCCATTTCCCAATGCTTTTCAGATAAACGTTCGTTGCGTTGACCTGCCAATTCATTTGCTTTTTGAATACATAGCATTGAATAATTTACTCCCGTTTGTAAGGTTTTTACAATAGACTTAGACCACCAAAAGCCCTTATCATAAATACCACTTTCTTCAAAGTCATTGACAAGACTATCTATATTGTAAGGTACTAAAATCAAGTCTATTTTCCATTTGTTACTCATAAATTCTATAGCAGTAAATTGTGAATTTATTTGGTTGTTTGTTGGCAAGCCAACGCTTCCACAATTTGTAAGTATCTTACCTTTATATTTATACTTAAAAGGGTCATGAGTATGTCCGCAAAATAAATAATCTGCTTCAAGCGTTTCAAGACAATTATTAGAATTCTCTTCACCTTCTAAAAGCATTTCCCTTATGCTTGTTGGTGAGCCGTGACATATAACAATATGTTTACAGCTTTTAAAATTAATAGTATTAAATATTGGCATATTCTCAAAAAAAGTAATATCATCATTGGATAAGTTTTCATATGTATAAAGCAAAGAACCAGTTTGTGAGGAATAGCACCAATTATCATTTGAGTTTTTATGATGGTTTATCATATATTCTTCACGATTTCCTCTTATAAACCAACATTGATGTACTTTCATTGCATTTTTTAATAGTGAAATTGTTTTCTGTGGGTATGGACAGTCGGTAATATAATCACCTAAAAAGATAATTCCATCAAAATTGTTTTGCTCGATATAATTTAAACAAGCTTCAAGTGCCATGTAATTGCCATGAATATCAGCTAATAGTGCAAGTTTCATATTAGTTCCTTTCTTCTGTTGTAAATTTAATTATCATTACCCCCTCACTATGCAAATACCTCTCTATATCTTCTACAAACTAATTTTTTCATCTTTCATATCTAACTCTTCAAACTTTTCTGAACATATTTCGGAAGTTTATTTAAAACCGTTTTGTAGCTATGTTCTATCATTTCAATTATAAGTTCATCAGGCACATCGTCGGTTAACGGGAAAGTATTAAAATACGGTTGCTGAACTGCTGGGCAATGATACCCACGCACAACTATATTTGGTAGCAAATCACGATAAAATTGACCTGTCATTATATCACAATTTAGAGTGACCGTGTCAATATCTTTGAGCTTAAAAATCTGTGCAAAAATTCTACCAGAACGCTCGCTTGTTTTTCCAACCTTAATTACTACCACATCAGGTCCGAAAGGATAATCTATGTACGCACCTTTTTTTGCAAGACAATAGTCAATTATTTGTTGTGGTGTCATGTACTTCACCTCTGTTTATCTTATTATTCTATTTTAAATTATAGTCTCCACCAACTGGAATTATCAAATTTATATCTAACAAAACCATTGCGCTGTAATATGCGTTGTGATGCATAACCATCAATATCAGTTTCTGCGATAATATACTTTACGTTATTTTGTGCAAAACCCCATTTACACATTTCACAAACGCACTCTGTCATATATCCATTGTGCTCAAACTCATTACCAAGTCCATACCCTATCTCTATTTCTCCGTTTTGGTTTGGTAATCCTTTAAATGCAGCAGAACCCACCACAATTCTATCAGACTTTCTTATTAAAAGCCAAAAGGCAATATATAACCAACTATCTGCATTTTCCGAAATAGTCTTTATTTGTTGTTCCAAATATTCAAAAATAAAACCTTTTATAGCTTCACCCTTATACACACAATTAAGTTTCTTTTCAAGAAATTTTAGATTATCTCTTAATAACTTTAATTTTTCTAACGAAAGAGGTACTATCTCTAGTCTTTCTGTTTCCAATGTCATAAATAGCTCCTTATTTCTTTATATTTATAAAAGATTGCGTTTTGAATTAGAAATATGCTTTGCATAATTCATCAAGATTAATACATAAGATATATAAATTGTGGAAATAGTCCTGAATACGCAAAAATTTATTTAATTTTCACTTTCAGTCATAAACTACCTCCACAATTAGTTTAGTTTACTACAAGGAAGTTTTCTCAAACTGTTGTCCCAAACCTTTACTTCTTAACGACAGGAATCCAAACTTCATAATATCTATTCTTATTGCGTATGTCACGATCCGTCCAAAGGTGAAGAACCTCAATTGCAATATCTTCTTTTTGTCTATATTCAGAGTTTGGCAACCATGATTCAAATATTAACTCTCTAAGTTTAGGGAACTCCTCCCATGCGAGGCCCCCACAATCGGTTTTAAAAGCCGCATAAGTTCCTGAAGAAATAATAATCTTTTCAAGTGCATTGTTATTTGTATCAGCTTTTTCTCTAGCAATCATGTATTTGCCGTCCTGCCATATACCATACCATACGCCATCGAAAGAATGATTATTGTGTTCATTCCAATGACCAGTACAAATTCGTCCCGGAACATTATCACAATCATCTGCCCACATTTCATGCCGCAACTCTTCTCTCGTTTTGTATCCTTGTCCGATAAATTGCTTTGATACGCCGTAGACCTCTGTTTCTTCAAGTTCAATTATTCTGAAATCCATCTCTTTTGCTCCTTTTATCATAATATAGAAGGAAGCAGGCGGATATATTTTTAATGCTTCATCCCGTTTCCGTGCCATTGTCGGTGTAATGTTATGCTGCTTAACGAATGCTTTCGTGAAGGCATCAGCACTATCCCAACCATATTTTATAGCAATATCAATTATTTTTTCTTTGCCGTTTTGAAGCTCATAGGCGGCAAGTGTCAATTTCCTTCTACGTATATATTCATGTAGCGTCATACCTGTCATGTAGCTAAAAAATCGCATAAAGCTATCTTTTGACACACAAGCTATCTTAACAACTTCATCAAAATCAATTTTATCACACAGATTTTCTTCGATATAAGCAATTGCAAGGTTAAGTCGTTTTAACATATCCATCTGTTTCACCTCCCAATTACAATATTATAATAAAGTAGCTCTTTAAACCCGATTTTTTTAGGTCAGGTTATTCTTTGCTTATAGTTATATGGTGATAACTTATTTAACTTATTCCCATTATACAACTTCAATAATAATATTTCCATTATAATAAAGATTTGTGGTATTATTTGTTTTAAAAAAGCTTTCATAATAAATTTTTATTATATAAGAATAAACTTATTCTCCTTTAAAAGTATACATTCATCAATAAAGTAGACAGGAATATCACAATCCGCAAAAAAGTTTCTTACATATGATTGGTCATCTTTATTTTGCAAGAAATTATTTAGACTGTAACAAATCAGCATTCCAATTTTCTCTTTTTTACAGACAGCATAAACGTTTTTCATGTCATTCTCACTCTCTATATTATCTAAATTATAAGTTAACCAACAGATATTTTCAAAATAATTGAAATAAGATAGTTTTAATTTTATTGAATACAAATAATCAGATGTACAATTATTGGTAAGTAATATTGCAACTTTAATTTTTTCACCGTTAATACTAATGTTTTGCTTGAATTGATGAAGCGAAGGAATCATAGTTAATTTTTTATTATTCATAATAATATCCTTTCATACGAAAACGGCACTGAGATTTTTATCTCAGCGCCG
Organism: Paludicola sp. MB14-C6; assembly: GCF_030908625.1. Taxonomy (GTDB): domain Bacteria; phylum Bacillota; class Clostridia; order Oscillospirales; family Ruminococcaceae; genus Paludihabitans. The sequence continues at coordinate 139,232 of NZ_CP133133.1, read as the reverse complement.
TTATTGCTTATTATATAAATTGTATTCCAAAGTTTTCTTTTGGATTCATTACTAAACTTTGAACCAGACTTTCAATTCTTTCGTACCTATCCATTACAAAATCAGTAACATATTCAATATCAATTTTTTCATGTTGTAAAGATTTTAATGCAATTTCTTGTACCATAGTTTCATCAATATAAGGTATTTCATATGATATGCTTTTGTTTTTTAACAACTTATTAGACTTGTTGAATTCTTATTGCAATTTAAAAAATCACCAATGAGTTGCATGGACTAAGTTTTTCAAAGCAATGGAAATGAGAACAGAGACTGTAATACCGAGCATTAATAATAAAAATTCAGGTTCAAATAATATAACTTAGCTTATTAAACTTACTATTATTAAACTCCAAACCAATATGGTTAAGGAAAGTGAACTGAATTTAAACAGTTTTACTTTTTAACATAAAAATTACAACTTAGTTCGAACTAGTTGAGATAGTGCAAGAAACTTATCATAATCTACTCCAGGAGGACAACTATCGCTATTAGCAAGCACAAATCCTCGATTACTACATGTCTTTATTAAGTCTACAGCTTCTTTCTCTAATTGGCTCTTACTTGAATTTAATAAAAATACAGGATCTATTCCCCCTATTAAGCTTATATTAGTTGGTAGAATTCGATTTGCTTCCGCTATTGTCACATTCCCTGTGTTTGGTGGTGTAATGGATTCTATTGCATCAACACCCTGTTTTCCCATTGGAATAAGTAGATCTTTTATCAAACCGCAAGCATGCTGCACATATAATTTATTCTCATTATGCAAAATATCGCACCAATTACTTAATTCTGGCGCTATAAATTCTTGATACATACTAGGACTAATATTACCAGTTGAGCTATCTTCCCATGAAATACAAGCAGATACTTTACTGTTTGCAGTGATTTCTACTGTTTTTCTTGATTTTTCTTGCATGACACTCAACAAATCTGCAATTAATTCAGGTTCGTCCTCACAAAAGTAAATTAAATTAATTGTTCCTATCCAAAATTCTAATAAACTTTGAAACGATGATTTTTGTTCTATTCCAAGTATTGCGAGTTGAAGTCCATTCCCCCCCAATTGTTCTACTTGTGCATTGGATTCTTCAATATTTTCTACAACTATAATATCTTCATAATATGCTTTTAGACATGCAATATCTTCTACACGTTGTACTGGATGACGTGTTAAATACCAAGTATTACTTTTCTTTGCAAAAATATATTCAGCATATAAAGTTCCTTTGGGCGTAATCCAAGTAACAATTTTTTTATCATCTAATATTACTTCATTAACCGAACATACCTTATGACGATATTTGTAAGCACAAACTGCTCCTCTCAGGAGTGGGTCTGCACCCATCTGTTGCAAATATGCAAGTTCACCTGCTTGTTGAATTTCAAGGGGTAAACTTTGAAAGTAATAAGCCAAAAAAGGTGAAAATGCTGGCCTGTCTACCTGTTCCCCTTTAATACTAGAAAGAAGTCTTTGTTTTGGGGTCATTTCCATTATATTAAGTCCTTTCATTAGTGAATTGAAACATCAATTGCTTTTGAAGTATATTCAATTTCAGATACAAACTTCTCGTCGCAATAGATTGTAAATCGAGTAGGATATGAATATTCTTTACTTCCTTCCGCTTCATCAAAGATAAGTTTTCTTTCTGTATCATTCCAATGAATTTTACAAGTATATATATCTCCTTGTTCATAGCCATATCCATCACCTGAATCACGATATAGTAATGTTTCAGCATTATCACCAGAGTAAATGTGTAGTTCTATACGGTTATCCCTCTTTTGATTTACATACTCCATCTCTTCACCTAATAATAAAATGCTACCGCTTTTCACCAAAATTGGAATACGTGAAATTGGTGCATCAATAGATACAATCTGCCCGCCCTTATAACGTACTCCTGTGAAAAAATCTGTCCATTCTGCACCTTTTGGAAGATACACTTCTTTTTTATCTGCTCCTAGCTGCGTTATTGGACTAACTAGCAAATTATCACATAATATATAGCTGTCTTGAATATTCATACAGTTCGAATCATCATCAAAGTCCATAATTAATGGTCTCATAAATGTCTCATTGTCTTTCCAAATACGATAAACCCAACTATATAATGTTGGCAGTAATCGATAACGAAGTTTATTCGCTTTTAACTGAGAGTCATAATAAGTAGTTCCCTCGTCTCCAAAGAACCACATTTCTCTAGCTGTAGATGTACCATGAGATCGAAATAAAGGCGAAAATGCGCCAAACCAATACCAACGAATATATAGTTCACGATACTCTTCGTTTTTGTTTCCCTCTGGATAATTTACAAAGAAGCCACCAATATCTGTTGTACTGTAAGGCATACCTGAAGCCGAAAATCCGAGCAATGAAATAATTTGTTTACGAAACACTTCCCAAGTTGCCTCTATATCACCTGTCCATACCATTCCACCTACTGTTTGTAAACCTGCAAAACCGCTTCTAGTTAATATAAATACACGTTTATCATCAGTAGCTGCTCTTTGTCGCTTATAAATATTGCGTGACTCTTGTAATGCATACGTATTTAGATGATATTTATTTTCACCAATTGCACAATCATTACATTTCAATAGAGTTAACGATGTATCTTCTTCAAAACTCGGTTCAGTGGAATCAAGCCACCACGCATCAATACCAATATCAAAAAATGACTTTTTCATATGAGCCCATATAAAATCTACAGCATCTTCTCTATACGGATCATGATTTCTTCCCCAATTTTCTCCAAAGCGTTCTGGACGTTCAAGGATTGCACTCATCTTCTCTAACTTAGCAGTAATTTCTGTTTCGGGTCCAAAGCCAGGCCAAACAGATAGCAATATTTTTTGATGTAAGTTATGAATTTCGGAGATCATTTTTTCTGGGTCTGGATAATTATCTTCATCCCATTTTAATGCGTTCCAACCGTATTTACCCCAATAATTCCAATCTTGTACAATACAATCAATCGGTATATGTCTTTTTCTGAATTCGTTTGCAATACTTAATATTTCTTCTTGAGTTTTATAATGTTCTCTACTTTGAAAAAAGCCAAGTGCCCATTTAGGTAACATTACGGCAGAACCAGTTAAATTACGGTATTCATAGATTTGTTTTTGTATAGTTTCTTCTAAAATTACATAAAAGACAAAACCTGCATCAAAATCGGCTCTTACATTAATTCTGTTTGGTGTTTGTGAAACAACATCCTGATCAGTTTCTGTTTCTAAAGTACAATCCTGATCAATACCTATTTTCATAAAACCGTAATAATCAAACAGTATCGCATATCCACCTGTAGAAACGCAAAATGGAACTACAATATTTCTTCCGTTTTTTTGACCCATCCATAATGTTTCATTTCTATGATTTAACCTTTTATTTTGATGCATACCAAAACCATATATAGCATCACTAGCTCCTATTTGAAAAGTTAATCTACTATCCACATACTCTGCTAATAGAATTTCTTTATTGTTTCTTTTGAAATAAATGCGACCATTTTCACAAAAAGCTTCCGCTAGTTTGCTATCCAAAAATTCCGGTTGTGGCAATACTAGACCCTTTGTATAAGGCTTTTTCTCTTCTTTAGGGGGCACAGTTACTTTAAAAATTTGATTACTTATTTTCTCAATTGATATCATCACTATCACCTTTTCGTTTAAAATTTTAAGAGTATATCTTTTCTATATTCAAGTTAACATAATTCATTATTTTTTACTATTGAAAAAAGTAATATTTTATATTAAAATATCACCATGATATTTTTACAAAACTACGACATTTCTTTAATTATTGCGTGTTATGATAATTGTAACTCAGAATGGAGTTGGAACTCTGAAAACAATCACTGGACAGGTTTTCATTTATGGTATATTACTCAAAACTCAGTAACTATACAGTGTGATATGGAAACTTTTCTTCTAGAGCCGGGCGATGTTTTTCTTTTTGACTTAAGAAAAAATCACATCTGTCGGCATGACCCCATTAACCCTGTTTCTATGTATACTGCATACTTTCATTGTGTTCAAACAGATCAACTGCAACAACAAATTAACGAAGGAGTAATTTTAAAAAAGCAACATCCAATTGATACTGCAATGAATGTAACAATGTTCCAACATCTATGTGATAGCAGAACTCTTTTTGAACAGGAAATATGGTTTGCACCTATTCTACAACAGATTATTTGCAATACTTCATCTCAGAATGAAACGGTTCAATTAGTAAATAAAATATGTACTTATTTACAACAAAATTTATCGGAATTTTTTTCATTAGAAATGGTTTGTTTACAGTTTGGATACAGCAAAAATCAGTTAATACGACTTTTTCATAAAGTTATAGGTGTTACTCCATATCAATACTATCTAGATATGCGTTTAGAACGAGCTAAGCAATATTTGTTGTTTTCAAATCTTAGTTTGCAAGAAATTGCAGAAAATCTTTGCTTTCACGATATCAGCCATTTCGTAGCCCAATTTCATCATAAAACAGGTTACACGCCCGTACAATTTGTTTTAAATCAAAGAAAAAGTTTAACACAACAAAAGTGATACTGTTTGTCTATAGTTTTAACGGCACTGAGATTTCTACCTCAGTGCCGTTTAGCTTAATGATTAATTTGTATTCTCAAGTCTTCTTTATTGTTTTTGGGCATAAAAAGGCTAAGTCTATATGTCGTTTATGTTGACATAAGGCTTAGCCTTTTTTCATTTATGTAGAAAATTTAGCTTTGATGGATTTTAATAAAGTGAATTTGGGGTTCTGATAAAATCTCCTTCATTAAAGTTGTTGAATCTTCCATAAATGTGTGCCTTGTTAGAAATTGTTTGAGTTGAGTTTGTTCTTCCTGCGTGTAGAAATTTAAAAAAGAATCTTTTGATAGATATAGTTCCTCATAAGCATCAATTACAATATTATTTAGAATTTCTATAACCCGTTCATCTGTACATTTATCGATATACTCAATAAATTCTAAAGGTGACTTTGTTGTGTGTTTTGCACTTATCGCAAAAAATACTGTGATTTGCCCTGATTGAACATCAGGCAGAATTATTGTGAAGATATGGCTATACCGTTTATTAACAAAATTATTTATCGTTGGATTAAGATTCTTTTGAGCAACTTCATCCTCTGACAAATATTCTCTAACTGTTGGAAACAAAAATTCGGATTAGCTACGCATATTGTACGAACGCTACTAAAGACTAAACTAGGGTTCTTAATATTCCATGTTTTATTACTCTGATTATAATTAGACTCTATTTCAGAAATCATTCCGTGGTCGCACCAGTACCCACTATTTTCACCTGTACTATGCCATAACCAATATTCATGCCACCATGGATCCCAAACAGTCCATTCTACCCTTGTTTTTTCTGCTCTTTGTGGAATAGGTTATAATGAAAAGTCATCATTTCTATCATCAGCGACAGGGTTTGGCGGTGGATTTTTATCAAGGTCAATAATTTTGCAATGAATGGTGGTTTTATCAGCTCCTCCTGGACCTTTGACAGTTACATCTATGTTCATATTCTATTCTGTATCGGGAGTAGTCTATTTTACCCACGCAAGCTGACCGTCACCTTCGGAATAATATATATTGCCTACATTATAGGTTTTACCGTTAATATGAAAACTGACACGAGTCGGATTGTCAGGATCAGACTGCCCGACGCTGATCATAACTGAGGTGATGATCTCTGTGTTTACTCAGTATTCATAGTCATCTGTTGAAACAACAGGTGGTTCCGGCTTTTCTGTAAAATGCACAATCCCAAGCCCAAGCGAAAATTTAATATCCGCATTGGATGCCGCTTTGATTGTACTGCCATTCCATGCAGGATATCCTAAATCAGATACTTCCAAAAACATTGTAAAAGGTAGGTTTTTGTGAGATAAAGAAGCCATTCGCTTTCACCACAATCCACTGAGCTTTTCATCATACATGGCCGCCTCAGTTGCAGTGGTTGCAATCATTACACCCTCGAATTTGTAATAAGCTATTGGTTCAAACAGTAATTTAAAAGAAACACAACACGTCCCATCCTTTATCGACAACTATGTAAAATATTTTAACACGGAAAGATTATCTTACAATTTAAACTATCAAAACCCCTGTTCAATATCGCATTGAACAAGGGTTTGCATAGTGGTGGTTATTGTCTGTGTCTACTTTTACTTGACAGATGCCTTTTGGCGGTGGTTTTCTTTTAATTCTACTACATCTCCTTTAGAATGTAAATGTACAGTTGTACAAATACAAATCAAGGAGATTTTTTTATGACACAGGAAGAAATTTTAGAAAAGTTAACAATGGATATCAGGTTGAGAGGTCTAAGTGAGGATACTGTAAAGGAGTATTGCACACGAAGCGGAGTATTTATGCGACACTTTGGAAAGCCGGCAGATGAAATGGGAGAAAAGGAAATCAGAATATTTCTTGAGTATCTCACTAATAAAGGTGATTTAATGCCTGCAAGCATAAATGGCTACAACTCTGCACTTAGATTTTTGTTTGAGGTAACATTAGAACAAAACTTAAACTACAAAAGATTACCACGAAAAAAAGACCCAATAAAGGTGCCAACAGCTTTTACACGAGACGAAATAGTAGCGTTTTTATCGGTGATTGATAATATAAAATATAAAGCTATTTTTTCACTAACTTATGGCTCTGGACTCAGATTATCCGAAGTCAGAAAACTAAGAATTAAAGATATCGATAGTGAAAATATGCGGCTTTTTGTATATCAAGGTAAAGGTCAAAGGGATAGGTGGGTGCCTATGGCTAAAGCAAGCCTTGAGGTGCTTCGCAGATATTTCAAAGAATACCAACCAAGTCACCCTGACGGATGGTTATTCTTAAATAATAATTTACGCAAAAAAGTCGCTGATAACTATATTTCAGAAAGGGCAGTGCAAGATGCTTTCAAAAAGTATCATAAAAAAGCCAAAATTAAAACATATGGAACAATACACACATTAAGGCACAGCTACGCTACACATCTAATGGAAGACGGAGTAAATGTTTTTTTTCATTCAGCGAATTTTGGGCCATGCTACTTTGTGGACAACTATGCGTTATCTTAGGATTGCAATGACTGATGTTATGAAAACCCAAAGTCCTCTTGATAAATTAATTGGTGGTAACAATGGTTGAGATTCAAGATGTTTTCAAAAATCATATAGATCAATATCGCCAAAATCACAAACTATCTTTAGTTCAGCACAAAGCAGCAAACTCAATTTTAGATTGTCGTACCGCAAAACTTGGTGGTCATATCGATACCTGCCCTAAATGTGGCGAAACAGAGCAGTCCTACAACTCTTGCAAAAACAGAAACTGCCCTAAATGTCAAACGCTTAAAAAAGAAAAATGGATTGATGCAAGAAAGTCTGACTTGCTTAACGTTGGATATTTCCATGTGGTTTTTACTGTGCCAAGTGAATTAAACAGCATAATTTATTCAAACCAAAAGGATTGTTACAATCTTCTCTTTGGGTGTGTATCTGAAACTTTAAAGGAATTATCAAACGATAGTAAATATCTTGGTGGTGATATTGGTTTAACGGCTATACTTCATACATGGGGCAAAACCTCAGTTTTCATCCTCATATTCATTGTATTGTTCCGTCGGGCGGACTTTCTAAAAATTGAAGCTTGATATATCACAGGATATCTTAAATATCTGCTACAACAAACAATGGGTAGTTTACTGCAAACCACCTTTTAAAACTGCTGCTTATGTAGTTGAATATCTTGGTAGATACACTCACCGAGTTGCTATTTCGAACAACAGAGTTTTGAAACTTGCAGACGGAAATGTAACCTTTAAATGGCGTGATTACTCTGATTGTAACAAGTGGAAAGAAATGAATTTATCTGCTACTGAGTTTATTCGCAGATTTTTAATGCATGTGTTACCACAAGGGTTTATGAAAATTCGTCATTTTGGTTTTCTTTCCAGTCGTGGGAAACAGGTCAATCTATACAAATGCAAAACTATGACAAACACAATTTTACAAAACAAAAGACTTTCCACAGAAGAAATTTTAACTAAAATTCTCGGCAGAAAGCCATCTGTTTGCAAAAGCTGTGGCTTTGATGGTTTAGTTCGTACAGGACTTGCCCCTCCTCTTTTCGCCTAAACTGAATATCCTAAGATTTAGCCGTCTTTAAAAGTTCAATTTTAGGTTGAGCTTAGCTTTGCTGTACTTATTTTAGCAAAACAACAGCAAAAAAAGAAAGATTTCAAAGCAATATTCTATTATCAACATAGTGACTTTCTTGATTTTTGTAAAAAAGGAAAGTTGCTTTTCCCATAGTTATTGCAAAACTTCCGGCAGTTAAGTCCAATGATAGTTATCCAACCTTTGACGGAATCACTGCAAATATTTAGAGAGTGCCCCTATTGAAGCACTCTCTTTTTTGCCGCCAAAGCTCGGATAACTTGCTACTCATTTTTTGAAGATCACCGTATTCATTCCTGTATGTAAAGCAATATCTTTTCCTTTGTAACTAAATATTGCATTAACATTTTTGGGTATTTTAACTTCTAAATTTACATCACAGTCATCTTTATACCATGATACACAAATATCACCGTGTAATGTGCTTATCTTACCGCAGGCACTATTAAGTCCTTCTGGAATCACAGGCGAAATGATAACATTTTTAAATGCTACAGATGTTTCAATTTGTTGGATTCCAAGAAATCTATAGAACAACTGTCGAACAGGTGCACCAAACATTGGGTGATTGTGAGAGCAACGCCCATCAAAGTATTCCCATAGTGTTGTTGCACCGTGTTGTTTCATCCATGAGTAGGAACCCATTTTATCGCTTGTTAATAAGTTAAAGGCAAGTGTTCCGTGCCCATAGCGAAATAAAACGTCAATTAGAATATCGGTTCCCAAAAAACCTGTATCAAAATATCCTAACGCTTCATATTTTGCAACGAGATTTAAAATTGTACGATTATCGTCTAACAGACATATATCAAGTGCATAGGCATCCGCTCCCTGGTCACCTTGGCAAAAGCTTCCGGTATTGTCATCAAAATAATTATCAACAAGGGCTTCTTTTACTTTCGCTATGTATGCAATATAGCTTTTCGTATCATCAGGCTTCTCAAGAATTTTCGAAATTTTTACAAGAATTAATAACGATTTAATAAAATAGCAGGAGTTCACAAAAGGCTCTGGAATAGAAATTTCATCAACCGCAGCCCAGTCGCCAAGGCACCAACCTTTATCCTCCTCACGCACTACAAGATAGTTTTCACTGTGGTCCATCATATAATTAACCCATTTTTTCATATAAGAATAACAATAATTCAGTAAGTCACGATCGCCGAAATGTCGATAATGTACATAAGGAACAACAACAACTGCACACCCCCATCCGCCGGGTCCACCACCGCCCCCCATAAACGGAGCAGTATGCTGAATATGTCCACTTACGACATCTTGACAGTCCAAAATGTCATAAATCCATTTTTCATAAAATGTGTTGCTGTTTAACAGAAGCATTGCACTATCAGAAGTAATTTGTCCATCGCCAGTATATCCAAGTCGTTCACGATGTGGACAATCCGATGGAACACCACTATGCATATTGGCAAGTTGTGTACGAATATAGGCATCGTAAAGCCAGTTCAGCGCAATATTATCCGAATCAAATTCGGATGTTATGGATACATCTGAATTGACCACTGCTGCAAGCAGATCATCTGAGTTTCCAGAAATATCGAAATACCGAAATCCGTGAAATACAAATTTCGGCTGAAAAACTTGTGGCTTTCCATTGCAGATAAATGTATCTGTCTGAATCTGATTTACTCCGCTTGATGAAAAATCGAGCATTCCGTTCTCATCAATTTCTTCTGAAAATCGAAGCTTTATATGATCTCCCTCTTTTCCTGTTGCTTTTACCCGAACCCAACCACTGATATTTTCACCTGCATCATATATTTTCAAAGAAGCTGTTGACTTAATTAGTTTTGGAACTATTGTACGGACGATTCTGTCTGGAGGGCAAGTTTGAAGCATAAGTTGCGCATCAGGATCAGGTAAAACAGTAACTTTATGGGAAGTTACTGTTTCGTCATTTGTTAATCTTGCATCCTGCACTTCACCAATAAAAATATTACTATATATTATAAAGGAAGGTGTATATGTTTCAGATCCGTCAGAGTTTACAACAACCTTACTACCGGAATGGCTTAAAAAAGTGGCAGAGAACAGGGCTTTAAGTTCATCTCCAAATGATAATTCTCCTTCAGCCACACGTTCGTATTGACGATACCAACCGTTTCCCAGCATGATTTCCAAAACATTTTCTCCATCGCAAAGATATGAGGTCAAATCATAATTCATATAATAAATTCTATGAGTAAAAGTATCTGAAATCGGATAGGTTAACTTTGATAAGCTCCGTTTTTGGTAATCGCTGAGAGCTGGAACAAGGTAATCATCCGATACTCGTCTACCATTCATATATAGTTCAAAGTATCCAAGACCGGTAATGTCAATTTCACCCGACAGTGGGTTATCAAGAACAATTGTTTTCTTTATGACAGGTGCTTCACAATCACTGCCACAAGTAATCCACTTTGCTTGTTGTATCATATACATTCTTTCCTTTCCAAATACGCAGGTTTATATAAAATTATTCCCGCTAACATCTAGTGCTAGCAACTTAATAATTAAAATACTATTTATATGTAATAAGTTATATGTTGCTTATTTAAGATAACTCATATCATCTATCTATATACTCCATATGTATGTGTCGCCTGGTACATGGCAACAATATTTTCAGATGGACTGTCATCCTGAATAGCATGGGTTGGTGCAAAATGATATCCTCTGTGTGGCATAATTATTTCAAGTGTCTTCTTGCAATACTCTGTAACCTCATTTGGCGGTGCCATATGCCAAAGGACCTAGTGTCGATATACATCCTCTAAATGTAAATCTGCCCGCAATTGGAATATTACATACATGCCTTAATAGCGTATTCTTTTAAAAGTTTCACATATTCTTTATAATTTTCTAAAGAAACATCTGGTGGGGTTTGATGGTCAACTGAAGGAATATATTTACCTGATTTCATTGCAGGTAAAATTCGTTCAAATTCCTCACGCATTGCGATTTCACCTTTACACATAATTGTTTTATCGTATCCACCCATCATAATCCAATCTGGATATTTTTCTCTGATTCTGTTAACATCAACTCCAGCTTGTCTTTCAAGAGGTAAAACGCCATCAATGCCAACCTCTTTAAACCACGGAATGAGAGGCTCAACATCCCCATCTGTATCAATTAGAACTTTTGTGCCATGCTGTTTAATCAACGGAATAATTTGTTTATAATAAGGTGCCATAAATTCATTATATAAGTTTTTTGAAATCATTGGTCCGTGATTATAAGACATATCTTCCGCAAAACTCATAAAATCTGGTGTTAATATTTCGTAAATGGTATTAATTACTTCTTTATAATATTTTACAAGACGTGTATTAATTTCATGCATTAATTCTGGGTAATCGTAAAATGCATATAGATGGTTTTCTATTCCAAATAAAGTACGTGGAAACCAGAAGAACCCTTCTAAACTAAACCATACAATGGCTTCTCCGTTATCGTGTTTTGATTTTAAGCATATTAACCATTTACGCAGATTTTTAATACTTTGTTTAGAAAACAGATGGGGCAAAATAGATTCGAAATCCGTTTCATTGTTAATTAGTGGTGCACCATGCCATTCTGGTTGTGGTAGGTGTCCATCATTGAGATTAACCCAATATTGGTAATGACAATCCAATCCAAAGTAATTAAACAACTGTTGTTGGTCTAAAGGGCAACTCGGATCTTCTTTTTTCCAATTATTTGTAGTTATGTCCCACCAAGATGCCCATTCTATTACAGGTAATCGATCAATTTTTTCACCATTAAATAAGGCCTTTAGTCTTTCTTGATTATTCATAGTTATTCCTTGTATGATATAGATAGGAACTATATCATACTTACCTTTCAAATATTCTAAATGAATTTTATCTATAATAGAAAAAACTGTAAACTTTTAATAATCTTTTATAGTTTTGACTATTTGAATCACAGTTAGATATTGCTTTTACTGTGTAGATATTTATGAATTTTTAATTATAAGTACAATTTGGTTTAACTTGCGATTGCCACAAGTAATCCACTTTGCTTGTTGTATCATATACATGCTTTTCTTTTTAGTTTATATAATTCTTTCAAAAAATAAATCACTCTATAGACAAGACAAGATCAATACTAAAAGATTATAATATAATAGAGAAAATTCTGTATTACATATCAAATATATAGTTATGGCGGCCTTCGTCCACTTTGTATGTTTCAGAATTTAAAATGATTGTTGCTTTACATCCACTTGGCACAATAAAAGTATAATTCACCTTCTCATTTTCTATATTCCATTTGCTCCAATTTGTGTTAATATGGGTGCAACTACAATTTGGCAACACCTGGATGGTATAAATCTTTTTAATCAATGAATTTTTTTAGTAGGATAAAAACACTGCATTGCTAAAATCCTTTATAACAAGACCATTTTGAAATAAACACCCAGCATGTAATTGAATTTAATTTCTCGTGTTATATTTTTGGGATTCAAAGAAACAAAAATACTCTTAATTATAATAATTATATATTTTGCATTTTATTACAATAATATTGAACAAGTTCAAATTTTGCATCGGGAGCAATTCTGTGGTCTGGACAAGGTATATACCCTCCTAGTGATATTAACGACTTTAGACGGGCTACTTCTTTATCAACAGCTGCTTTGTCACATGCAAAAACAGTTTTATTCATGCCTCCTACACCACGTATTTCATTTCCGTATTTTTCTCTCCAAGGTTTAATTGAAGCATTCCATGTTCCAACTTCAATTGGGAACATAGTATTTACACCGTTTTTAAGCCAAATCGGTATTAAACTATCAATCAAACCATCACAGTCAACTGAAATTATATCAATTCCATGAGAGTTAACAAGTTCAGTTATCTTTTTATACCAAGGACCTACAATTTCATCAAACATAGAAGGTATTACCAATGGTCCATTTTTAAAACAAATATCTTCCCAATAATGAGCATAGTCAAAGTCGGAATTTGTTTCTAATGCAAGTTTTGCACAATCATAGCAAAGGCCACACATGGTATTGACAATTTCAATATAAAGTTCTTCATCATCAGCTTGTAGATAACTTAAATGTTCTACCCCCAAAATATTTCGCATCTCTCCCATTAACGAGCCCAAATGTAACCCCAATGGTATTTCCCTTTCGTTAGATTTTGGAAGCTTTTTTATTCGATTAATATCTACTCTATTAGCTGACATCTTAAATCTAGGAAGATATAATTCTTCCCATGACTTTCTATCTACTAATGATGTTCCAATTTCGGCTGGAATAGTTGTAACACCTGGCTTATCCTTGCATATTAGGCCTTGAGGATTACGAATATTTCGACTACCATCAGGAAATTCTTGTAAAACTTCAATTTCAAATAAAGGTGACAATGTACAATTTGAACTTACACAAGAGTTCCAATTGAAATCAAACCCTAATTTTCTCATTATGGAACGATCACCTTCTGAATTATCGCCCTGTGTTTTATAGCTGTAAGCTTCTTTTTCTGTAATGTGTCCCTCAATTGCCCATTTGTCTACTGTTTCATTCCAAAATCCAAATGAAACAACTGGCATTTTATTGTAATTTTTATAATGTAAAATTGCATTAACATTTTCTCTAAGTGTCATACTAAAAAAACAATCCTTTCCTACTTAATATAATTCATCTTTTAACAACTATTGTTTTATCTTGCACCTCAGAAATTAACTTTTCAAAAGCACCATCATTTTTAAATATATATCCCTTTGGTAACTTAACACTACCTATCATTAATTTTGGTGTTGAAATATCCAATTCAATTTCATCACCGATTTTTTATATTCAACGGATATCTTTCCAGCTGGAGCATTGTGATATCCTTTTGCATATTGCAATGAAAAAATAAATGAAGGACTTATAATTATTTCATTTGCATTTTTGCATGTAGGATTTAGCTTTATACCCAAAACATCAGTGATAAACCAATTACTAATATCACCATAAAAATGATGATTATATGAACCTATATTTTCAAAGAACTCCCCTAGTGTTGTATTCCCATAATCAATCATCGCGCCATAACTTGGATATTCCTTTCTTGTTATCATATAATAAGCTAAATCACTATAACCAAATTTTGATAAAACATGGAATATTACTCTTGCGCCAAAAATTCCACAATCTATGTGCTTATCTTCTTTATCTATTAACTTCAACAATTGGACAAAGGCTTGCTTTTCTTCATCTTGAGTAAATATATTATAAAATAATGCCATTGCTTGTGCTGTTTGAGTTTCACAACTCACTGTCATATTATCTGAATTTACATATTTTTTTCTAAACGAATTTCTAGTAGCTTTTGCTAGAGATTTTGAATTATCCCTACGTTCAAAATCTCCTATTATCTCAAAAATAAAAGAAGCTTTATCACAAATATCTATACAAATAATAGAATCAGTAACCTCTAGTGGAGTTTTTGGATCCTCTGCAGGACGTTTTGGTGAACACCAATCGGCAAGCCCATATGCAAATAAACCATCATCATTTATTTTAGTTTTCATATACTCTATATACCTATGAATTGAGTCTGAATTTTCTCGTAATACCTCTATATCTCCCCTATATTTATACATAAAATATGGAAGATAAGTAATAATTGAATCCCATCCCGGTCCATTACCCCAATGAAATCCCCAACCGCCTGTTGGAACAATTCCAGGAAATGCACCGTTTTTATCTTGCGCTTTTCTAATACAATCAAGCCATTGTCTATAACATTTTTCAGGAGTAAGATTTATAAGCGTATGTTCACAGGATAATGCCGCATCACCTGTCCAGCCATTTTTTTCTCTATGTGGACAATCAGTAGGAAAATGAAAGAAATTTGCCAACGTAGAGCGTCTTGTCATTAATTGCAATGTATTTGCAACTTGATCCGAACATTCAAAGTTGCCCATTTCAGTTAAATTTGTATTCCAAACAAGATAAGTTAATAAATCCTTTGTTGCTTGTTCGTCGGTTATTCCTGTCACTTTCACATAACGAAATCCATTATAAGTAAAGCGTGGTATATATGTTTCTTCTTTATCACCTTTTAAGGTATAACTACAGGTTTGAACTCTATTTGGTCCATGAGAAAAAGTAATATTTGAAAGAGAAGGTACACCATCTTCAAGCATTTCTGTATAACACATAGTGACTTTTTGATTTTTTGTACCACTGATTTTCAAGCGCACTACACCAGCCGCATTTTCATAAAATTTATAAGAATAAACGCCATCAGATATTTTATTTATATCAATTGGCTTTAATTCTCTTTGTAAGGTTATAGGTTCAACATTTGAAATTTTGTAATCGCCCTTCGGATTTTCACGTATCATAACATTTTCCCAGTTGCTATCATCAAAGCCAATATTATTCCAACCCAGTTGTTCTAAATTAGCATCATAATCCTCTCCACAACGTAAATCATCAAAAGTAATTGGAGAAGGCGCTGTTTTAAAGCTATCATCGGTTTCAATTATATGTTTTTGTCCATTTTTTAGCTGAATCTCAAATCTTAAAGCAAGCATTGGAGCACTTCTCCAAGCTGCCTTTTGAAAATCCCAAACGCCTCCGCCCAAACAATTATGCATTCCGTTTCCTAAAATTGCTCCAAATACATTTTCGCCCTTTTGCAGATATTTTGTAACATCATATTCATCAAAAAACACTATATCATCGGAAGCACTAATGTAAGGCATTAACTCGCCTTTGTTTATTCTCTTCCCGTTAATATAAGCATCATAAAATCCCAATCCGCTAATAATAAGCTTAGCATCTTTAGTATTACCTTCAAGATTAAATGATTTACGGAGATAAGGTGCATTAACATGCTTTTCCAAATCACAAAATTCCGTTGTAGCACTAATAAAATTTGTTGGATAATTCATACATATACTTTCTTTCAAATAAGTTTAACACTTTTCTAGTTATCTAAAAATTCTTCTGCCAAGTTAACACCAAAATATTTTGCAATTTCCCTTAGATTATTATCAGTAATTGTTTGTATAACTGGTCTATTTGATTGTAACACATTGAGATAAATTTCTGCTGCTTTTTCAATTGTGTGCATAAGTCCAAAAGTTATGTCAAAATCAGGCCCAGAGGCAAACATCCCATGATGAGCCCAAATTACAGCATCGTATTTCTTCATTAGCTTACTTGTAGCAATAGCTATCTCAGTACTTCCTGGTACCATCCATTCCACAACGCCAATACCCCCTGGAAATACAACAGGACATTCGGTTGCACTTTGCCATAGCGTACGGGTAAATACCTTATCAGTTAACGGCAATATATATGTAAGAGCAATTACGGATGTGGTATGTGCATGATAAATCACTCTTGTCTCACCGTTTGTAGCATCTTTACGTACAGTGTGGTTCATAAAATGACTAGGAAACTCACTTGTAGGAACCCCACCGTTTTCAAGTCCCCATACAATTCGATAGGAGTCACCATCAGAATTAATCTCAACAATGCATATATTATTTTGTGGTTCTAAAATAACATTTCTGAAAAATTTTCCACTTCCTGTGCTAATAAAATGCTCACCTGCAAGATTTTTAGCACTTACGCTCATTTTTGTCCATTCGCCTTTAACTTTAAAATAAGGTTTGCATTGCAAAACTTCTTGTGTTCTCATTCGGTATGTAAGATTTCCTCCATTTCGTTCATGCCAGCCTTGTTCAAAACCATCATTACACATACGTATAAATCCCTTTATTACTTCAGTATCAAAAATACTCACTATTTTTATCTCCTTTTTTGTTTTAAAAGTATTATGAATTAATATAATTATACGCGCTTTGATAAAACCTTAATTTCGTACTTTTTTATCTCATCAAACCAAACTTGTGTGGAAGGTACATTTTCACGTTTACAATATTCTTCCCATATATCATTATAAGGTAAAGTTTTTAATTCTTCTTGAAGCATCATCATTTCACTAAATTGTCCACTATCTTGTAAAGCTTTCAGTTTTTCATTTGGCTGTAGCAATGCAAATAGTAATGCTTTTTGTACGTTACGTGCACCTATTACCCATGCGGCAATTCGATTTATTGATGCATCAAAGTAATCAAGTCCTATAAGAACTCTATCAAGCGCATTATTTCTTACTATTTCCTTGCAAATTTCAATGATTTCATCTTCTAGTAACACCACATGATCAGAATCCCATCGAACAGGTTTTGTTATATGTAGTGGAACATAATTGAAAAATGAAAGCAAACTTGAAATTTTATCGCTTATCATTTCTGTTGGATGATAATGCCCATTATCCAATAAATTATAAACATCGTCATGCTTTGCTGCGTATGACAAGTAAAATTCACTGCTTCCAACAGTATATGCCTCAACTCCTATACCGAAGACCTTGCTTTCTACGCAATCAATTACACCAGGTAATTTCTCGGTAAAGATTTTATCAAGACTGTCTTTTAATCGAAGACGTGGGCCTAAACGATCTGCCGGTATATGCTTATATCCGTCAGGAATCCAAACATTACATAGACATTTATCATTTAATTCAATGGCTATATAGGACGCTATTTTTCTGCACGCAATAGCGTGTTCAATCCAAAAATGACGTATTTTATCATCTGAATTACTTAATGTTAATCCACTTTCTGCTAAAGGGTGACTAAAAAAAGTGGGGTTAAAATCTATACCGATTTTTCTACTCTTAGCGTAATTAACCCATTTTTCAAAGTGCTTCGGCATTAGCTTATCTCGGTCTACATATTCATCATCAAACACAGCATAGCACGCATGTAGGTTAATACGCTTTTTTCCTGGAATAAGGCTTATTGCCTTATCAAAATCAGCAGTTAGTTCATCAAAGTTTCGTGCTTTACCAATATAATTTCCTGTTGCCTGTATTCCTCCACTTAATTTGCTATTTGTATTTTCAAAACCTGCTACATCGTCTCCTTGCCAACAATGTATACTTATATCTTTATTTGATATGCTATTTAGTGCTTTTTCAACATCAACACCCAATTCAGCATAACGTTTTTTAGCATATTCAAAACGTGCTATCATACTATTTTTCTCCTTCAAATCTAGTTATTAAAAAGCTATTTTTCACTGCCTTACGAGCTTCTGTAAGATTTTCAAATTCATTAGCATATATAAATTGTGTTAATAAGTTTCCTATTGATGTTGCTTCAATTGGCCCGGCATATACACGTAGATTTGCGTATGCAGCAGTTAGCTCATTCAAGTAATTATCTCTGCTTCCTCCTCCGACTATATTGATTGATGTATATTGCTTTCCTGTAATATTGCTAAGCTCTTGAATTGCATTTGCATAACAAAGCGCAAGGCTTATATATACACAATGCACCACTTCGCCAGGGGTTTGTGGCACAGCCTGATTTGTTTTTTGGCAATAAGCCTTTACTGCTTCTATCATGTTTGTTGGCGATAAAAAGCTACTATCGTTTACATCAACAATTGAATTAAAATGGATCTCCTTTCTTGCCATTCCTTCAAGTTGTGAAAAGCTATATTGATTATCATAATCACGTTTTATTGATTGAATCATCCAAAGTCCCATTATGTTTTTTAAAAATCGGTAGTTATAGTTATAACCGCCCTCATTAGTAAAGTTAGCATTTATACTATCATTTGTCGTTATAGGTTTTTTATTTTCCACGCCCAACAAACTCCATGTTCCACTACTTAGATATACTGAATCATCATCTGTTGATGGAACTGCCATATAAGCACTGCCTGTATCATGAGTTGGTGGAAGTATAACCGTACAGTTATATCCTACAATTTCTTGAATTTCACTAAGTAGCATACCGACAGTATCCAAAGGTGCAGAAAGTTTATTTTGAAATAATTTTTCAGGATAATCTAATATTTTAATTAAAGGAATATCCCATTCTTTTGTAGATACATTTACAAGGTTTGTTGTTGTTGCATTCGTATATTCGTTTTTCTTTACTCCAGTCAGAAGAAAATTAAAATAGTCAGGTATCATTAAAAAGCTTTCTGCTTTATTTAAAAGCTCTGGATTGTTTTGCTTCATTGCCATAAGCTGGTATATTGTGTTAAACAATTGTTTTTGAATTCCTGTTTTTTTATATAGCATATCATTACTTATAAATTTATTTACAATTTTATCCATGCTTTTAGTTCTACTATCACGATATGCAACACTATCGCCCACAATCTTATTGTTATCATCAAGTAATACAAAATCAACGCCCCATGTGTCAATTCCTATTGTAGTTGGTACTTTCCCTATTCCTTTACATTTTTTCATTCCAATAAGAATATTTTTAAAGAGATTATCTAAATCCCAAACTAAATGTGTGCCTTTATTAATAATTTTATTTTCAAAACGATATACTTCGATTAAATTTATTTTTCCATTATTAACGTAACCAATAACATGCCTTCCACTAGACGCCCCTATATCAACTGCTAAATAATACTGCACCCTACATCTTCCTTTAATCATAAATAATAATATAATTATATCATGATAAAAACATAAAATAAGGACGTAACTTATAAAAAGTTATGTCCTTATTTAACTAATCTTTTAACTCTAATCTATACGTTTTAGGGCTCTTTTTATGAGCATTTTTAAATATACTATAGAAATAACTGATATTATCATAGCCTACAGCACAAGCAATTTCTTGTATTGATAGTGTTGTATTGATAAGTAATGTTTCCGCTTTTGCAATACGCTTTTGTTGCAACAATTGCTTATACGTATATCCTGTTTTTTCTTTTATAAGCTTACTTAAATATGCAACAGATACATTAAAGCGTTGTGCAATTTGGCTAAGTGAAGTATTTTTATAATTTTGCTCAATATCTCGCAATACTTCTACTACTATACTATGACTTAAATTACATTTATCAGGTATAGACATGTATTGAGTATAATTTAAAAATTGTAAAAATAATAAGCCCATTGTAACTTGATTTATATTTCGATTATTAGGTTGATGGTTAATGATACTCCAGACTAAATTTTCAATTGTATTTTGTACTGGTAAAATATCTGCCACTTTTAAATGTATATAACTTACCTCATCATTATCTATTTTCAAGCTATTTATAAGAAAATCTGCTAATAAATTATTACTACTTATCATATCAAAAGCAAGATCAAAAAACTCAGGTAATATTATAAAGTTAATTGCTATATCAGCTTCATTAGCTTTTTTTATAGAATGGTAAGCATGTTGATTCAAAAGCAGTATTTCACCTTTTTTAATTGTCATACTTTCTTTATAGTTTATTATATGCGTCGTTTCACCCTGACACATATACATCATTTCTATATAATTATGTCTATGCGTTGGAAAATCAGTAAAGCGAGTATGAGCACGAATATTAATAAGCTTACCTTTTTCGAGTATTTTTGAACTATCTATCACTCTGTTTTTTTTAGACATGTATATTTGCATATTTAAATTTTCGCCTTGTAATAATTTTTCTTCTTCTGTAGTAATAGCAGAAAGCTTATTTAATATATTAGAGTCCATATTTTTTCTCCTTTGCAACAGACTTGTAAAAACTCTTATTACTCATTATTATAAAAACTTATAGATAAATAGTCAAGGTATTGACCTGATATAATAAGTATAAGCCAGAGTTCAAAGAAAAAGTTTTGCGCCTCTATCTGGAAGAAGGACGTACGAAGAAAAGCCTCACTGAAGAATATGATCTTGCACAAGTGTATTGTAGCACAACAATTATCCATATTTTAGCATAGCGGTTTTTCGGAAGTTATGATATCAAGCATTCTGTTTGAAAAGTGGTCACTTGTAAGGCTTAGACTGCATTCTAAAAGGGAATCTGCATCCAATTACTACTCGACAACCGCCATTACAAGGCGTTTTCATATCTCTCTTTGGGTGGTCAAAACAGCTTTTACTTTTGGTATACTTTTAAATAACCTTGCTCTCTCCATACATTTAAAGTCATTTGTGCATTGAACCCCAAGATCCCATTTTTCTCATCCGTAGCAGCGAGTTCTAAAATTCTTTCTGCCTCATTGATTCTGATATTCAATGCCAGACAATGAGCTGCTGCTTTGGTTTTAACAACAACATTGTCATTTTCAAGGAGTGTCACTAAACACTCTTCGGCAAACTGTAAATCTTTCTCTAGTAACTTGAAGGTTTTAACAATTTGTTTCCCTTCAGCATTATTTTTCTTATAGTCACCAGACAAAGTTGCTTCATACATAATGTGGCAACTGGAAATGTACTGATCAATTACAGCATCTTTGTTTTTTTGTTTTATCACTTAATCACCCCAAATTGTTTTAGGACATTCATCCCAAACTCATATTGTTTTTCATAGCTCTGACCTGCTAACCAATCTCTTACACTCAGTCCGCCAGTAAAGTCAAAGCTCTTGGTATTATAGTATCCACTTATTTTTGCATGTGTTGCTTTATCAACAGCTATAAGATTATCGGTGTTCTGAATTAATTGATTGCTAAATCCTGATTTTTGTATTTGTGATTGTTCAACTATATGGTGCCATTGATTACCTTCTCCAGGTGATCCCAAGAATTTTTTGGCATCATTGAAACTATCAAATCCTTTACCTAGTGTGCTCCCACCATCAACAGTTTCGCTCGCACTATTATTAACTTTCGGCTTATCTAAATTGAAACCTTTAAATTGTCCCTCCGGAACATTACTGAAATTGGAACCACTTGCATTATAGTTGGCTACCCAACCCGCCGCTGCATACATCCCTGCAAAATCCAGTAGCGCGCTTCGTTCTGTTTTTTTCCCTTGCTGAAAATGAGTATCCAAATCAGTAGTTGTCATACCAAATCTATTCGCTCTAAGTGATGTATTAAAGAAATCCATAACCCCTTTATTGGTTAAGTCTTCATCGATATATAGTTTCTTAATATCATCCATCGTTATGGATCGTTCTCTACCCAATACAATCAATTTTATCTTTTCTTGTTCAGTAAACGATTCTAAAAAGTCACTGTGTTGAAATAATAATTGTTCATCCGCAGTCAGCCAATTAAGTGATGGAAATTGATTGATATACTCATTATATTCTTTGCTTTCTTTTTGTAGCAGTTCTTTATATTCCTGTGCATACTTTTCTGGATTTATTAAGGATGTACAAGCTTTAAAGTTAACGTATCTCTTTTGCTTCTCAATCTCAGCTTGACGTCTTTGTGCTTCCTCTGCCTTGCGTTGTGCCTTAGCTTGACCGTAATCAATTCCCGAAGACAAATTATTACTTGAAGAAGTCTCACTGCTTGTATAAGAATCCCCACTGTAATAATTATACAATTTTGTTCTGTAGTTTGCAAGAGAGAGAAAACACCCGTCAGTACTGCCAACGGGTGTTTGATTCAAATTGTCCTTTGTGTGTTTGGTTGATGGTGGATGATGCTCAAAAGTACCATTTCAAGCCATTTTACAAGTGCACAAGCGTATGCACTTTACTCAGTTTTAAACATTTCTAAGGCTCTTTCAGTTGCTATCTTTTTGATTTTTACATGTGTATCGGCTATGTTGTTAGCATCAAATACATCCATAACTTTAGAGATGTTTTTCATAAGTATTCCTGACATGTAACTCAAAAATTCAATAGTTTCACTTTTTTCAGAAATGAATTCTGTTCCGATTAATCTAAATACATCTTCGATTAAATACCATTCGCCATCTCGACCTGCTTCGCACCAGACAGTCCCTCTATCTCTAATAAAGCGGATATTGACTTGCTTATTACAGGTAAGCGCAATACAAAAGTTACCAAAATTCTTTTCATCAAAATCGAATTTTTGTAATGAAAAATTTCCTTTGTTTGTCAATTCTACAATATTTTCTATTAGCGATTCTTTATCAGACATTTCAACAACCTCCTTATTTAATTAACTTTGTTCCATCACTACTAAGCTTATAGCCCTGTGACATTAAGTACTCTATTTCTTTCTGCAAATAGCTTTCTGGTCTTACTTTGTCGATAGGAGTTGCTAAGTTAAATTCAGTACCTTTAGAAATTGCACGATCAAGGAATTTTTGATTTGCAGCCCACTGCTCATCAGAGGTCATCTTATTCCATATGTTGTCAGGAACAGAAAATGGTTTTGTATTAAGTTTTTTTGAAAGCTCCACATATTCGGGATAGTGCCCTATAACCTTCTGAGGTGCTGTAATTACTTCGCTCACACTCTTTGGAGCGGTTTCCCATGTTACATTTTCAGCACCATACTTTTCTTTAAAATACTGATTCCATTCTTCACCAGTTCTCGGTACTTTTGATTCATTTCCTCCACCGACTTTCGGTTTATCTAAATTGGAACCTTTAAATTGTCCCTCCGGAACATTACTGAAATTGGAACCACTTGCATTATAGTTGGCTATCAAACCCGCCGCTGCATACATCCCTGCAAAATCTAGTAGTGCGCTTCGTTCTGCTTTTTTTCCTTGCTGAAAATGAGTATCCAAATCAGTAGTTGTCATACCAAATCTATTCGCTCTAAGTGATGTATTAAAGAAATCCATAACCCCTTTATTGGTTAAGTCTTCATCAATATATAGTTTCTTAATATCATCCATCGTTATGGATCGTTCTCTACCTAATACAATCAATTTTATCTTTTCTTGTTCAGTAAACGATTCTAAAAAGTCACTGTGTTGAAATAATAATTGTTCATCCGCAGTCAGCCAATTAAGTGATGGAAATTGATTGATATACTCATTATATTCTTTGCTTTCTTTTTGTAGCAGTTCTTTATATTCCTGTGCGGACTTTTCTGGATTTATTAAGGATGTACAAGCTTTAAAGTTAGCGTCTCTCTTTTGCTTCTCAATCTCAGCTTGGCGTCTTTGTGCTTTCCTTGCTTTCCTTTCTGCTTCAGCTTGACCGTAATCTATACAATTATTGTTACTGCTATAAGAATCACTACTGTAATACGTATTAGTACTATAAGAAATATTAACATAATAAGATGAAAAATATCTTATTATGTTAATAAATTATCTATTTACTACTGATTCCAAGCATTCGTAACTTTAAAAGTTTCTAATTGACCTCGATAATCCCAGACATTTTCAATTTCCATAATACCTCTTAAGGTGTCAACCTTACCATTTTTATCAAACATAATTATATAGGACTTTGAAAACTTATAGTCACCTCGTTTACTATCTACAGGTTTGACTCTAATATAATAAATAGATTTACCATTTTTATCTATGGTAAGCGGCACTATGCTACTATTATCATATTCACTTACTGTTGCAATCATCAAAAATGCTTCTTTTAGTTTACCGTCTGAAACATAATCTTTTTTTCGTCCAGTTGTCTTAATGTGAAACATTCCACTTTTTTTAAGTGGTTTATCCCAATCATTGATTGATTTTAGAGTGGATATTTGTTCATCCGTAAAACAACTTTTCACTTGTTCCTCATCAATGTTTTTATATTGATTCAAGTTTGGGAATTTACAAAATATGCAATTTACATTGTCATAGAAATAAGAATCAGTTTCTGTTGTTTTTTGCGAAACAAGCAATGCGAAAATTCGCCCATTTTCTGGAGTTGCATTGCTTGTAAATCCTTCAAATGCAAATAGCTTTCTACCATAATCATCAGTTTCAACAACAAAAATCTTATTTGATTCATATGCCGACACACCTAAAAGAGAATTAGTAGCTATATCATGCAAATTTACATCATTATCACGATATTTAAATCTATTGTCGCAAGCAGTTAACATCAATAGAATAAAACATATAATTATTGATTTTAAAAAAGTCCTTACTAATTTCATATATATCTACCATCCTATCAAATAATCTAAAGATTGTTCTGCACTTCCTTCTGCGTACGGATAATTAGGTCGCTGTACTCCCCCAAAAATATCAGCACTTCTTTCCCATGGTTGCGAGTAGTACTCATCGTGGGTAGCCTTTGAAGACACTGAAGGTATTGCAATTTTTTTTATATATTTTAATGTTCCAAGATATTGTAATTGAACAAAATGACCATATTCATGCTTTACTGTTCGAGCACCTTCTTCAGTTCCACCAAACTCGACACTACCCTCTTTTTTATCTAAAATCATAATTCCAAATGAACCAGATCTGTTTCCGTTAAAATTAAGATCTGCACGAATAACTGTCTGGCCCTTATACATTGAAATATAATTTGCATTTAATACAGCCTCTTCACTTGAATTATTTACATCCA
The DNA here is from genome assembly GCF_030908625.1 of Paludicola sp. MB14-C6. Lineage (GTDB taxonomy): Bacteria > Bacillota > Clostridia > Oscillospirales > Ruminococcaceae > Paludihabitans. The sequence continues at coordinate 113,751 of NZ_CP133133.1, read as the reverse complement.
AATTTTTTATATCATTTATCAAATTAGCAGTAGGTTCAACTATAACATCTTTCCATTTCTGACCTAACTCCCATACCAGTGAATCCAAATTACTCATTTCCCTTACCGCTGGATTTGGTGTTGGAACTGGCATTTTAAATTGATTGATATAATCATTATATTCTTTGCTTTCTTTTTGTAGCAGTTCTTTATATTCCTGTGCATACTTTTCTGGATTTATTAAGGATGTACAAGCTTTAAAGTTAGCGTCTCTCTTTTTCTTCTCAATCTCAGCTTGGCGTCTTTGTGCTTCCTCTGCCTTGCGTTGTGCCTCAGCTTGACCGTAATCAATTCCTGAAGACCAATTATTACTTGAAGAAGTCTCACTGCTTGTATAAGAATCCCCACTGCTTGATGAAGTTGAGGATGAAGAGGATGTTGGTTGATACAGTGGATTGTTGATAACAGCATTCGCCATTTCAGCTTCTTTTTTCTTTTGTACAACAGCCGCCTTAGCTTGATTGCATGGGTCGTTCTTTTTTATTCCTGCTAAATAAGAAGCAACCGTGGCAGGACCTGCCATTTGGATACTAGCTGGAACTTGATATCTTCCACTTGGGTCTTGGAACATAATCGGATTATTTTGGCAATATGCGTATAAATTTTGGCAAGTGGGTTGAGCATATTGCCGAAAATAAAATAGTTCTTTTTTCCTTTACTGATGATACTGTTGCGGTTTAAGCCATAATCATAGCTGTTGCCAATCTTACCGTCAAAGAGGTGGTATAAAAAGGTTTTAGGGTGATATAGTTCAAATATCTAATCTGTTATTCAATGAATTTCTTATAGAACCCTTCTTCAATGTATGTTTCCGCAAAACTTTGAATAACAGAGTCTGAATAGTCACCACCCTTTGAGTAAGAGATATCCATTACATCTATAGCTATCTTATTTACAACGTTATCATTAACAGCTATGTTGTTTTTTGTTAGCTCTTTTCTAACTATTTCTGAGCATCTAATAATGTCGTTCTGGTTAGCAAATAACATTTTTATTCTCCTTTACTTCAACAAGTCTGTTAAACTGTCGAGTTTAATTTTTTGATTAGTGATTGCTTGTGTTGCACCACCTGGTCCATATTTTATGATATCTTTTGTAACAGGCTCTAACCATTTGGCTTTTCCCCAATTACCATTCGGTATTCTAATATCATCTATGATTTGTAAAGTGCCAAATGAGCCTCTTATAGAGGCATCGTGTGGTACTTGGAGCCTTCCTGGGTTTGGTGTATCAAACTTATCAAAGGTAATATATGTTCCTTTAGCATTTGAAGGTATTTCCATGGTGTTTTTCAAATTCTCAATATAGTTAGCTTCTCTTGGCATATATCTATAACCTGTCGAAGGAACCGCTGTACCACTTGGAGTCACATAGAAGTCTGTCTTAACCCCACCCTCAATAGAGCCACCACTATTATTAACTTTCGGCTTATCTAAATTGAAACCTTTAAATTGTCCCTCCGGAACATTACTGAAATTGGAACCACTTGCATTATAGTTGGCTATCAAACCCGCCGCTGCATACATCCCTGCAAAATCCAGTAGCGCGCTTCGTTCTGTTTTTTTCCCTTGCTGAAAATGAGTATCCAAATCAGTAGTTGTCATACCAAATCTATTCGCTCTAAGTGATGTATTAAAGAAATCCATAACCCCTTTATTGGTTAAGTCTTCATCGATATATAGTTTCTTAATATCATCCATCGTTATGGATCGTTCTCTACCCAATACAATCAATTTTATCTTTTCTTGTTCAGTAAACGATTCTAAAAAGTCACTGTGTTGAAATAATAATTGTTCATCCGCAGTCAGCCAATTAAGTGATGGAAATTGATTGATATACTCATTATATTCTTTGCTTTCTTTTTGTAGCAGTTCTTTATATTCCTGTGCATACTTTTCTGGATTTATTAAGGATGTACAAGCTTTAAAGTTAACGTATCTCTTTTGCTTCTCAATCTCAGCTTGACGTCTTTGTGCTTCCTCTGCCTTGCGTTGTGCCTTAGCTTGACCGTAATCAATTCCCGAAGACAAATTATTACTTGAAGAAGTCTCACTGCTTGTATAAGAATCCCCACTGTAATAATTATACAATTTTGTTCTGTAGTTTGCAAGAGAGAGAAAACACCCGTCTGTATTGACGGGTGTTTTGATTTAATAGGTAGCCGTAATGACCCTTTGTGTGTCATATAGGTGGTCGGTGTTGCCTGAAATCCGCTTAAACTCACTGTATGCTAGGTTATTAAATAGTGGATTATCCAAGTGCCTTTTTAATTGTAGACAGGCACTCTTCAATTTGTTGTTTCATACTCAATATCTTTGGTAATAGTATTACTTTTTCTAAGATGAGCATAAGTTCGCCAAGAAATTCAGTTGAACTTGTAAATGAAACTTCATTCCACATTCTCAATTCATTAGCTAGCTCAAATTCATCATTTAGTTTCAATTCTTCACATATAATTGATGCAAAATTCCTAAGCTCTTGGTTACTATTAAACATATTTATCGCCCCTTTCTTTATGGCATATAGAAGAAATCAAGTTTCACATTATTAGGATCCGTTACCATTTCAATAGCGCCACCACCATTAGTTCCTAAGCCAGGTGCTGGTCGTGTTATAATATTTGAGTTTGGCTTGACTTTACCACCAATAATCACATCAATCTTACTAAAATCAACTCCATAACGATCTGCATATCCTGGATTCAGTGGATTTTCCGGTGCCCAGAATTGTCCCTCAGCAGCATTAGATCTCCCAAGTGTCCCTCCACGATATACAGTTCCTCCGTTTTCGATACTAGTTTTAACAGTTTTTGCTTCTTTGCCAAGAGATTGAACAGCATCGCCGTATGGTGTTTTTACAACGCTTATCTCACCCTCATTTGTTTTGTTCCAGCTAGAAGGTGGTCGTATACCAGCTTCACCAGAACCACTATTTTGTGTAATATTACTAGCTAACCCATTAGCATAAGCATTCATAGTTTGTATGGTAATACCATTTTTTATTTCAGCTTCTCTTTTCTGAGAGTCATAAAACTGGGCTTCACCTTGTGTTAACCCTTTTTGCTGCATTACATATGGATTTATTAGAATTGCTAAATTGAACTTCGTTATTTTAATACCAATACCAGCCATATCCTCAACTGTTAACTTATCTTTACGAACTCTCACCAAATTTAATAATTCAGCTTTCTTTTCTGGAGAAACATCCATTAAGTTAATTGTTTGTATTTCTAGTTGAGTTATTTGAACAGTTTCTTTTTGATATATCTGTGCTAACTCTTGTGCATACTTTTGTCCATTAACAAGGTCTGTACAAGCTTTAAAGTTAGCGTCTCTCTTTTTCTTTTCTTTTGCAATTCTTTCCGCTTCTGCCTTGCGTTGTGCCTCAGCTTGACCGTAATCAATTCCCGAAGACCAATTATTACTTGAAGAAGTCTCACTGCTTGAAGAAGAGGAGGATGAAGATGAAGAGGATGTTGGTTGATACAGTGGATTGTTGATAACAGCATTCGCCATTTCAGCTTCTTTTTTCTTTTGTACAACAGCTGCCTTAGCTTGAACACATGGGTCATTCTTCTTCATTCCTGCTAAATAAGAAGCAACTGCAGCAGGACCTGCCATTTGAATACTGGCTGGAACTTGATATCTTCCACTAGGGTCTTGGAACATAATCGGATTGTTTTGGCAATAAGCGTATAGGTTTTGGCTAAGAGGGGTGAGGATATCCCCGAATTATACTGTAATAATTATACAATTTCGCAATGTGGTTTGCAAGAGAGAGAAACCACCCGTCGGTATTCGACGGGTGGTTGGTTTGTATTAAGTGGTTAAAATGACTCGTTAGAAATAATTAGTTTGAGATTTGATTCCCCCTAATTAAAAACAGAAACTAATTTTCATCTAAATATTTATCCAGAAGCTTATTAAATTGGTCTTTATCAAAGCCGTGACGACTAGCTCTATTATATATCCCATTTTGGTAACTAGCTTGGGCTCTATAACTAATAAGCTCATAATCGCCGTTGTCGTAACTGATCTTTATCGCTTCTAAACCTGTGATTATATACCTAGGAGGATTATGTATTTTATAACAGTCTACTATTTTTAAATCCTCAATTAAATTCTTACCATCCTCTTCAATCAATTCTTTTTTAACATCCGTTATTGGTTGAACTTCCGATAATAAATTTCCATCGTGATCCCCCGCATCACTAATAATCACAATTTCAATCTTTGCTATTTTATCATTTGATTGTATAAACTTATAATCGGTTGTTGTATTGCAACCAGTTATACCGAAAATTGAAATTAAAATAACAATCAGAACACTAAAAACATTTTTCATTTAAATATCTCCTTGAACTCATAATAATAGAATTTTTTATAGAATTAATTATAATTTTTTCAGGTAATTCAGTTAATTCCGAGTAATTCTTGTTGGCTACATCCACCCAAGGCTTATAATTTCTTTTCGTTGCATCTACATTTCCGTATTGATCTGCTTGGTATTCCCAAGGGTAACTATAATAGTCGTATGGCAATTTACCCTTCTTAGAAAGATTGTAGTTTGTTACTGAAGGAATAGCGACAAAAGCAGTATATTTAGCAGCTCCCATTTTATCGAATTGTACAGTATGCCCATATTCATGTTGAACAGTGTCAATGTCATTTTGGGGTCCAATAAACATGGCTCCAAACGAAAAAGCATCATTTCCTATTGGCGGTCTAACAACTAATTTTCCTTTGTAAGCAGAAAAATAGTTTGACTTTAATACTTCTTCTTCATTATTATTGTTAATATCAAAATTTTGCACATCGTCTCCAATTTTATCAACTGTATCAATAATTTCCCCTATCATTAAAGCTAACCACTCTGGTGTATTATCTGGGGTTTGTAATGGATTTGGTGTTGGAATTGATTTTTTAAATTGATTGATATAATCAACATATTCTTTGCTTTCTTTTTGATATATCTCTGCTAATTCTTGTGCATACTTTTGTCCATTAACAAGGTCTGTACAAGCTTTAAAGTTAGCGTCTCTCTTTTTCTTTTCTTTTGCAATTCTTTCCGCTTCTGCCTTGCGTTGTGCCTCAGCTTGACCGTAATCAATTCCCGAAGACCAATTATTACTTGAATAAGTCTCACTGCTTGAAGAAGAGGAGGATGTTGAGGATGAAGAGGATGTTGGCTGATACAGTGGATTGTTGATAACAGCATTTGCCATTTCAGCTTCTTTTTTCTTTTGTACAACAGCCGCCTTAGCTTGAACACATGGGTCATTCTTCTTCATTCCTGCTAAATAAGAAGCAACCGCGGCAGGACCTGCCATTTGAATACTAGCTGGAACTTGATATCTTCCACTAGGGTCTTGAAACATGATCGGATTGTTTTGGCAATATGCATATAGGTTTTGGCTGAGTGGGTTTAACATGTCGCCGAAAACAGTATCTTGTGAGAAGAATCTGCCCTCATATGGGGAATAATATCTTGCTCGTAGATATTGCATACCAGGTACACCAGGAATAGAATCTACATACTCAGCGTTATATTGGTATGGGTTATCTACATAAAGGTTTGTCGTGATTGTTGTCTTGCCAAAAGCTCCATAGCTGTATCCCATAGATACATTACCTTGTGAGTTTAATAACTCGCTAACAGAGCCACGACCATCATATGCATAGTAGTTCTTTTTTCCTTTGCTAATGATACTGCTGCGATTTAAACCATAGTCATAGCTGTTGCCAATCTTACCGTCAAAGCCATATTCCATCAACACTTGAGTATTTTGCGTATTGATGTTGTTGATATAACCAGTTAACTCATATTGCTCTTTGCCCCATTGATTTACACCATTCGGAATCAGCATCGTTTCATCGACTAGCTTTTGATTATAGTTTACTTTATATTTAGAGGAAATGTCAACCTTTTCTGATGTCTGCGCAGTCGTACCATAGTTCTTTGTTGAGCTATTTACTTGCCATCCACCATTGTTACCATCATCATGCCAACCACCAGTATTGTATTTTGGTGTTACACTAAAGATACGGTCTCCATTACCATCATATAAAGCAGCAAACAAGAGATTTTGCTTATCTCTAATTGCTGTCAAACGGTTTTCATTGTCATATTTATATGTCATATAGCTATCATATGGCATATTCTTTTTAATCATGTTGCCGTTCTTGTCATATTCATAGGTAGTGCGTTTTGTTTCCCAGTTTGCAGTGTTTTCAGATTTCACTAATCTGTCTGCGCCGTTAAACACATTTGAAATATTTTTGACTACATTGTTACCACGCTTTTCTCGCTCTTTAATGCGGTTACCAACTTGGTCATAAGTATAAGTATAGGAAGTCGTGAGCTTACCGTTGGTTTCATCAATATTAGTAATTTGACCAAGGTTATCATAAGTAAATTCACGAGTAATCTTTTGTTTTCCTTGTGTTGCAATTTCCTTTATGATCGTACCAGACATATCATAGGTGTATTCAAAGCTAGAAACAACACCTTTATTCTTGTTTTCAAGCTTAATTATATTACCCATCTCATCGTATTGCATCGTACTGCTCGTTTCATTTGGACGCACTACTTCTGTTAAATTGCCAGATAGATCATAAGTATAGCTTGTTTTTTGATTGGTTCTATCCACAATTCCAACCAACCGATCTAACTCATCGTATTGATAAGTTACTGCTGTGCCATCTGGATAGCTTAACTTTGTTAGGTTACCGTATGAGTCATAAGTATAGCCAATCTTTCCACCAGTAGAAAGTGCTACTGATGTTATTCTGCCAATCTCGTCATACTCATATTTAGTTGTTCCTGCTACATCTGACATCGAGATTTTTCTACCGTCTTTATCGTAGCCATATAACGCTTGTCCAGTTGCATCTTCAGAAGATTTCTTGCTTACCAAAGCATCAAGCTTATCATAATCATATTTGATTTTAGTTCCATCTGGGTTTGTAAATTCAGATAGATTACCATTTAAATCATACTTTATTTTTTGGACTTCTTGCAGTGGGTTGGTTATAGAAGTCATACGTTTTGCTAAATCATAAGCATAGTTCGTTGTTCTACCAGCGCCGTCAACACGAGAAGTCATGTTTCCAACAGTATCATAAGCATATCTTGTTTCTACATTGTTCGCATCGGTAACACCAACAACTCGATTCAATAAATCGTATGCGTATGAAGTCTTTCTGTTCAAGGCATCTGCACTAAATTATAATAATCTTTAATTCCATTTGGCATAGTTTATTGCTCCTTTTTATATTTTTACGTTAACTTTAACAATATTTTAACTATTTTATTATTAAAGATACAACTCTTTCGCCGCCATTTCCCAATGCTTTTCAGATAAACGTTCGTTGCGTTGACCTGCCAATTCACTAGCTTTTTGAATACATAGCATTGAATAATTTACTCCCGTTTGTAAGGTTTTTACAATAGACTTAGACCACCAAAAGCCCTTATCATAAATACCACTTTCTTCAAAGTCATTAACAAGACTATCTATATTGTAAGGTACTGAAATCAAGTCTATTTTCCATTTGTTACTCATGAATTCTATAGCAGTAAATTGTGAATTTATTTGGTTGTTTGTTGGCAAACCAACGCTTCCACAATTTGTAAGCATCTTGCCTTTATATTCATACTTAAAAGGGTCATGAGTATGTCCGCAAAATAAATAATCTGCTTCAAGCGTTTCAAGACAATTATTAGAATTCTCTTCACCTTCTAAAAGCATTTCCCTTATGCTTGTTGGTGAGCCGTGACATATAACAATATGTTTACAGCTTTTAAAATTAATAGTATTAAATATTGGCATATTCTCAAAAAAAGTAATATCATCATTGGATAAGTTTTCATATGTATAAAGCAAAGAACCAGTTTGTGAGGAATAGCACCAATTATCATTTGAGTTTTTATGATGGTTTATCATATATTCTTCACGATTTCCTCTTATAAACCAACATTGATGTACTTTCATTGCATTTTTTAATAGTGAAATTGTTTTCTGTGGGTATGGACAGTCGGTAATATAATCACCTAAAAAGATAATTCCATCAAAATAGTTTTGCTCGATATAATTTAAACAAGCTTCAAGTGCCATGTAATTGCCATGAATATCAGCTAATAGTGCAAGTTTCATATTAGTTCCTTTCTTCTGTTGTAAATTTAATTATCATTACCCCCTCACTATGCAAATACCTCTCTATATCTTCTACAAACTAATTTTTTCATCTTTCATATTTAATCCTCCAAACTTTTCTGTACATATTTCGGCAGTTTATTTACAACAGTTTGGTAGCTATGTTCTATCATTTCAATTATAAGTTCATCAGTCACATCGTCGGTTAACGGGAAAGTATTAAAATACGGTTGCTGAACTGCTGGGCAATGATACCCACGCACAACTATATTGGGGAGCAAATCACGATAAAATTGACCTGTCATCATATCGCAGTTTAGAGTGACCGTGTCAATACCTTTAAGCTTAAAAATCTGTGCAAAAATTCTACCAGAACGCTCGCTTGTTTTTCCAACCTTAATTGCTACCACATCAGGTCCGAAAGGATAATCTATGTATGCTCCTCTTTTTGCAAGGCAATAGTCAATTATTTGTTGTGGTGTCATGCACTTCACCTCTGTTTATCTTATTATTCTATTTTAAATTATAGTTTCTTAGTATTGTAAAACCCACAACAAAACTCTGAATTAGCAGGTTTAAACAAAATGAGAATAGAATTTATTATATCAGCACCTGAAATAATTACGTTGATACATAATATATAGACTAGCATATCCTTAAAATAGTCGCTGACAAACATACACGCTATTAAAGGAATAATCGTCAAAACTATGAATGGTAAAGTTATAAAAAAATAGAAGCGTGCTTTTGATAAAACAGCATCTGTGTTTAACCAGAAGAAAATACCTGAATATGTCAAACTTATATTTCCTTTTCTAAATACAACCATAATATGTATCAATTCATGAATAACAAATACTAAAGCAAAAATAATAACTTTAACAACCGTAGTTGAAAAACTCCATACATTAGCTAGTGAAGCCGATATGAAAAGCAGCAATTGCAAGCTATATACAAATAACATGAAGTGTTTTCTACACCATGAGTTTTTTATAAATGGTGTCCAATGTGTGAAATCAATTTCCTTTTTGGGAAGCTGTTTGAACCAATAAATCATTTTTCACCAAACCTTCTCTGTATGTAAGCTTCAAATTCCAGTATTTCTTATTATCGACGAAAAGTATATGTATTTTTTATATTCAATCATGTTCATAATTTGGGGCGTGTAACTTCTTGACAATATTTTTCAATTGTCAACGCAGCGGAATAAAGGCGTACTTCATCTGAACCATATAAAATAATTCCACGAGGGGTGTTGTCTTCTGCCATGCCTAATTTTAGCGCAACGGATGGTAAACCTGTAAAATGCATAATATTTGTTGGTCCAGTCATTATGCAAACATCATATTCTTGCAGTTGTTTCAAAACTTGCTTTTTAAGTTTCTTTCGTTCAGCTAAAGCTTTCAAGTACAATTCATCATTAAGTCCTGTAGAAACACTACTTAAAGCCGATTTTAGATAAGTAATACCGTATCTCATCATTTGCTCAGGATTAGATTCGTAAAACTCAACAATGTCAGAGATAGACTTAAGGCTTGCATTGCTATTAAGAAGATATTTCTCCAAATCTTTTCTAAATTCACAACTCATAATATCTTGCTGATACGGAACATACTCCTGTGAAATCTCTGCAAAATTCGCTCCATCATCTTTAAGTCTCTTAAAAAGTGTATCATACTTTTTTAGCTGTGCCTCAGATACCTGTTCTTGATTAAAAATATTCACCGCAACATGTAAAGAATTAACTTTTAAAGGCAATATGTTATCTAAAGGTTTTTCACACATTCCCGAATATATCATATATGCATCCTGAAAATCTTTTGTTAATGCTCCAGCACTGTCAAGTGTATGAGCAATAGGGATAATTCCGACTGATGACAATGTCCCTGCAGGTGGTTTTAATCCTGTGACTCCATTATCAGTTGCACATCCAACTACTGAAAAAGAAGTATCTGTACCAACTGCGGCTGCACAAAATCCCGCAGATACAGCTACCGCTGAACCTGAGCTTGAACCACCTGGGCTTTTAGTTTTATCATATGCGTTTTTCACCTGACCTCCTCTTGAGCTGTACCCACATGGCATTCCCTGTGTTGTATAGTTTGCAAATTCGGTCATATTCGTTTTTCCTAGAATTATTGCGCCATTTTTCTTCAGGTTAGCAACTATCGGTGCATCTTTGCTGGCAATATTATCTGAAAGCGCAAGACTTCCTGCCGTTGTATGAAGTCCACAAACGTCGATATTATCTTTCACAAGTATTGGCAATCCGAATAGCGACAAGTCTGAACCTGTCTTCTTTGCATCCATAGCACGTGCTTGTTTTATAGCTGTATCATCAATTTCCGCAATCGTATTTAATCCGTTAATGCCATCATATTTACTAATGCGATTGAGATAAAAATTTATCAGTTCTTCTATTCCAATGCGCCTGTTTTTTATTGCATGTATTAATTGACTTGCTGTCATCATATTTGGATCATTTACCATAATTCTATCACAGCCTTTCATTGTGTCTAATAATAAATTAAGAGGCAATTAGTTTTTTAATACTAGACTGTGCAACGCTAACTTATCTAACTTATTTTTCCATTATACAACTTTAAAAATAACATTTCCATTAATATTAAATTATTGTGGTTTTATTTGCTATAAAAAGCTTTCATAATATTTTTTATTATATAAGAATAAGCTTGTTATCCTTTAAAAGTACACATTCATCAATAAAGTAGACAGGAATATCACAATTCACAAAAAGGTTTTTTACACATGATTGGTGATCTTTATTTTGTAAGAAATTATTTAGACTGTAACAAATCAGCATTTCAATTTTCTCTTTTTTACAGACATCATAAACGTTTTTTATGTCATTCTCACTCTCTATATTATCAAAATTATAAGTTAAACAACAGATATTTTCAAAATAATTGAAATAAGATAGTTTTAATTTTATTGAATACAAATAATCAGATGAACAATTATTGGGAAGTAATATTGCAACTTTAATTTTTTCACCGTTAATACTAATGTTTTGCTTGAATTGATAAAGCGAAGGAATCATAGTTAATTTTTTATTATTCATAATAATATCCTTTCATACGAAACCGGCACTGAGATTATTTTCTCAGTGCCGTTATTGCTTAATATTTAAATTGTATTCCCAAGTTTTCTTTTGGCTTCATTTCTAAACTTTGAACCAGACTTTCAATTCTTTCGGACCTATCCATTACAAAATCAGTAACATATTTAATGTCAATTTTTTCATTAGGTAAAGATTTTATTGCAATTTCTTTTATCATAGTTTCATCAATGTAAGGTATTTTGTAAGATATGCTTTTATTTTTTAATAACTCTCCAAATAACTCAATTAATAGATTAGATGAATTTTTTGCTTCAGTTGCGTATCCTCTTGAAATTAATGCTATGTTATTATCAAAGTTAGGTGCCATAGATAATATCTTTCCCGTTTCTCTATCTCTCAGCAAGCCATAGTTATAAGTGTGCCTGTCCATATTGAAACAAAGTGTATCCATGAACAAAATGTCCAAATACTCTTTTGCTAAATTTAAATCTATAGCATTTAGCTTATCATAATTAAATGAGTAATCTTCGTTGTCACCTACAAGAGCCGCCATAGGTTCAAAGTTATTCTTGCCTTCTGTGAAATCTTTTGTTTTTATAAAGCTATCTGATGGAGAATATTCAGCAGTAGGGAAGCCAAGCTTTTTTGAAAGGATAGCAATAAAGACTTCAGAGAAACGCTCTAGTGCACTACCCTGTTTATACATATACCAACTACCATTTTCAAACTTCCAGCATTTTTCGTAACTTCCTATGTTGGTCAACTCGGGAGTTCTGCTTGATAATTGCTCTTTAGTAAAAATCTTGTTATAGCTGTCTACTGAACCTGTCAAAGATATATCTGCAAAAATATTTTCTTTAAATTCAATATCACCATATTGCAAGTCTTCGTCATTTGATTTTACCCAGTAGTTATCAGTTATTGTAGCTGCATGTGAATGGATAACTGACGCAATATCGCTGGTGTCAGTTAAACGTAACATTTTCTTTAAAATGCGCGAATTTGGCCTGTGTCTATCAATTGCACGAGATTCGAGCCACTGTTCAAAATTGCCACCGTTTGCAAGATACAATGGCATTTTATCTTTTAGAATTGGAATTACTTGATTATTTCTAACCTCTGCAACAGTTTCTTCTCCACTCATTAAATACCCATTAAAAACCATATCTTACGTACCTCCTCCGCTGAATTTTACTTATATTACCCTATGTCATCTATATTTTTGTAATTTTTTGAGGCTCAAAAACGGCACTTTTTTGCCCGTTTTTAAGCCTCAAAACCGCTCCAAAACCACAACATATTGTGGTCAAAGTGGATTATTTATCGTTTTTGCCACAACGCGTCATCATTATTGTCGTTTCAACGTGCGTCGTTCTCGGGAACAAATCTACCATTTTTATACATTATTTATGCATAATTAAACGTAATTTCTGTATATTCATTACATATTAGTATGTCAAATGTATATTTATTATGTCATCTGTTTTGTCGCTTCAAGGGTGGGTTGAGTAGATTGCTTAATATATTTTCATTTTTGAAATAATAACTACCCTAATAATAGTTACAGTCTACAACTAAATCAAAACATTGTTTAAGAACTTACGTGACTACTAAAACTCATTATATAATACTAAATCTTCTAATGGTCTGAATTGTGTATGTCCTGGAAATGGCTTTGCATTAGGTGCCGGATATCCCAATACTAACAATGCTACAGGCTCAATATTTGTGGGAATAGCAAATTCCTCCCTAACAGCCTCTGGAATAAAGTGCATGACCCAAGTTGTGCCAACGCCTAGCACCGTAGCTTCCAGCATCATATGCGTTGTCACAATGCTAGCATCAATGTCACCGCTGGCTTTGCCATCGTATTTACGTTGCCAACATTCATTTTTATCGTAGCAAATAAGTATTGCAGCTGGGGCACCGAAGTGACATTCAGTACACTTTCTTAGCTTCTTAATACCTTCTTCGCTGTTAATAACTAAAATTCGTTGAGGCTGACGATTGCAGGCAGTTGGTGCGAGATGTCCAGCTTTCAAAATTTTGTCTAACACACTCTTTTCAATAGCTTTATTGCTAAAATTTCGTACTGAATAGCGTTCCTCAGCCAATTTTAAAAAATCCATATTTTCAATCATTTTATTTTTCTCCCTCCTTATAATCAAAGTATATTATATCAAACGACTTGATTCGCTACTTTCCCTGCACAATTATGTATAAGCATAGATTATCATTATATTCTTTGCTTTCTTTTTGTAGCAGTTCTTTATATTCCTGTGCATACTTTTCTGGATTTATTAAGGATGTACAAGCTTTATTGTTTAATTCTTTCTTTTTCTTTTCTTTTGCAATTCTTTCCCCTTCTGCCTTGCGTTGTGCTTCAGCTTGAACGTAATCAATTCCCGAAGACCAATTATTACTTGAAGAAGTCTCACTACTTGTATACGAAGAATCACTGCTTGAAGAAGAGGAGGATAAAGATGAAGAGGATGTTGATGAATATAGCGGGTTGCTTGTACAGCATTCTCCATTTCAGCTTCTTTTTTCTTTTGTGCAACAGCAGCTGTCGCTTGATTTCCAGCATCGTTCTTCTTCATTCCTGCTAAATAAGCTGCAACCGCGGCAGGACCTGCCATTTGAATACTAGCTGGAACTTGATATCTTCCACTAGTGCTAATGATACTGTTGCGGTTTAAACCATAATCATAGCTGTTGCCCACGTGACGCACACGTTCGCCCTGTGTGGCTTTTTCTCATCCCAAGTGGAGTAAAGATACCACTGGAGGTGAGAAACGCCTGTTGGGGGCGAATTTCGCCAGAGTTCCAATCGCCATTTAAGGTCAAAACCACTGCCTACTCGAAATATTATTCTGGTGCGGGATAAAGCAAGGTGCTGTGAACCGCCCCTTGCTTTAGCAATGCTCGCGGTTTGAAACCTTTTCTTTAGGTGCTGTAAATCAGGTTTTGTGCTGTTTGAGGTCCTGTAAGGCAAAATAATCGCAGTTTTAAGCCGTTTTTCAGGAGCTGTTCAAGGTGCTATACTACACAACAACTGTTAGCATTCATCGCTATCCCAAGCAAGCTCAAATTTGAATCCAGTAAGGTTATTTGAGAGTATTCGATTCCGAAACTCATCAGATACAAACGGGCGACGCAATGGTTCATCAACAATTTTAAAGAAATGTTCACTGCTTACTTTTGAAATATCAAAAGCATATTTTGTAAATCTCATAATTCGTTTGCCATCTCTATAAGTTTTATATTCAGCCTTTTCATAATCAATGCAGTCCAAAACTTTTGTTACATTAATTGCATAAAATTCTCCATCATTGCAATCTAGCGGTAATATTTCTGCGTTTCCACTTAAAAAGTCTTTGACTGTTTCGACAGCTATTTTATCAAAAACAGGTATGTGTGATGACAATCCAGGTGAATTACTGAACTCTTTGTCATATATTCTTTTTACTTTAACAGGGTTCCAATTAGCAAATTTCTGTCTTCCATCATAGGTCTGTACATCATCAATATTTATATCGTTCTCCCATGTCAAATTATCGTAATTATCTACATCGCAGTCTAGTAACCAAATCTTCATGCTATTCACCTCTTTTATTATTTAAACGTACCTTTAGATAGCTGATCGGCTATATCATCTAGAATATCTAATACATCATTCTTACTTTTTGCACCGGACAATAAATCAGAAACTTTTCTGTAATATGAATCTGTATGCAAACTTGGGTGATAGGCTCCTTCTGCCACATTTTTAACTGTTGGTAGAAATACGCCGTTTGTTGCGTCGTTAATGTCCACACCAAATTTTTGGAGTATAGCTCTGGCTTCAGCAGCTTTAGGCGAACTACCTGCAACGATATGATGGGCTGCATTTGCATAATCTGGAACATCGAGTCCTGCTTCAATCATATTTTGTCTTAGAGCCTTAGAACTTGGTTTGGATAAAACGTCTAACTCACCCTCAATAGAGCCACCACTATTATTAACTTTCGGCTTATCTAAATTGAAGCCTTTAAATTGTCCCTCCAAAACATTACTGAAATTGGAACCACTTGCATTATAGTTGGCTACCAAACCCGCCGCTGCATACATCCCTGCAAAATCTAGTAGCGCGCTTCGTTCTGCTTTTTTTCCTTGCTGAAAATGAGTATCCAAATCAGTAGTTGTCATACCAAATCTATTCGCTCTAAGTGATGTATTAAAGAAATTCATAACCCCTTTATTGGTTAAGTCTTCATCGATATATAGTTTCTTAATATCATCCATCGTTATGGATCGTTCTCTACCCAATACAATCAATTTTATCGTTTCTTGTTCAGTAAACGATTCTAAAAAGTCACTGTGTTGAAATAATAATTGTTCATCAGCAGTCAGCCAATTAAGTGATGGAAATTGATTGATATACTCATTATATTCTTTGCTTTCTTTTTGTAGCAGTTCTTTATATTCCTGTGCATACTTTTCTGGATTTATTAAGGATGTACAAGCTTTAAAGTTAGCGTCTCTCTTTTTCTTCTCAATCTCAGCTTGACGTCTTTGTGCTTCCTCTGCTTGACGTCGTGCTTCTGCTTGACCGTAATCAATTCCCGAAGACCAATTATTACTTGAAGAAGTCTCACTGCTTGTATAAGAATCCCCACTGTAATAATTATACAGTTTTGCTGTGTAGTTTGCAAGAGAGAAAACACCCGTCGATATTGTCGACGGGTGTTTGGTTCGTATATGTGATTAAAATGACTCTTTACATGTTAAATATAATTAGTTTGAGATCGACACCGCCTAAATCAGAACAGTACTAATTCTAATCTAAATATTTATACAGAAGCTCATTGAATTGATCTTTATCGAAGTAGTAAAGACCAGCTCTATCATATTTACTATTTTTGTAAGTTGCTTGAGCTCTATAATTAATAAGTTCATAATCGCCATTATCATAACTTATCTTAAATGCTTCCAAACCTGCATCCATATACCCAGGGGGATTATACTTATTGAAACAGTCTATTTTTTTTAAATCCTCTATTAACTTCTCACCTTCTTCTTCGAGCAATTCTTTTTTTACATCCATTACTTGTTGAACTTCCGATAATTTTTTTCCTTTTATATCCTCTCGTTCACCAACAATAACGATTTCTATTTTTGCTATTTTATCATTAGGCTGTAAAAATTTGTAATCAGTTGTATTATTGCAACCAGTTAAACTGAAAATTGAAATTAAAACAACAATCAGACAGCTAAATACATTTTTCATTTCTAATATCTCCTTACAGATTATCATACTATGGGAGTACATTAACTAAATCAGAATAAATTTTATTGACTTTATTTGCCCAAGGCTCATGGTCTCTTTCTGTTACATTACCATATAATTCAGCTTGATATTCCCAAGGCATATTATAATATAACTCATGTGGCACTTTTCCATTTTTAGTGAGATTGTAGTATGTTACTGACGGTATAGCTACATATTTAACATAATCAACAGGCCCCATTTTATCGAATTGTATAGTATGCCCATATTCATGTTTAACATCTTTTATCTCATTTCCAGAGCCCATAAATATAGCACCAAACGAAAAAGCATTCCCTGAATTTGGTATCCTAACAACCATTTTTCCTTTGTATGCTGAAAAATAGTTTGACTTTAATACTTCTTCTTCATTTTTATTGTTAATATCAAAATTCCGCACATCGTCCCCAATTTTATCCACTGTATCAATAATTCCTCCTATCATTAAAGCTAACCACTCTGGTGTATTATCTGGGGTTTGTAATGGATTTGGTGTTGGAACTGATTCTTTGAATTGCGGATTGGCATCTCTAAATGCTTTATCATTTTTCTGATATATTGTCGCTAGCTCTTGAGCATAATTTTGTCCATTTATTAAATCTGTGCAAGCCTTATTGCTTAGTTGTTTCTTCTTCTCAGCTGCCTCTCGTGCTTTTCTTTCCGCTTCAGCTTGACCGAAATCTATGCTAGTATAAGAATCACTGTTTGAAGATGATGAGGAGGATTGATACAGTGGATTGTCTGGATAATTAGAATTACTGCCGCCGGCAATAGCCGACGATTGATGCTTGTTGTGAGTTAATGTGATAATTTATTTATTAATTATCAAGGTATCTAAAAGTTTTTTGCCCATTATTCTGCACTCTTCCCACTCTATAGAAGTTAATAAGGCCTTTTCATTCCATAACTCTTGTTTTTGCGTCATTAAATCAAGTTTCTTTGCGATATTCTCAGCTAACAAATACTGTTCATGAGTAATCCATTCACAATCCAATAACTTTTTAGCATAAACTAACCCTATTTCGCAAAAATCTAATGCTACTTCATCAGCTACTTCTGTTCCATGTAATTTTTGAATCTGCTGTTCAGCCTCCATAGAAATTTGAATAACATTTTCAATAAACCTGTCATACCATTGTGCAATTTCATCTATGTCATTTTTCATTATGGAATCATCCCTCCATTAATATCGTATCTTACAGTGCCATTTGGACCCGAGGAAATCTTATAATATGGTGAAGAGCCATGATGTCCTCCTCCAGGATGATATTGGATATATTCAGAACCTCCATTTGGAGCTCGCATACTAAATCCACCACCTTCTTCATAGGGCACTCCTGCTAGACTACCCTTACCTAATGGTTCAACCGACCAACCACTTGATTTCGCAAGATTAGCAACTTGTTGTGGCGAGAAACTAGTTATCTTGCTAGGCATATTCACAATATTCCTTATAGATGCGGTTTCCCATGTTACATTTTCAGCACTATACTTTTCTTTAAAATACTGATTCCATTCTTCACCAGTTCTCGGTACTTTTGATTCATTTCCTCCACCGACTTTCGGCTTATCTAAATTGAAACCTTTAAATTGTCTCTCCGGAACATTACTGAAATTGGAACCACTTGCATTATAGTTGGCTATCAAACCCGCCGCTGCATACATCCCTGCAAAATCTAGTAGTGCGCTTCGTTCTGCTTTTTTTCCTTGCTGAAAATGAGTATCCAAATCAGTAGTTGTCATACCAAATCTATTCGCTCTAAGTGATGTATTAAAGAAATCCATAACCCCTTTATTGGTTAAGTCTTCATCGATATATAGTTTCTTAATATCATCCATCGTTATGGATCGTTCTCTACCCAATACAATCAATTTTATCTTTTCTTGTTCAGTAAACGATTCTAAAAAGTCACTGTGTTGAAATAATAATTGTTCATCCGCAGTCAGCCAATTAAGTGATGGAAATTGATTGATATACTCATTATATTCTTTGCTTTCTTTTTGTAGCAGTTCTTTATATTCCTGTGCATACTTTTCTGGATTTATTAAGGATGTACAAGCTTTAAAGTTAACGTCTCTCTTTTGCTTCTCAATCTCAGCTTGACGTCTTTGTGCTTCCTCTGCCTTGCGTTGTGCCTCAGCTTGACCGTAATCAATTCCCGAAGACCAACTATTACTTGAAGAAGTCTCACTGCTTGAAGAAGATGAGGAGGATGTTGTTGATGAATATAGCAGGATAAAGCGAGGGGGTCGCCTTGCTACCCCTCGCATCCACTAACGCCGGCAGTGCCGACGTTTGAAAGATGCTTACTACGTGGTCGAAATGACCCTTTGTGTGTCAAGTAGGTGGTCAAGAGTATTGAACAACCGCTATTTCAAGCCGTTCTGTAGGTAGCTTATACAGTGACAGTAACTCAAATTGAGTGTTATTCATATCTACAAGCCACCGTTCCAATTCCTTTATAGCTTTTCGATAGTAAATACTAACTTGTCAAAGTTTGTTTCAAATCCGATATCATTACATTGATACGTAATTACATTGCCTTCTATCGTAACTAACATCCCAGACGAATGAGATTGAGATTCCGCTCCTTTACCTTTATCCCAAATATTATAGACGCTTAGACATCCATCCTCGGTATAGCACTTACAATTAACTTCATTTGGTGCCATATCATCCCATAATTGTATAGATGGAAACACCTGTCCATTAACTTCAATTCCCTTATCTGTTGCCAAGCGTATGCCTTGCTTTTTAGGTGAGTTTTTGCTTACAAAAGTTACTTTAATGGTTTGTTCGTTTATTATATCTTGTACATCCCACTTAATAACATCTTCTCTTCCTTCAAAGGCTTTATTAATAATCTTTTCTCTACCAATTTTTGAACTCATATAATTTTCCTTTCTATGGTCTTGGTGCTGTATAATGCCTAAATGGGTCAATATCAGAATGTTCCCAAGGCCATACCTCCTTAAGATTTTCAATATTATGAGGATCCAATCCTTCTCGCCCATTTACGTGATGTAACTCTTTTGGTACTCCTATTTCATCATGTACAGGCGCCTTTCCTTTTGTCATTTTAGCTAAATTTTCAGCGGAATACTCACCTTCTTCAGCTGCATTTGCAGCATTCTTCCAGTATCTAGATTTTACTGTACTCCACGATGGATAGTTCCCTTGCTTTGTAAGTACGTTAATATCATCACCTAGTTTCCATCCTGCTTGGCTCCCACCCTCACTTGTTTGTTTCCAGCTAGAAGGTGGTCGTATACCAGCTTCACCAGACCCACTATTGTAGGTTATATTATTTGCCAGATTATTAGCATGCGCATTTGATATTCCATATGCTGCTACACCTAGAATCTCGGTTAATTTTTTCTGCGAATCGTGGAACTGTGCTTCACCTGCAGTTAAACCTTTTCGTTGCATTTTATATAGGTTTGTCAGTATAGCTAAATTAACTTTAGTTATATCAATACCAATACTCTTCATATCCCCAATAGTTAACTCATCTCTGCGAATTCTCACCAAATTCAATAGGATAGCTTTCTTTTCTGGAGACACATTTAACATATTAACTGTGTCTATTTCTAGTTGAGTTATTTGAACAGTTTCTTTTTGATATATCTCTGCTAATTCTTGTGCATACTTTTGTCCATTAACAAGGTCTGTGCAAGCTTTTTTGTTCAACTCTTGCTTTTGCTTCTCTTTTGCAATTCTTTCCGCTTCTGCCTTGCGTTGTGCTTCAGCTTGACCGAAATCTATGCTAGTATAAGAATCACTGTTTGAAGAAGATGAGGAGGATTGATACAGCGGATTGTCTGGATAATTAGAATCACTGCTTGAAGAAGAGGATGATGTTGGTTGATACAGTGGATTGTTGATAACAGCATTCGCCATTTCAGCTTCTTTTTTCTTTTGTACAACAGCCGCCTTAGCTTGATTGCATGGGTCGTTCTTTTTTATTCCTGCTAAATAAGAAGCAACCGCGGCAGGACCTGCCATTTGAATACTAGCTGGAACTTGATATCTTCCACTAGGGTCTTGAAACATGATCGGATTGTTTTGGCAATATGCATATAGGTTTTGGCTGAGTGGGTTTAACATGTCGCCGAAAACAGTATCTTGTGAGAAGAATCTGCCCTCATATGGGGAATAATATCTTGCTCGTAGATATTGCATACCAGGTACACCAGGAATAGAATCTACATACTCAGCGTTATATTGGTATGGGTTATCTACATAAAGGTTTGTCGTGATTGTTGTCTTGCCAAAAGCTCCATAGCTGTATCCCATAGATACATTACCTTGTGAGTTTAATAACTCGCTAACAGAGCCACGACCATCATATGCATAGTAGTTCTTTTTTCCTTTGCTAATGATACTGCTGCGATTTAAACCATAGTCATAGCTGTTGCCAATCTTACCGTCAAAGCCATATTCCATCAACACTTGAGTATTTTGCGTATTGATGTTGTTGATATAACCAGTTAACTCATATTGCTCTTTGCCCCATTGATTTACACCATTCGGAATCAGCATCGTTTCATCGACTAGCTTTTGATTATAGTTTACTTTATATTTAGAGGAAATGTCAACCTTTTCTGATGTCTGCGCAGTCGTACCATAGTTCTTTGTTGAGCTATTTACTTGCCATCCACCATTGTTACCATCATCATGCCAACCACCAGTATTGTATTTTGGTGTTACACTAAAGATACGGTCTCCATTACCATCATATAAAGCAGCAAACAAGAGATTTTGCTTATCTCTAATTGCTGTCAAACGGTTTTCATTGTCATATTTATATGTCATATAGCTATCATATGGCATATTCTTTTTAATCATGTTGCCGTTCTTGTCATATTCATAGGTAGTGCGTTTTGTTTCCCAGTTTGCAGTGTTTTCAGATTTCACTAATCTGTCTGCGCCGTTAAACACATTTGAAATATTTTTGACTACATTGTTACCACGCTTTTCTCGCTCTTTAATGCGGTTACCAACTTGATCATAAGTATAAGTATAGGAAGTAGTCAACTTACCGTTTGTTTCATCGATATTGGTAATTTGACCAAGGTTATCATAAGTAAATTCACGAGTAATCTTTTGTTTTCCTTGTGTTGCAATTTCTTTTATGATTGTGCCAGACATATCATAGGTATATTCAAAGCTAGAAACAACACCTTTATTCTTGTTTTCAAGCTTGATTATGTTACCCATCTCATCGTATTGCATCGTACTGCTTGTTTCATTTGGACGCACTACTTCTGTTAAGTTGCCCGATAGGTCATAGGTATAGCTTGTCTTTTGATTGGTTCTGTCAACAATTCCAATTAACCGATCTAACTCATCGTATTGATATGTTACTGCTGTGCCATCTGGATAGCTTAGCTTTGTTAAGTTACCGTAACTATCATAAGTATAGCCAATCTTTCCACCAATAGAAAGTGCTACAGATGTAATTCTGCCAATCTCATCATACTCATATTTTGTTGTACCTGCAACATCTGACATCGAGATTTTTCTGCCGTCTTTATCGTAACCATATAACGCTTGTCCAGTTGCATCTTCTGATGATTTCTTGCTTACCAAAGCATCTAGCTTATCGTAGTCATATTGAATTTTTGTTCCGTCTGGGTTTGTAAACTCAGATAGGTTGCCATTTAAATCATACTTCATTTTTTGCACTTCTTGCAATGGGTTGGTTATAGAAGTCATACGTTTTGCTAAATCATAAGCATAGTTCGTTGTTCTACCAGCGCCGTCAACACGAGAAGTCATGTTTCCAACAGTATCATAAGCATATCTTGTTTCTACATTGTTCGCATCGGTAACACCAACAACTCGATTCAATAAATCGTATGCGTATGAAGTCTTTCTGTTCAAGGCATCTGTTTTGCTAGTTAAATTGCCTTGTTTGTCATAACTATATTTGGTTGTTGCTCCCTTTTTATCGGTTAATGTTGTAAGCTGTCCATTCAAATCATACTCATAAGACCTCGCTTTACCAGCCGCATCAATTTGTTGTGTCATGCGGTTCATAGCATCATATTTTATAGAAGTTGTCTGGTTGAGTGGGTTTGTAGTAGAAGTCAAATTACCAACATTGTCATAGCTATATGTTGTAACTCTACCACCATTTACAGTCATTTTTTCGATATTGCCAAGAACATCATAGTTATATTCTGTTACTTTACCAACTGGGTCTAATTCTTTTGTGATTCTGTCTAAAGCATCATACTCAAAAGACTTCTTATAGCCCATTGGGGTAACAACATTTGATACATTACCGTTGGTATCGTAAGTATAAGATAGCTTGCCCCCATTTGGGTTTATTGTGTCTAAAAGTCTGTGCATCTTATCATAGGTATAGTTGATTTCACGATTCGATTGATCAACTTCTTTTGTTAGATTACCCTTCTCATCATAAACAAACTTTTTAGACATACCCTCTGGTGCTGTAATTGCAGTAATTTTTCCTATTACATCATATTGGTATGTGTATTCCGCACCATTTGGCATTGTTTTCTTAGTCACTTGTCCATTGAGATCAACAACATTTTTTATTGTATTGCCTAAAGGATCCGTTACTTCTGTTTGAACACCATGCTTGTCATAACCATATTGATAGGTGCCACCGTTTGGTTGGGTACGTTTGATTAAGTTTCCTAACTCATTGTATTCATATTTTGTAGTATTGCCTAATGCATCTCGTTGCTTCATAATCCGATTCAATGCATCATACAAGATATCTTGTTGTCCTTTATCTGCTGTAGTTGTATTGATTACACGATTTAATGGGTCATATACAAAGCTTGTTTTATTTCCATTTTCGTCTTGTACAGCAGTTTGATTTCCTGCAATATCATATTCATATGTTTTGGCATTCCCTTTTGCATTGAGTTGGCTAATGAGCTTACCAACACTATCATAAGTATATTGCGTTGTTTCAGATAATGGGTTTGTTGTTTTGGTTAGTCGTCCTAATTCATCATATAGGTATTGCCATTTTCTTTGCTTGTCATCAATCTTTGATAACAAATTTCCGTTCTTATCATATTCATACGAAGTTACTTTACCTTCAGGGTCAGTAATTGTTTTCACTTTGCCTAGCTTGTTATAAGTGTAAGCAGTAACATTCCCATCAAATGTAGTAGAAGTTAAAACATTACCTGCAATATCATAAGTATAAGTAACTGTTTCACCTAATGCGTTTGTCATTTTAATAAGCTTTCCTGCTTTGTTATACTCATAGCTTGTCTTTTTGCCTGTATTGTCTTTTTGACAAACAACACGGTTCATTGCGTCATATTCATATTCTGTAATTAAACCAGCAGCATCAGTTGTTTTTACAAGACGGTTTAACTTATCATATACATTTACCGTTTTTGCTTGGTCTGGTGTTGTTACTTCAAGAACATTTCCGTTATTGTCATATGACATTTGCGTAATATTGCCTAGTGCATCTATGCTTTCAGCTACTTTTCCAGCTGCATTATATTTATATTTTGTTTCGTAACCTAAAGCATTTTGAACCTTTACTATATTACTGCTTTGATCGTATGTCATCTTTGTTTGATTACCACGAGGATCCGTTGCAATACTAATACGATTTAATGCATCATAAGTAGCTTTTGTAACACCGCCATTTGGAGCAATCTCTTCGATTAGATTTGCATTGTCATCATAAGTATAAGTAGTTTTATTGCCCAATGCATCAATTTTAGAAGTTACTTTTCCAGCTTTATTGTAAGTGTATTCTGTTTTTCTACCTAAAGCATCCGTAGAGGAAACCATTTTACCAGCGGCATCATATGCCATTGTAACAACGCCACCCTCTGGATCAGTTACTGTGAGTGGTAAGTTGGCTTTATCATAAGTATAGGTATATACTCTATCTAAAGTATCTTTCGTTTGTGTTAAGTTACCATTGTTATCGTAAGTGTAATTTGTAACCAAACCAGCAGTATCTGTTTTACTGCTCATCCGATTCATATCATCATAAGTATAGCTCACAAAACTGCCATCTGGCCAAATTTGTTTGATGATATTACCTTTGGTATCATATTCAAATGTTGTTACAAGGTTATCGCTGTTAGTATATGTTTTTGGCATATCAAAGCGATCATCATAAGTAAAAGTAGATTTATTTCCATTTCCATCAACTGTAGCAGTAATATAACCCTTGCTATTGTATTCGTAAAGCGTAGATTTTCCTGCAGGGTCAGTTACCTTTTTGAGGTTAGACATGCTGTCATATTCGTATTTCGTTGTTTTACCAGAAGGATCAGTTTCTGTTAACTTATTTCCCTTGCTATCATAAGTATATTGCGTTGTTCCGCCAGTCGGATCAATAACAGAAGATACATTACCGTATCCGTCATATTTAAAGCCTGTGTTTAGCCCTTTTCCATCTGTAATTACATGGACTAACCCTTTGTCATTATATGCGTATTGTGTGAGTACACCATCTGGTTTTTGTTCTCCAATCCTTCTACCTGCTAAGTCATAAGAATATCGTGTAATTCCACCAGTTGGATCAAGAACGCTTATCACTTGTCCGTGTTGATTATAGAAGTATTGTGTACGTCCACCTTTTTGATCAATCACTTCCGAAATCCAAGCATTTTTATATTGATAGGATAGTTCATTCCCATTTGCATCGATTTGTTTTACTAATCGATGTAGGGTATCATACTCATAGGAAATAAAAGTGCCATCTTTATTGACTTGCTTTACTAAATCGCCAGCTTCATTATAAGTATAAGTTATTGTCTTCCCATCAAAATCAATTACTTTAACAACTTGATTCTGGGTGTTATACTCATACTTTTTCATTGTGCCATCAGCACGTTTTATTGTTAAGATATTACCTTTATTATCGTAGGTATACTCTGTTTTCTGAGCAATTTTGTCCGTACTAAATTTAAGGTTATTATTTTCATCATAGCCTTTTTCTTCATAGCTTTCATTTGGATATCCTATTTTAATTGTACGATACTCATTGTCATAAGTATAAGTTGTTTTCTCAGCATTCGGGTCTGTAACAACAGTTTGCTTATCATTGTATTCAATCGATGTTGCTTTTCCATCTGCATCTATTTGTTTCACAACTCGGTCTTGTTTATCATAGCTATTCGTAAAAACTGCAGCATTATTCGAATCCAATGCAGAAACTAGTTGGTGTTGCTCATTATATGTGTATTTGATTTCGTTGTTTAACGCATCTTTTACACTAACTAAATAATCATTATCATCATACTCATATTTCATAGAACAACCATTCGGCATTTGAATATTAGTAACCTTATTGTCTTTATTATAACTAAAAATATATTCGAATCCTGATGGGGAAACCATATCTGTTAAACGATATTCTTCATCATAATTCAATGTTGTGATATATCCTTTATTGGTTTCAACTTTATATAATAAACCTTGGCTGTTAAACAAACGCTTATTATTTTGGCTATCATTTATTTGATATTCGTTACTATTTAGAGATTTATTTACTACAAGATCTAGATAATAACCTTTTGGAGCAATATATCCACCTTTACCATTCGGTTTGAATAGCACAGTGCTTCCATCTCCACGATAATATAATAAAGAATCATTCTCTATTTGTACTAATTTCTCTTGATATCGGAATACCCAGCCGCGACCAAATATGCCATTCACAGAAGCAGCTTGTGAATTGTAGGAGCGTGTAATACTAAATGCTTCACCTAAATCATTGATAGAAATATCTGTTTTATTATAATAAAAATTACCTGTATTTACATTCACAGAATCTAATACAAAGTCGCAATATTGTCCTTTACCAAATAACTTTGGTTGAATTGCATTGTTGGCTTCAACTTGATTATATTCTTTTCCTACATTCTTTTTCGGATTGCGTAAAAAAAGTGTGTTATTTTCTGCAACTAAATTACTACCTAAATTATTATCTTTGATAATTTGATTCACTGGAATACCATAAAATCTTGCGATACTTGGTAAATCATCATTTCGCTTAAACTGATAAACGATAAACTGATCACTTGAAACTTGATTACCTATCTTCTCTCCATCAACTACTTTTATTGTCAGAAAGTAAAGGTGATTCTGTTTTAAATTTGTCAGTGGTACTTCTGTTTGCCAATTACTAATTGTATCTTTATACTTTGTTGTATTTTCAGGAAAGTCTTTATCAAAAGCAGAGCTATCTGGATACACTGCAGTAGGGGATACATCCACTTTTCCTGAATATGCAACTGACTCATCATTTACCTTATACTCTACTTGTGTCTTTTCTGGTGCAAGACCATCAGCAAATATACCATGAAAATTCAACTTACCATTCGCATCTTTTTCAATCAATGGCCTTAAGTTAACAGAAAGGTTATTTAAGTCTATTGGATTTTCATTGTTTTCTTTCTCTGTTTCTCCTGTTAAAGAAAGCATTACTGCTGTTTCTTGTAACGGTTGTGTATATGTCAATACATTTGATTTTAATCTCAACGGATATGCACGCTCTGGTTTAGCTGCCCAATTATTATCTACTTCCGTATGAATTGAATAATTGCCAAATATATTTGTAAATGTGCTCTTTGCGTTAACAACATCCCCTGCTGAATCAGATAACTTTGGCATAGAAAGTGCCAATATCGGCTCCTCTTGAAACATTTTATGAATGATTATATCGTTCTCTTTTTCAGAAGCAATTCCATTATCCACTTTTAGTTTAAATGGAATTGTCTCTAATTGCGTAAATTTACGATAGATATAGCTTTGTTCTAATCCTTTTGGGGTTAGTGTATATTGAATATCTACTCCATCTAATACATTGTTAAACAACACTGCATTTTGCTTAACCACCGGTCTTGCAAAATCACCGGATCCAGGAACTAGAGTAACTGTTGTTTCTTCCTTTTGGATTGTAATTCCTTCACCTTTGTTAATTTGTTTTGGAAAAGACACCTTATATTTTTCAGACTTATTTGTATAATATTCTTTGCCCTCCGTATCTGTATTTAACAAGATTTCTAAATCCTTATCCTGTTCTTTTGATACAATTTCGGGATCTCTTAAAATAACATCATTCTTTAATTCACTTTCCTGATATTGTACCTTTTTAGGATAATTAAAATCCTCTCGTTTTTCATTGGTCGTTGTTTCATCCAATGCAAATATAACTGTATTCATAGCCATGGTGATTACAAGCATTAGCGAAACGAGCACTTTCATTGTCTTCTTCACTTTTTGTCATTCTCCTTCATCAATATATTGATTCCGCTCTTGCAAATACGCTATAGAGGAAATACTGAATTTTAAGCATAAAAAAAGAGCCATTTAACAATACTTTTGTATTGCTAAACAACTCAAATATCCTTGGTTCTCTAAAAATAGTCTTGCTCTATTTCTATATAATATACATATATTTTACAATATTATTACTTACTTGTCAATGATAGAATTATTTGTATATTGAATAATTGTGTATTTATTTTGAAAAACAAGAATTAACTCACAATAGGATTTATAAAAATTTAATAAAAAAAATATTATAGTAGCTGGAATAAAACCTGATGGTTTATCTGCACACAAGCTAAGGCATACCGCTGCTACACTTATGTATAAATATGGTCATGTTGATATTCGTTCATTACAACAAATATTAAATCATAAGAGCATTGCAACTACAGATATCTAAACTCATGTAGACGATCATCAACAACAAGCCGCGGTCAATGCAAATCCATTAGCCGTGATGTTTAGCTGAGCATCATGGCTTAAACAAAATGTATATTTACTTCTTATATTTAATCATGTTCATAATTTGGGGCGTGTAACTTCTTGACAATATTTTTCAATTGTCAACGCAGCGGAATAAAGGCGTACTTCATCTGAACCATATAAAATAATTCCACGAGGGGTGTTGTCTTCTGCCATGCCTAATCTTAACGCAACAGATGGTAAACCTGTAAAATGCATTATATTTGTTGGCCCAGTCATTATACAAACATCGTATTCTTGTAGTTGTTTCAAAACTTGCTTTTTAAGTTTCTTTCGTTCAGCTAAAGCTTTTAAGTACAATTCATTGTTAATGCCACCCGAAGTGCTATTTAACGCCGATTTTAAATAAGTAATACCGTATCTCATCATTTGCTCAGGATTAGATTCATAAAAATTGACAATGTCAGAGAGATATTTAAGACGTGCATTACTATTATGAAGATATTCCTCCAAATCTTTTCTAAATTCACAACTCATAATATCTTGCTGATACGGAACATACTCCTGTGAAATCTCTGCAAAAGTCGCTCCTTCATCTTTAAGTCTGTTAAAAAGTGTATCATGCTTTTTTAGCTGTGCCTCAGATACCTGATCTTGATTAAAAACATTAACGGCAATACGTAAAGCACCTTCTTCTAAAGGCAATATCTTATTTAAAGGTTTTTTACACATCCCCGAATATAGCATATATGCATCACTAAAATCTTTTGTTAACGCTCCAGCACTGTCAAGTGTATGAGCAATAGGAATAATTCCAACTGATGACAATATTCCTACAGGTGGTTTTAAGCCTGTGACTCCATTATCAGTTGCACATCCAACTACTGAAAAAGAAGTATCTGTACCAACAGCAGCTGCGCAAAATCCAGCAGATACAGCTACCGCTGAACCTGAACTTGAACCACCCGGACTTTTAGTTTTATCATATGCGTTTTTCACCTGACCTCCTCTTGAGCTGTAACCACATGGCATTCCCTGTGTAGTATAGTTTGCAAATTCGGTCATATTTGTTTTCCCTAAAATTATTGCGCCATTTTTCTTCAGGTTAGCAATTATCGGTGCATCTTTGCTGGCAATGTTATCTAAAAGAGCAAGACTTTCTGCTGTTGTATGAAGTCCACAAACATCGATATTATCTTTCACAAGTATTGGTAAGCCATATAGCGGCAAGTCTGAACCTGTCTTGTGTACATCCATAGCACGTGCTTGTTTTATAACTGTTTCATCAATTTCCGCAATCGTATTTAATCCGTTAATCCCATCATATTTACTAATGCGATATAGATAAAAGTTTATTAATTCTTCTATTCCAATGTGTCTATTTTTTATTGCATATATTAATTGATTTGCTGTCATCTTATTTGGATTATTTACCATAATTCTATCACAGCCTTTCATTGTGTCTAATCATATATTAAGGAACAATTTGTTTTTTAATACTAGACTGTGCAACGCTAATCTATTTAACTTATTTTTCCATTATACAACTTCAAAAATAATATTTCCATTATAAATACATTATTATGGTATTATTTGTTTAAAAATATCTTCTTGTTTTTGGGCATAAAAACCTGCTAAGAAAAGTCAAGACAATTTCAACAGGTTTTAAAAATAACTTTTCTAAGTTTTGTGTGAGACAAATAGACCAACCTGAATTTCAAGTTAGCCTACAATAATATATGGGTTGTGTTTTCTTAGTTTTGATATGCTTCCTTTACCCGTGCATAATAAATTCTAAGAAATTTGTTTAATGCTGCAATCTTTGCGACTTTCTTTGCTTTGCCCTCTGCTTCTTTTTTGAGCATGTATTGATAAACAGCAGCATCTTCCGTCGGTTTAATTGTTTTAAGACACTTCATAACCTCATATCCTGTTTTTCTAAGTAAAGAAGAACCACGTTTAGAAATCCATCGTTTTGTTCCTACAAACATGCCTGATTCATACGGCGGAGCATCAATTCCAGCAAAAGCAATTAAGGCAGACCCACTATGAAATCTTCTAACATCACCTATTTCAGCTATTAATCTTGGCGCTAAAACCTCACCAACTCCATTCATTTTCCGTACGACCTCATATTCAGGCAAATCACTTGAAATCTTCTGTAATTGTGTTAAAATAATTTCAAGAGTTTTATTAATTTCTTGTAAAACCCGGATTGCTTCTAACACTAACATTTTAGTCGATGGGGAGTTAGACAGCATAGTTGGGATACCATTTTGAGACAGGGCATAAATTGCTTTTGCTTTGCTCTCGCTTTGATGGTATCCCTTTTCTTTTGCCCATTTAGAGTAACTCAAAATGAACTTCTTTTCACTCATTTTGTTGATGTTATCATAATGCCAATATTTCGCTACAAAATCACAAAGTTTATCCTTAGTAGGTAGATCCGATCGTTTGCCGGATAACAGAGTTTTGATTCCCGGCATTGTTCTATCAAGCAGATTTGTAAGAACCAACTTGCTTTCTATCCTCATTTTTACATAGTGAGAATATTGTCTACCTAACATATTAAGCTCTGCGTATATAGTTTCTGATGGTTGATACACCTCTAATTTAAACCAATTATCAAGCCCATAATTTGCGATCCGTACCGAATCCAATTTGTCCGTTTTCCCCTTGCGTATTACAGCTGATGCATACTTTTTCATAACCAATGGGTTAATCACACTGACAAAGATATTTGCTTCAACAAATTGAGTTAACAACGGCAAGTGATATGCACCTGTCGCTTCCATAATCACTCTAATTTCTTCATTATAGGACTTAATTTTTGTAATCAAATCATTAATAGATGTTTCGATGTGATTGATTTCATACGGTGACATCAAAACTTCTCCATATGGCTTTAAAATGCAAATCATACTCTTTCCCTTTGATACATCAATTCCTACACTTATCATTTTTCTTCTCCCAAAATTTACTTGTAATTGCTTCCCATCTACACTTATTACGATTCATTTTGGTTCGTTACACGAAAGCTCATCAGAGTTTCAACCTGCTTAATCGAATGTTTATAACAAGAGATGGCTGACTGTTTTTATGACGGATGCGTTAATCCAAAATAGGCTACGCCAGACCAATTACTCTCTTATTATAAAAAAATAAGTGTAAACGCTCAATACTTTTTCAAGCACCTTGCTATTACACTTTTATAGTACCAAAATAGGCTAAGTCTGTAGGTCTTAAGTTGACCTAAGGCTTAGCCTATTTGATTTAGATTTCATATGTACTTTTTCTTATTTCATCTAATTGTACAGATAATTTATAATATTCAAAGAATAAATTGGTATCACTTTTTAGATTTATTTCTACTGACAGATTAACTATAGACTCCATAACTGTATAATAGCTAGACTTTAATATTTTCTCTAAAATTATCATTAAATCAGCAGATATATGCACAGCGTAATATTTGTAAGTATTATCAATTTCATTTTTAACGTCATATGTATTCTCTAACTGTAAAAAAGTCATAATTATGACTTTTTTACAACATTTACATGGTCTGAAAGTTTCATCTTCAAAAGTTGGTTTAGTTCAGAATCAAGAAAATTATCTTTTGTAAAATTATTAATATATTTTTCTCCTAACACATTCCGCATTTCTGAAATTATTGTTTTTAATCTATAATTTATGCATTGATTTACCTTAATATCTCGCTTAAACTTTGGTATAAAATCCACTATTAAATAAAACATAAATGATGTTAAATATGCAAATGCAAAGTTTTCCAATATTTTAAATATTTCATACTCATTTGTATTTATTAATGGTTGATTTAAAAATGTAAAATACAGAAAAAATTAGTGAAAGAAGAACATTTGCAAATAACTAAAATACAGATAATTGATAATATAATATGGATTCTTAGTTCCTTAACAACTTTTTTAAATTTTAAAAACACCTCATTCACCCTATGTCATCTATATTTTTGCTCAATTTTCTGCCTCAAACAGATGACATTTTCGCCTCTTTTTTTGCCCAAAAATTGCTCTAAAACCACAACATGTTGTGGTCAAAGTCTAATTTTTGCCCTCCGAACCACATTTCGTCATCATTATTATCGTTTCAACGTGCGTGGTTATCGGAAACATATCTACCATTTTTATAC
The DNA here is from genome assembly GCF_030908625.1 of Paludicola sp. MB14-C6. GTDB lineage: Bacteria > Bacillota > Clostridia > Oscillospirales > Ruminococcaceae > Paludihabitans. The sequence goes on along the minus strand of NZ_CP133133.1, from coordinate 81,277 downwards.
ATTTTTTATGCACTATTATAGCGTATTTTTGCATATTTATTACATATAATTGAATTATATGTATATTTATTATGTCATCTGTTTTGTCGCCTCAAGGGTAGGTTGAGTAGTTTATTTAATAAAATTTAATTATTTGAATAATAACTACCCTAATAATAGTTACAGTCTACAACTAAATCAAAACATTGTTTAAGAACTTACGTGACTACTAAAACTCATTATATGATACTAAATCTTCTAATGGTCTGAATTGTGTATGTCCTGGAAATGGCTTTGCACTAGGTGCCGGATATCCCAATACTAACAATGCTACAGGCTCAATATTTGTTGGAATAGCAAATTCCTCCCTAACAGTCTCTGGGATAAAGTGCATGACCCAGGTTGTGCCAACACCTAGCGCCGTAGCTTCCAGCATCATATGCGTTGTCACAATGCTGGCATCAATGTCACCGCTGGCCTTACCATCGTATTTACGTTGCCAACATTCATTTTTATCGTAGCAAATAAGTATTGCCGCTGAAGCACCGAAGTGACATTCAGTACACTTTCTTAGCTTCATAATACCTTCTTCGCTATTAATAATTAAAATTCGTTGAGGCTGACGATTGCAGGCAGTTGGTGCGAGATGTCCACCTTTCAAAATTTTGTCTAACACACTCTTTTCAATAGCTTTATTGCTAAAATTTCGTACTGAATAGCGTTCCTCAGCCAATTTGAAAAAATCAATATTTTCAATCATTTTATTTCTCCGTTCAGTAAATTATAGAATTATAATTGTATTAAATTTTTGTCTTGTGTTAACTGCAAGAAAGAACTATATACTATATATGTAAGGTGTTTTTTCTTATGGGCCTGCACAAATATAAAATTTGTCTGCCCCATTATTCTATAAAAATTTAGCTTTATATTAAGTCTTATCTAAGTCAAATTATTATGTAAAATGGGCAGTTGGTCTGGCTGTTATATGATATTACTATTGCATTGCTCATAATTTGCGTATAGGGAAAAACATATATCCTTTTCCTGTTTCAGGGTAATTAAAATCATGTACTGCTCCAGCAAGCGAAATGCTATTTTGTTGCAAATACTTAATTACATTTGGAAAAGTATCGCTTCTCTCATTTTTGACATATAGATATTCGTATGCAGGTATAATCCACTTAGTCCAACCTTTAGGTGATTGTGAATTATCTTTACATTCAACACCGGCAAGGTATAAGCCTTGACTAAAATTTCTTTCCCATGGATTGAATGAACGAGAGAAATCGGACATTGCACCCCATATGCCCAAAATTTTGCAGTTATCATCTTTCTTTGCTAAATGTGCTACTTCATTAAAATTTGAGTTTGCATTTTTCCAAAGTTTCTGTATAAAATCTTTTCCGTCATCTGTTGAACCTTCTTTTCCAATAACTACAAAACTTTCTTTAATACATTTTTCTAACACCATTGTTTTTCCTTCTGTTGTAACATTTAGCTTTATATAAGCATTACCTAGTTTAACTTACGCCATAAATGTCCTTAGCCCTTACTACTTCACATTTTTACTGCCATTATATTGCTCTTTGGTTATTTCAAGATAAGTTATCCCTCTATCTTCCTTTATTCTTAAAAATCCAGCAGATAAATCAATACATCCCGTTTCATTATTATATCCGTCAAATCCAAGTTCGTACCCTTTGTTATAGCTCATAGTATCTGGATCATTCAATATTTTCTGACGATACCATAAATCAGCAAGTTTTGGTTAATATAAGTAAACTCTATTATTCATGATGCAACTCCCAAAACAAAAGTTAATTTATTTTACCATTTTTTTATAGTTCATTTAACTTAAAAAGTTTAGTCCTTTACCATTTACCTTATTTTTCATTATACAACTTCAACAATAACATTTCTATTGCAATCGAAAACTTTATTAAAATATTTCCTTTCATACTAAAACGGTACTGAGCTTTTTGCTCAGTACCGTTTTTATAGTATTTATTAAAAAATCCTATTGTTATTCAGCATATAGCATAATTTCAATTTCTTATTAGATTTAGAATGGTGAACGCTCGTGCTATATGTAAAGCCATTTCTTTTATAGACTTTAATCGCTTTTTGATTAAACAAAACTACATATTGAATGATTTTATCTTCAATATGTTAGCCTCCAATAATTTACTTTTTTTTAAATGTTAAATGATTAAAAAAATTCAATAGACTTAAACTCATCCATAGAACTTGCAAGCATTTCAAATATTAAAGTGTTTTTTCATATAAAAAATTTTATTAAATTAGTATGTTAAAAGTAATAAATATAAATTTATTTTATTTTTCCATTATCCACTAATGAAACATTTTAATGTTATTAGTTTAAAATTTCTCATTCAATTAAAAAAACAATTTTAATTTAATTATGGAATTATTTAACTTTTTCAGCATTAATAATCGACAAGTCTATAGGTCTTTTAATTTGACCTAAAACTTGCCATATTCAATTACTATTTAGACATTTTATTAATTTATAAGTATGCAATTTTAAAAAATTATACTATAATTTTAGTTTTTGTCGTAAACCAACTTTAATATTTTATTTGGTTTTCATAAAACTCATAACACTTTCTTTTATTTTACATTCAGATGAACAGTGTATTTTTATATATTCACTCCCCATTTTTTTTGATAGGTTCTCAGCAAATCCATACTTAATATATCCGTTTTCAGTATCGAGAATTAAGCTCTCAATTCCCTCATTGTGTATTTTTTCACCAATGTTAAAAGCATCTTGCATTGAATCAGATGTAAAAAGAGGAATATTTGCTTTTCCATCAGTAACTATTACAAGATATTGCAATGATTGTGGATTTTTAATTTTTTCTGCTTTTAAAATTTCATAAGCTTTATAAAGACCTAACGCAAGAGGAGATTTTCCTCCTGTTTTTAAATTTTTTAAACATTTTTGTGCTAAATCAACACTTCTTGTAATATTTAGTAAAGTTTCTGCGGTTTCTTTACGAAAAGCAATCATACCAATTAAATCTCTCTTTTGGTACGCATCATTAAGTAAAGATAAAATAGTACCTTTTACTGCACCCATGCGACGTTGTGCACCCATTGAACCACTTGCATCCACTAAAAACAAAATAGTTGCACCCGTTCGTTGTTCTCTGACTTTTTGTCTTATGTCTTCATCTCTTATGGATATCATTAGCTCACTGTCATTATTTTTATGCGTAACTGCACTGCGAATTGTTGCATCAAACGCAATATCAGTTACCTTCGCTTTAGGAAAACAATATTTAACATATCTACCTTTAGTAGAATTAATCTTTACCTTTGCTCTTTTTCCTGAGCCTGTTGCTTTTTTAATATCTGAGAATTTTATATCAAAATTAAGTTTTTCATTGGTTTTAGCTATATCTTCCCATTTTTCCTCAACTTCATCTTGAGTATTTTCATTACTTGTTTCAAATGTATTTGAAATATTGCTATTTGGGGGAGTTGATGAACAATTATCTTGGTTATTCTTAATATCTCGCTCATCATTTTCAATACTGTTACAACAATCTTCTATATTAACATTTTTTCTCATTCTATGAGGAAGAACATACTTTGCTGCTTCCTCTAAATAATCTTCAGTAACAATTGTATTTTGACTATATGCGGCAATTGCCTTTGCTGTTTCAATTATTGTTATTTCAGCTCTATGCCCTGCACATTTTGCTTCGTAAGCAAGTGATGACGCAAAAACTAAGTTTTCCTTGGTTACATTTACAATAGAAAACAGCTTTTTAGCTGCTTCTATTTGCAGTTTAAGTAAGTTGGTAGCATAACTCCATTTTTTGCAAAACTCAATAGGGTTATTTTCATATTCTAATCGTCTTTTAATTATTTCAAAACGCAATTTTTTATCTTTTTCACCCTCTGCTAAAACAAAAAGTCCAAATCTATCAATAAATTGCGATCTTAAAAAACCTTCTTCTGGGTTCATAGAGCCAACCAAAACAAATTTTGATGGAAAACGATATGAAAGTCCCTCTCGTTCAATTATATTTTCTCCTGTAGATGAAACTTCAAGAAGTATATTTACAATATGCTCCGATAGCAAATTCACTTCATCAATATAAAGAATATTGCCATTTGCTTTTTGCAGCAAGCCGCTATCCAATACTTTTTTGCCATGAAGTATCGCTTTTTTTATATCAATACTTCCTACCAATCTATCTTCTGTTATATTCAAAGGGAGATTAATAAGTTGGGTATTCTCCATTAAATCAGCTAATCCTCTGACAAGAGTTGACTTTGCTGTTCCTTTTTCACCGCTAATTAAAACGCCACCTATGTTGGGATTGATTAAATTTAAAATTAAAGCTTTTTTAATTTTTTCTTGCCCAACTATTGCAGCAAACGGAAATACATTATAATTCATATTCATCAATAATGCTGCTGATTGTCTCAAAATCAACAGTTCCCTCTTCAAATGGTTTTCTTCTCATTCTGTGCGGTAAAGCAAGTTTTGCAGCAACATACATATCTTCTTTTGTTACACAAGTACGTCCTTGATATGCGGCATGTGTTACTGCTGTCTTAATTAAAGTGATATCGGCTCTATGACCGTCAACTCCCATTTGTATACATATATCTGCTGCTAGTTCAAGGCATTTATCCGAATATGTAACTGATTTTAATTTAGCTTTTGCAGACTTAATTTTTTCGCCTAATAAAATTTGTTGTTTCTCATAATATTGAATAAAATCTGTTGGAGAATCTTCAAAAGCAAGTCTTTGTTTTATCACTTCAACTCTACTCTTTTTGTCGCTTTCACCATACACATCTACAACAAGTCCAAATCTGTCAATTAATTGTGGTCGCAAATCCCCTTCTTCTGGGTTCATAGTTCCTACCAAAATAAAATTTGATGGGTGAGAATACGAAACACCTTCTCTTTCAATTGAATTTACTCCCATTGCTGCTGCATCAAGAAGCACATCTACAACATGGTCATCCAAAAGATTAATTTCATCTACATATAATATATTTCGGTTAGCCATAGCAAGTATGCCAGGTTCAAATTTCTTTTCTCCATGTTTTAAAGCATATTCAATATCAAGTGTTCCAACAACACGGTCTTCAGTTGCACTTACAGGTAAATTTACAACTTTCATTTTTAATTTGATTACAGTTTTATCATTGTTTATTTTACAATCACTGCACCAATTTCTTTCATCGTTTGGATCACAAGAAAATTTGCAATTTTCAACTTGTTCTCTTAGTGGAAGGACTTCAGCTAACGCCCTTACTGCAGTTGATTTTGCTGTTCCCTTTTCGCCTCTAATTAAAACTCCACCAATTTTAGGGTTAATAATGTTTAGCAAAAGAGCTTTTTTCATATCTTCCTGTCCAACAATAGCACAAAAAGGAAATATTCTTTTTTCATTTTCTGTATTCAACTTTTTCACCTCTTTACACTGTTTCTTCTATTTTATCTTCAATTTCCAAATAAACTTGCTTTATCTTATCAAGCTGTTCTTGTGTTGCATTCCAGTAACCACGTGAATTATACTCCATCATTTGCTCTAATATATTCATATACGCATGAGGGTTATTTTCAATCATGCGATTACGAAGCTCTTCATCTTCAACATAGCTTTTATGCAAATCATCATAAATCCACTCATCAACACTATTTGTAGTTGCAGATAATCCCAGTACATTTTCAAAACGCTCTGCAATTTTTTGCGCACCATGATATGAATGACTTAACATTCCATCAATCCATTTTGGATTTAGCACTCTTGTTCGTATTCCCCGTGCAATTGACTTATCAACCGTTTCGGTATGAATTTTTTCTTCTGTTGTATCGGTAATAAACATTTTTGCTTTTGTACCTTTTGCTAACTCAACAGACTTTGAAAGTCCACCGAAAAATTCATAATAATGGTCTAAATCTGTGATTTCATACTCATGGTTACTTCTTAGCTGAGATACAATATCCACGCATTTCAGATTACGTTCATATAAACCATGTACACTTCTGCCATGCATTCTTCGATTATATACATGCTTTAAGCTTGCAATAAATGACTCTCCAATCTGAGATTCAGTTTCCCAATTTTTAGTTTCTATAATACCTGTTATTCCTGTGCCATATTCGCCTTCTTTAGGTCCAAATATTCTTGAGATTGCTAGCTCCTTTGCATCTTGCTCCTCATAACCTTCTTCTAACAGCTTTTTATAGATTTTTTTGCTGTGAGCCTTAAAATAATTCTCTTCATCAGTTTCATCAAGTTCATATAACTTTACAAACAAGTCATCTAAACCTTCAATTAAGTTAGGAAACATATCTCTGAAAAATCCACAAATATTTATAGTTACATCTATACGAGGACGATTTAGTTCATTTATTGGGATAATGTCAAATTTCATTTCCCAAACATTTGATTTATTACTAATTTTAACACCCAAATAAGATAAAATTTGAGCAAATGTTTCGCCTTGAGTACGTGAAGTTTCAAGTCCCCACAAAATTACCGCAGTAGACTGTGGATATGATTTTTCTTCTTTAAAATATGCTTCTAATGTATTATCGCATACTCTTTTACCACGCTCAAATGCTGTAATGGATGGAACAAGACGTGGGTCAAATTGATATACGTTTCCACCACATGGCAAAACCTCAGGTGCTCTGTAAATATCACCTGCCAGTTTTGCCGGATTATATTCACCACATAAAGTTTTAAGCATACCCTGTATCTCATTGTTTTGACAAGCATCTATTGATATTTTTTTAGCATAATTTAAGGTATTTAAAAAATCTTCTTTATTCTTCTTATCAATATATGAAACCTCAGGTAATTTGTCATTATTCATATAATAATTAAACAATTCTTTTGCAAGTGCATTGCAATTTTTTGAGCTTTCCAAATTGTTAATATCTAATTTTTCTGATTGGGCAATAAGGTCACATAATGCACGATATCCATTTCTGTTATAGCGAATTAAACCTCTTGCATAAGCTTTACCTTCTTCTTGTGAATATCCATTACCAAACACATGAAGTCCTTTAGGAATTAAGCTGGTGCTCATTCTATAAAGCTCATTTTCAAGCACCTCTAACTCCTCTGGTAGATTTATTTGTTTTGCTTTCTTATAAATATTTGCTAATATTTCATTTGCACTTTGAGGTGATAGTATAAGTGCTTGTCTATAATGGTCAATCTCAGTTGATAAAGAAAGGTAATCATCATACAATTCACTTTCAACAAATACCGGTGGCTGATAGCTTACTATGTTTGCATGAGAACGACGTTTAGCAATTACTGCTTCTGATGGATTTCCACAATAATATAAATATGTATGTGGTATATCTGCTATCAATTTGTCAGGGTAGCAATTCCCACTCATTCCGCATTCCTTTCCCATCAAAAACTCAAGTGTACCATGTGTTCCAACATGAATAATTGCATCTGCTTTAAATTCATTTTTTAACCATTGATAAAAAGCAATGTATTGATGATGAGGAGGTAATGTTTTGTCATGGTAGGCTTTTTCAACGTTTTCATGTATGCCTCTTGAAGGCTGTAATCCAACAAATACATTTTTTTGAATAGTTCCTGGAATTAAAAAGTTATTTTCGTTTGCCATAACATTTCCAGGTGCTTTTCCCCATTCCGCCGTTACTTTACTTTCAGCTGAATATTTTTTTACAGGATATTCAATCATATCATCCCAATTGCAATCATATTTTCCTGAATTAACCGCTTTACCTGCTGTAAAAATATTCATTAATTCATCTTTGCTAAGCGTATTTACACTATATCCTTCTTGGTTTAGATTTTTAAGTATTGACTCAATCGAAGCAAATGTATCTAAAAATGCTCCACCAAAGAGGTTACCCTCCCCAGGAGGATAGTTATAACATATTATTGCAACTCGTTTTTCGCTATTTGGCTTTGTTCTTAAATTAATCTGCTTTTTAACACAAGAAGCTAGTTTTTCTACACGTTCTTCAATTATTGCAAGCTCATCAGTTGCAACATCATAGGCTTCGTTACACTCATTTTCGCTCTTTGAAGCAATAGGAAATGTTTGTATTGCTCCATCAAGCTCTGGAAGCATAACTGAAATAAGCACTTCGGACGGGCCACAGCCTTGAACCGATTCAAGCCAATCTTGTTGTGTCTTTCTTGTAAGAAAAAATGGATGAAGATATGGAGCATTTACTTCTTTTAATAAATTTATTCCTGCATTAAAATCTCCACCCATAGGTCCTGCACCTAATCTAAACGGCATAACATTAATTATCAAATCAATAGGCTTAGCTGTACTGTTTAGCAAAAACTCTTTAAATTTATCTTCATTTTCACAAAAACTGCCTGATACTGCAATAGGTATTACATTTGCAAACTCACTTAATCTTGTTTGTATTTTATAAACGCATTTAGAGGTATCATTTGGATATGTATTAGCTGAAAAAATAATAGCTATATTTGGAAGTAACTCATTAAACCCAAATTCATTTGCATATGAACTAACACTAGAATAAAATTTCATGTGATTAGGATCACACACAGAAATGCTATCTGCTTCATAAGGCATTTGTGGGTTTTCAAGATTGTCATAATCTCCATACTCATTAAGAATGAGCAATAACATATTATAAATATTATGTCTATTTGCTATCTTGAAGTACTTTATTATTAGTGAGTAGTTTCGCATATCACGCATTTTTCCAGGCATGATTTTGCCCATTTTTTCAGCCATGCTCTGCATCTTTTTTATTGATTCCATACTTGGTTCTTTCATGCTGTCTGATTTCATTTCACTTGCAGAGAATTTACCCAAACGCAAGAATTCTCTTGCTGAATTTCCATATGAAATAACATTTCCTTTGCAGCTTTCAAGCCCCTTATATACAGCTTTTACAATTAAGGATGGACTTCCCATAAGGTCAACAAACACTAAATCAGCATTTATAATACAATCAATCATTTTATTAAGCTTTTTTTCACTAAATTCAGATGTTGCATAAAACAAAGAAAGTTCCAATGCATTTGGATATTTTTCAGATATTAGCTTATTGGACTCAATTAAAGATTTTATTGCCGGAGAAGACACGGTTATAAATACAATTTTCAATTACTTCACCACCCTTTTAGCGTAAAATATAGGTTTTCCATTTTCTTTATCTTTACTTATTTCTGCCTCTACCCTAAAAACTTTATCTAAAACGTTATTTTCCAAAACTGTCCATGGGTCGCCAATTTGAAATATTTTATGATTGTTTATAACTATTAAATTATCAGAATATCTTGCGGCATGATTAATATCATGAAGCACCATAACAATAGTGATACTTTCTTCTTTATTCAGCCTTTTAATAAGTTCCATAATCTCAAGCTGATGAGAAATGTCAAGATATGTAGTAGGTTCGTCAAGCAATAATATTTCAGGCTTTTGTGCGATTGACATAGCAATCCATGCACGTTGACGTTCTCCTCCAGAAAGAGTATTCACCTTTCTGTCTTCAAACTTTTCCATTCCTGTTTTATTTAATGCCCAATCAATGATTTTTGTATCGCTTTCATTGTTGCCTTGCCACCATTTTTTATGTGAATAACGCCCATATTGTACAAGCGTTCTAACTGTAACATCACTAATAGATGAATTACTTTGCGATAGAACTGCCATCTTTTGCGAAACAAGCTTAGTGTTGGTTTTAAATATATTCTTCTCGTCTAACAATACTTTTCCACTTTTAGGCTTTAAATTTCTGCTTATTGTTTTCATAAGAGTTGTCTTTCCGCAACCATTAGGCCCAATAATAGAATAAATCTTTCCTTTCTCAACTTCAAAGCTTACATCATCTAAAATCATGTTATCTTTATAGCTTACAATTAAGCTTTTAGCCTTTAATATTGTATTATCCATCTTGTCATCTCCTTAACAAGTATAGAAAGAATGGTACACCCAAAACTGCCATTACAATACCGACCGGAATTTCTGTTGGACTTAAAATCGTCCTCGCAAATGTATCACTAAACATTACGAGTGCTGCACCAAGCAACGCAGATGCTGGAATCATGTGTTTATAGTTATTTCCTATAAGCAATCTAATACTGTGAGGAACTATCAATCCAACAAATCCAAGTAAACCAACAACGCTAACAGCACTGGCTGCTAATAATGCAGCCAATGCTGTTAATGCAAGTCTTGTTGCCTCAACATTTAAACCTAATCCTCTTGCAACGTCATCACCAAGAATTAAGATATTAAGTTTTTGCGATAATAATACAGCAAAAGTTAAACCTATAATAGTGTAAGGCAAAATTGTTTGAACCTCAGGCCAACTTCTAGAAGATAGACTACCATTCATAAATGTGAGTGCTCCATGTACTCTGTCACTGAAAAATACAAGAGTAGCTGAAATTCCTGCACCAAATAAAGCTGATACTGCAACACCTGCAAGAATAACTCTTGTTGGTTGAATACCACCTTTCCAAGAAAGCAGATAGATAACAGTAGCCGCCAACATTGCTCCAACAAAAGCAGCGATAGGTACTAACCCCTGAAGCTGAGGAAGAACAACAAGAATAAATATACCAAATAAACCTGCTCCGCTGCTTATACCAATAATACTCGGGTCAGCAAGAGGGTTATTCATAACCCCTTGCAATATTGCACCTGAAAGAGCAAGATTAATGCCTACCAATGCCGCCAAAATCATTCGTGGCAATCTGATATTCCAAATAATCATTCGCTCAGTTGAGCCATCATCATTAACTATTACTTCAAAAATTCGTTTAACTGTAACAGGTATAGTACCTTTAACATTACCCACTATAAATGCAATAACACATAAAATCGCTAACATTATAATAACAACCCATTTGTAGTATTGTTTATCTTTGAAAGCAACCTTATTTTCCATACCATTTGTCAACCTTTCCATATATGTCTGGATATACACTTCTTGCTACATATTCAATAGCTTCACAATAATATGGGCCTGCGTTATAAAGGAAATATTCTTGAGGAAGATATGCAACTCTGCCTTCTTGAACAGCTTTGACACCTTTCCAAGCAGGGTTTTCTTCAAATTGCTTATTCATTGTTTTAACAGCCGCTTCATTATTTGATATCATACTTGTAACAAGTACATAATCAGGATTTTGCTGAACTATATATTCAATATCTAATGGAGTACTTTCAGAACCTATTGTATCTGGAGGTAAATCAGATGATATATTTTTAAGTCCTAATCCTTTGCATACATCACCTGCAATACTATTATCAAGTTTTACTGAAAGTGATTTTGATGTTAAATATAAAACAACTACTGATTTATCTTTTTCAGGCTTTTTAGAAAGCAAATCTGCTCTTTGTTTTTTAATTGCATTAATTTTTTCATTTGCAATCTTTTCGTTTTGCAATATTTTGCCAAAAGCACGATATGTATCAAGTACATCTTCATAGCTTCTTAAATTTACACTTAGTACAGGATAGCCCATTTTCGATAATTCTTCTGAAACAGGATTTTGACTTCCAACCTGTGTTATAATTAAATCAGGTTTTAAAGCAATAATAGATTCCATATTAACTTTATATACTGCCCCTACACTTGGAAGACTTTTAAATTCTTCTTCACAACCAGAAAGAATTTTTAAATTTTTTGAAATATCTGATGTACAAATTGATTTGCCTCCAAGGTCATACCAAATATTTAACTGAGAACCAGCTAATACTGCTACCCTCTTAGGAGCTGTATTTAAAACAGTTTTTTTATCAAAATAATCATTAATTGTTAAAGGATATTTATCACCTTTTACTTCTATTGCTGATCTCCTATCATCGGCTTTTTTCTCTTCTTTACTTTCAACACTACTTGTCTCTTTTTGAGTAGCTTCACTTACGCTATTGTCACTTTCACTTGAATTGATGCATCCTGAAAAACAGAATATAGTTGCAATTATTATTACAATTGAAATTAGTTTCTTCATAATTTGTAATCAACCTTCATTTTATATTTTATTGACCAAAATTTTCTATTGTACATGCTTCCAAAATTGAAATTTCATATTGAGTTTTAAAGTAATCTTGTAAAAATTTTACTTCATCACTTACAGTTTTAGCTGCCTTATCCCATCTTCCTGAATCCTTTGTTTTTTGTGTAGTATCGTTATGGTCTTTGTCTTCAACTTTTATCAATTCATTTTTATTAAGGTCATATGTATAATAAAATGATGTTCCCATAGCTCCAACATAATAGTGTTTTAACATTGTTTGTGTTGCATTATCAAAGTTATAGTATTCAACAGTTGCTTTTCCTTCCAGATCAGTTTTTGTAAATTTTACATACCCATCTTTTCCTTGCTTTACTTCAATTTTTAATCCACAATCTTCAAATGGACTATTTTTAGTATCTGTGTAAGTAAGAATATCTCCTTCTTTTAAAAATGTTTCTTTTGAAGTTTCTTCTGATGATTCACTTGAAATTGTGCTTTCTGTTTTACTTGAAACCCCTTTTGAAGTCTCAGCATTTCTTGTTGTGCCACAAGCTGACAATGATAATATCAAAGTCAATGCTATTGAACCGATAGTTACTAGTTTCTGTTTTTTCATTTCTTTTCTCCTTTAAAACTGCAATAAAATATAAAAATCCGTATTGAACTCATAAAAGATCAATACGGATTTTTCCCATAATTGTGTGTCAACATTTATATTTACATAATTTTATTATATATAAATGCAACAAAATAAACTGTTTATCTTGAGCTCGAGGATAAAACAGGTGTGTAAATTAATTATGTAAATGTATTCTGACTAAACATCATAGCTAGTTTTTCGCCTTCCCAAAATTTCTTTCAGTGACTGAACAATGTTTATATTGTTCGTGAAAAACCGCTCCGTTATCACAGCAGCGTTCCTGTATGGGATTCTCACCCAACTTCCTGTACATTAAATTAACATGTACAATATTCACAAAATTATATTAAATTTGTTATTAGTCTACTTTATTACTTTTTGAAAGTCAATATTATTTAAATAATATAATAATTTTTTATAAAATATAGTATAAATTTACCATAAATATTTTTTATATTTAAATTGTATACCCAAGTCTTCTTTTGGATTCATTTCTAAACTTTGAACCAGACTTTCAATTCTTTGGTACCTATCCATTACAAAATCAGTAACATATTCAATGTCAATTTTTTCATTAGGTAAAGATTTTATTGCAATTTCTTGTACCATAGTTTCATTAATAAAAGGTATTTCATATAATATGTTTTTGTTTTTTAACAACTCTCCAAACAACTCAATTAACAGATTAGATGAATTTTTTGCTTCAGTTGCATATCCTCTTGAAATTAATGCTATGTTATTATCAAAGTTAGGTGCCATAGATATAATATTCCCTAATTCTCTATCTCTCAGCAATCCATAGTTATAAGTGTGCCTGTCCATATTGAAACAAAGTGTATCCATAAACAAAATATCCAAATACTGGTGTGCTAAATTTTCATCTATAACATTTAGCTTATCATAATTAAATGAGTAATCTTCGTTGTCGCCTACAAGAGCCGCCATAGGTTCAAAGTTATACTTACCCTCTGTGAAATCTTTTGTTTTTATAAAGCTATCTGATGGATAATATTCAGCAGTAGGGAAGCCAAGCTTTTTTGAAAGTATAGCAATAAAAACTTCGGAGAAACGCTCTAGTGCACTACCCTGCTTATACATATACCAACTACCATTTTCAAACTTCCAACATTTTTCGTAACTTCCTATGTTGGTCAGCTCGGGAGTTCTGCTTGATAATTGCTCTTTAGTGAAAATTTTGTTATAGCTGTCTACTGAACCTGTCAAAGATATATCTGCAAAAATATTTTCTTTAAATTCAATATTAGCATATTGCAAGTCTTCTTCTACTGATTTTACCCAGTAGTTATCAGTTATTGTTGCAGCATGAGAGTGGATAACTGACGCAATATCGCTGGTGTCAGTTAAATGTAACATTTTCTTTAAAATGCGAGAATTTGGTCTGTGTCTATCAATTGCACGGGATTCAAGCCACTGTTCAAAATTGCCACCGTTTGCAAGATACAAAGGCATTTTTTCTTTTAGAATTGGAATTGTTTGATTATTTTTAACCTCTGCAACCGTTTCTTCTCCACTCATTACATACCCATTAAAAATCATATCTTACATACCTCCTCCGCTGAATTTTACTTATATTACCCTATGTCATCTATATTTTTGCTCAATTTTCTGCCTCAAACAGATGACATTTTCGCCTCTTTTTTCGCCCAAAAATCACTCCAAAGCCACAACATGTTGTGGTCAAAGTCTACTTTTTGCTCTCAAAACCACAACGCGTCATCATTATTGTCGTTTCAACGTGCGTGGTTCTCGGAAACATATCAACAGGTGTGAGTATTTTGGCTTTATACCCATTTTGCTCTAGTAAACTTGTATCTCGTGCCGCAGTCGCCGGATTACAAGACACCATCACTATCTTTCGTGGACACATTTGTACAATTGCATCAATAACCTCTTGGTCTAAGCCTTTACGTGGTGGATCTACAATTACAACATCAGGAACAACACCTTCAGTCAACAATTGCTTTGTAGCTTTTTTCGCATCCGCACATATAAATCTTGCATTATCTATACCATTTATTTTTGCATTTTCCTTTGCATTCTCAATTGCTTGAGGAATAATTTCAATGCCTATTACTTGTTTCACTTTATGAGCGGCGATTAAACCTATTGTGCCTGTCCCACAATACAAATCGATAAGCACATCATCTTTTGAAAGCTCTGCATAGTTAATTGCAGTTTGATATAACACTTCGGCTTGCAATTTATTGACTTGATAAAAAGCAAGAGGGGAAATTTTAATCTTAATTCCACAAATAACATCTGTTATATAACTTGTCCCATAAACTGTAACGCAATGATCCCCAAGAATTACATTTGTCTGCTTAGCATTGACATTTATTATAACACTTTTGATATTAGCAAAATTACTGTTAAGCGAATCAATCAATGTATCCATTTTGGGTATATTGGGCTTAGTTGCAACTAAACACACCATCACTTCATTGGTAGCCTCTGCCTTGCGAATATAAATATGTCGAATTAACCCTGTATGCTTTTGCTCATCATATATGGAAATATTACTTTTATTGAAAAAGTCGATAATCGTATTTTTTATTTGTTCAAACTCTTCCGCTTGTAATTTACAAAAAGATGAATTTATAATTCTATGGCTTCTTTTAGCATAAAAGCCTGATATAATATTACCATCTTTATCTTTTCCAACTGGATATTGTGCCTTATTTCGATAGGAGTTGATACGTTCACTGCCAATAATATTCGTGCAAGCGACATCAACATTTCCAAGTCGTTGAAATGCATT
This sequence comes from Paludicola sp. MB14-C6, assembly GCF_030908625.1. GTDB lineage: Bacteria > Bacillota > Clostridia > Oscillospirales > Ruminococcaceae > Paludihabitans. Next base: position 65,868 of record NZ_CP133133.1, on the reverse strand, counting down.
CACCACTAAATCTTCTTTAAGTGATAATTCTGCATCATAAGATATATGGCGATAACTACACCCGCCGCATTGCGTATAACAAGCGCAATCCTCTTTTATTCTATTTGCAGATGGTTTGAGCAGACTTACAACTTTTCCAAACCCATAGCTTTTTAAAACTTTTAATACTTTGACCAATACAATATCGCCAATAGCAGTTTCCGGTACAAACAAAGCAAAACCATCTATTTTACCAACACCATTTCCTTCGCTTGTAACACTTGTTATTTCTATTTCGTAACATTCATTTTTTACTATATTCATTTAAACGCTCCACAATATAATTATAATTTAGTATACCACAAATTTTCCATCTTTGCACTAGTTATTATTACTTTGTTTTTGTTGTATTCATTATAACTATTGTTGCAAATATGAAAATGTTATTGAATCTAATGCTTTTCCACTATATAATTACAGTAAATAAAATAGCAAAGGAGTTCTTAATATGCTAAGAAACTACTACCAAGATTTAAATGTGCTAAACGTGAATACAATTCCTAACAGAGCTTATTATATTCCATCAAAGCCAGGTAACATTTCTGATCAAAAGACAAATAATGATTCAGTTATGTTATTAAATGGAGATTGGAAATTCAAGTTTTATAAAAAGGTTCAAGATTTTACTTTCGATATTGATCAATATGACACGATTCCTGTACCCTCAAACTGGCAAATGCATGGATACGACGCACATCAATATACAAATGTACGCTACCCTATTCCCTACAATCCCCCATATGTTCCAAAAGAGAATCCTTGCGGACTATATGAAAGAACAATTTCAATTAAAGACAAAGAAAGCAATCGCTTTTTCTTAAACTTTGAGGGTGTGGATTCTTGCCATTACGTATACATAAATGATCAATTTGTTGGCTACTCACAAGTATCCCACTCAACAAGTGAATTTGATATTACGAATTTTATTCAAAATGGTGACAACAAATTACAAGTTGTCGTTTTAAAATGGTGTGATGGCACCTATTTAGAGGACCAAGATAAATTAAGAATGAGTGGTATCTTTCGTGACGTTTACGTTTTAGTTAGACCAAAAGAATTTCTTTTTGACTATCAGATTAAAACAAATATCACTTCTGATAATACAGCAACTGTTTGTATTACTATGAATGATCATGAAACAAAGCTACAGAAAAAAATTATTTTGGCTGATACAAATCATACTATTATCAGCGAATTATCAACCTCTGAATGCAAAGCTGATATTATTGTAAACAATCCAATCCTATGGACTGCCGAAAGCCCATATTTGTATTATATTACCTTCGAAACAGAAAATGAAGTAATTACCGATACTGTTGGTATTCGTACAATTGCTATCGAAAATAGTATTGTTAAAGTGAATGGAAAACAAGTAAAATTTAAAGGTGTTAACAGACATGATAGCTATTGTGATACAGGATACGTTGCTTCTTTAGAACGAATCACAGCTGATTTAAAACTAATGAAACAGCATAACATCAACGCTATTCGTACATCTCATTATCCAAACAGGCCAGAATTATATAAACTATGTGACCAATATGGTTTTTATGTTATTGATGAAGCGGATATTGAAGCTCACGGTACCATTACAATGGCAAACCCTGCAAATCATGATTTATATGCTGATATTGCAAATAATCCTAAATGGACTAACGCTATTGTTGACCGCATTGAAAAGCTTGTACAACGAGATAAAAACAGACCATGCGTTATCTTTTGGTCATTAGGCAATGAAAGTGGATATGGATGTTGTTTCAGAGAAGCCGGTAAACGTGTTAAGGAAATGGATGATACCAGAATTGTTCACTACGAGTCTATGGTTATTCCGGAAGCTGAAAAGGCAAAAGGCACAGAAAAATTCGAAGTTATCGATGTTGTGAGCCATATGTACCCTTCATTATCTTGGCTAGAAAATGATTTCATAGGAAATCCTAACGAGAATCGTCCACGTATTCTCTGTGAATTTGCTCATGCAATGGGAAATGGACCTGGAGATTTGAATCGTTACTATGATTTGATATATAAATATGATAACTTCTGCGGTGCTTTTGTTTGGGAATGGTGTGATCACACCGTTTTAGTTGGCGAAAAGAACGGCAAGTCTATGTACCACTATGGTGGCGATTTCGGAGAATTCCCACATGACGGAAACTTCTGTATGGATGGATTGGTTTATCCAGATCGAAAACCTCATACAGGTTTATTGGAATTGAAAAATGCTGCACGCCCTGCACATATTCATTATAAAAATGGTAAATTTCAAATTGAAAACAAACTTGACTTTACAAATCTAAACGATATTCTTTATCTACAATGGACAATTAAGCAAAATGGAAATGTAATTCAATCCGGCGAAATTCGTGCATTGGATGTTAACCCACATGAAACTACGGAACTTCCTATAGAATTGCAACAATTAAGTGGTGGTCGTGTCTATATAAAGTTTGATATGATTTCTATAAACGAGACTCCGTTAGTAGAAGCTGGTTCCGTTCTCGGTTTTGAACAATTTGATTTATCTACAGAAGAATACCAACAAGACTTACCTACTATCGGTGGCAAACTATTTGTTGATGATGGTAAAACTCATATCACTATTAAAGGAGAAAGTTTTACCTACCGATTTAATAAAGATGCAGGCAGCATTGATTATATTGATCTATTAGGCAATATTATTTTAAATAAATCCATTGAATTTAATCTTTATAGAGCCCCAACAGATAACGATATGTATAGCAAAAAAGCATGGATTGAAGATGGCTTCAATCGTACAAACCCATATACTTATGATATTACAGTATCTGAAGTAGAAAATGGTATCGCTATTCACTGCCCTCTTTCTATTCAAGCAGTATACTTAGCAAATCTTTGTGAAATTGAATCTGTATGGACTGTATATAACAGCGGTGCTATTAACGTTACTTTAGATGTAAAAGCAAGAGACAATATGTCATACTTACCACGTTTCGGTTTACAGCTCATGTTAGATGAATCTTTAAGTAATTGCAGTTTCTTTGGATATGGACCTCATGAATGCTATGTTGATAAACATACCAGTACATATAAAGATATGTTCCAATCCGCAGTACCGAATATGCATGAAGACTATATCTTCCCTCAAGAAAATGGTTCACATTATGATAGTGAATATGTATGCTTAACATCTGATAAAGCAAAAGTCGAAATTAACTCTTGTAATAATCATTTCAGCTTCAATGTTTCCCCATATACTATTGAGGAATTAGCCAACAAAACACATAACTACTTATTAGAAAAAAGCGGATATACTGTTTTAAATATTGACTACAAAATGTCCGGTGTCGGTTCTAACAGCTGTGGTCCTGAGCTTGAGCCAGAATATCGTTTGAGTGAAAAAAAATTCAAATTTGAAGTTAATATCATTCCCACTTTGAAGTAAATGCTTTCTTTTATCTTCCATCAGTATAGCTGATGGAAGATTTTTTTCTATTACAAAAGCTTCGATTGTAACATCGAAGCTTTTATAATTACGATTCAGTTCGTTTACTCACAAACGTGACTTTTTTTATCATACCAATAAACTAACCGGCCACATTTCGGACAAGTATTTTCACTTGTTTTTTTAGATACCCAATTCTCAACGCTGTTTTCTTTCATATATACCAAGTCATTTATGACCTCAGCATGATGACAAATCCCATTTTCCCAATGCTGAGTTGAAAATTGATTCAATCTATCGCATGGAAATGCATCACATTCAAAGCAACGTGTCACTCCATTATTTTTTGCACATTCACGAAATCCATTGGAACAAATTAAACAATGAGAAGTCAGTTTATCCGAAAGGCACCCATGACAATCTTTTGGATAAGAAGGACATGTACCACAAAAAAGTCCACAAATAGCTGCTGTTTGATTATTCGGTTTCATAAATAAGATACTCCTTCGTTTAAAAATATTTCGTTTACATAAATCATTAATTGTATTTGCGTTCCCTCACCGTTACATACACCGTAACAGCAATATCCATATACGAATTAAAAACCTTGCAAAAATTACTCTTTGCAAGGTTTTTAATACATAATCATTCTGGTTGGGGTAGATAGATTCGAACTATCGGAATGCAGGAGTCAAAGTCCTGTGCCTTACCGCTTGGCGATACCCCAATATAAAATTTGATAAGAAAATGTGGGGTGGATAATGGGATTCGAACCCACGACCTCCAGAGCCACAATCTGGCGCTCTAACCGACTGAGCTATATCCACCATATATTTTCTTTGGTACGCCCAACAGGATTCGAACCTGTGGCCTACTGCTTAGAAGGCAGTTGCTCTATCCAACTGAGCTATGGGCGCATAGTTGCTGTTTTAAGCTTGTCTAGCACAATCGCTAAATAAGCAAAAAAATGGAGCGGGTGATGGGAATCGAACCCACGCGACCAGCTTGGAAGGCTGGAATTCTACCATTGAACTACACCCGCATTGCTTTGCGTTTGAATGTTATCCATCAGCAACGTGTTATAGTATACCAAAGATATATCCATAAGTCAATACTTTTTCTGAAAAAAACAGCTATTTTTTTAAGGAAACTTCTTCCTGGAATTTTGCATTGAACTATTATAAAATATATGTTAAAATTATTAAATAATTACATCAACTTGGAGGTTATTCAGATGAAAGTTAAAAAAGCGATTATTCCAGCTGCCGGTTTAGGCACAAGGGTATTGCCTGCTACAAAGTCTATGCCAAAAGAAATGTTGCCTATCGTAGATAAGCCTGCTATTCAATATATTGTTGAAGAAGCAGTTAAAAGCGGTATTGAAGATATTTGTATTATAACCAGTAGAGGCAAAACTATTATGGAAGATCATTTTGATCGTTCCCCAGAATTAGAAGGTCGTTTACTGGCAAGCGGCAAACAAGAAATGTATAATGAAGTTGTAGACATTGCAAACCTTGCAAACATTACATTTATACGTCAAAAAGAAACGAAAGGCTTAGGCCATGCGGTTATGTGTGCCAAATCATTCGTCGGTAATGAGCCATTTGCTGTGCTATACGGCGATGATGTTATTATGGGAGATAATCCTGTATGTGGACAACTTATGCAAGCATATGATGAATTTGGACTTGGCTGCGTAGGAATTAAAACCGTTGATGCAGATGATATTTATAAATACTCTTCTCTTAAAGTCGACCTATTCCATGACAATCTATATAAAGTAACAGATATGATAGAAAAGCCAGCCACTCAACAAGACGTTCTTTCCCTATATTCTATCTTAGGAAGATGTGTGTTACCTCCTGAAATTTTTGATATACTTGAAACCATTCCAAAGGGTGCAGGCGGCGAATATCAGCTAACTGACGCTATGAAAATACTAGCACAGACTAAAGGTATGGTTGGAGTAGACTTCATAGGCAAACGCTACGATATGGGCAATAAACTTGGCGTTCTTGAAGCGATTGTAGAAACCGGTTTAAATCACAAGGAAATCGGCGAAAACTTTAAGAAGTATCTAAAAGAACTCATGAAGACACTATAGCCGTTTTTATACGTAATCGCAAAGCTATTTAGAAAGGGTTGATCTTCATGTATAACGATTTATTTCGTATAGGCTCATTAACCATTCATAGTTATGGGGTAATGATTAGCATAGGTATTCTATTTGCCATACTGTTAGCCACTAAAAGAACAAAATCAAAAGGTCTGAACACAGACCATGTTCTTAACATCATCATATTATGCATGGTCTTCGGCTTTTTAGGAGCGAAAATACTATATTGTATTGTTGAATTACCAACATTCCTCGAAAATCCTATGAGTTTCTTCTCAGGTAGCGGATTCGTAGTATATGGTGGAATAATTGGTGGGTTAATTGCAGCTATACTTTATTGCAGAATCAAAAAAATTAACTTCTTAAATTATTTTGATCTAATGATTCCATCTGTTGCATTGGCTCAAGGATTTGGCCGAATTGGATGTTTCTTAGCGGGATGCTGTTATGGAAAAGAAACAAATTCTTTTTTCGGCGTTACATTTCATAATTCCGAAATTGCACCGAATGGAGTTAAACTTATTCCGACTCAGTTGTTTTCAAGCGCAGGAGATTTTTTAATCATGGCAATTCTGTTAGTGTATGCTAAAAAAGAACGAAAAGCCGGCAAAGTTGGAGCTGTTTATTTAATATTATATAGTATTGGTAGATTTATTATAGAATATTTTAGAAACGATTATCGAGGGAATGTAGGCGGATTCTTATCTACCTCACAATTCATTTCTTTAATCATTATTATAGCAGGTGGTTTATTCTTATTACTAGATACTGTGAAATTTAAAAAAGTAAAACATAATAATACTTAGTTTCACTTTATGACCATAAACAAAAAGGCTTTTATCAGTTTCACTGATAAAAGCCTTTTTCTTGTATATATAATTTAAGTTGCATCTTCAAAGATCGAATCAGTATCCTCAGTTTTTTCATACGGATTTTCCAATCCATTGCTATCATAATATGGCTTTATTAAATAGCTATAAATATGTTGAAATGAATTAAAACATATTATCATACCAATAGTCGAAAAGCCTACTATCGCTAATAAAAGCCATCCTCCAATTGGAATTATGAAACAGATAGCTACAACCAAACCAGTAAAGATAATCGTAAAGAAATTAGATTTTATTCCTAAGATTATCATTGAGAACGCATTCTTTAATAAAGCAATAAACTTTAAATCTACCGTTACTATCAATAAATAAGTATAAAAATTCATCATGATAAATAAAACTGATAATATTGCAATAATGCCTAACGGAATTGCATATCCCCAACTATTTAACATCTTACCATAATAGAACACTAAAGAAGTATAGCAAGCTGAGGCTATAATTCCATTCACAATACTCATCAAAAAGCTTTGACCAAAGTTTTGCTTAAATGCATCCCAAAAATCCGAAAATAAAAATACAGGTTTACCCTCGTTATAATAACGAATTACTTTCATCATTCCTGCTGTTGCAGGTCCGATTGTAAAAATCGGTAGACAAAATAAAATAAATATTAAATTTAATTTTATTAGGCTTCCAAACTTTCGAAAATACAAATCAAAAAATTGAAAGAAACGCTTTTTCTCATCAGCACCTTTTTTTATGCCTTTGCCGGGCTTTGTGAAATTCCCCATGCCTAAAAATCCAGCCATTTTTAACCTCCTATTTTTTTAGTATATCTGAAAAATTCCTGAAAACAACGCAACAAATGTCGCATCGACAAGAGCAGAGAGCACAATAAAAGATAATAAAATTAAGAATTTTATATTATACATTTTCACAGTACTTGAGGTAACCATTTTTTCTCGGTCCGGTAAAATACTGATGAAAAACATATTAGAAAGCTTTATTGATTCTCTGCACCCAATAATAATTGCAAAAAGCGCTATTGCAGTTTGCGGAACGATAATTAAAGCACTATAGCCTATTCCCTTTAAACCATATGTTAAATACAAATTACCTAACGTTGCCCCAAGCCCTAATCCTTTGAACAACGGAACAAATAACGTTCCTGCTTGACCGATTGCACTATATCCTAAAAGATAAGGAATAACCAAAAATAGCGCAGAAGACAAGAATGAATTTATCATTAAAGAAATAATACTCTGGGTTCGATGAGATCCTACATATTCCTTTGTAATAATATTCAGCTGTTTTAGCAAACTACCTGATTGAGACTTAATAAGCAAAGTGCCGTAAATCATACCTACGATAAATAAAAGTATAATCGCCAAAAAAATATAATTATTTTTACCAATTGAATTGTCGTGACCAAGTGAATGGTCATGAAAACTTGTCCTACGCAATATAATCATCCTAACACTTTTTTTCAATATATATGTTAAGAATCCATAAAATATTACTTAGAAAGTTCATATGCACGATTTACACATTTTTTACAAGCATCTGTTACTACATCTTGCAAACCTGAGTCTTTAAAAGACTCTAATCCTGCTATTGTAGTTCCGCCTTTTGAAGATACCATTTGAATCAGCTCTTCGATGGTATATCCGGATTCCATCATCATTTTCGCACTACCGATAAGTGTTTGAGAAAATAAGTTCAAACATACTTTTTCATCAAGGTCAACGCTTTTTCCATATTCAATAAAACAGCGAGCAAATTCATAAATAAACGCAGGAGTACTGCCATTAATCGCAATTACCTCGTTCATTTTATCAGGTGAAACGACCTCGGATATTCCGGCACTATTAAAAATTTGTTGAACAAAGTTAAATTCATCAGCAGTAACTTGGCTGTTATGTGATAATGCAGATGCACCAAAACCAAGCAATAACGGCGTGTTTGGCATAACACGAACTACCTTTACATCAAAACCCAAAATGGTTGCAATATACTCTTGGGTGATACCTGCAGCAATTGAAACAATAACAGTATACTTGGATAGATGCCCTTTGATTTCAGTTAGCACTTCTGAAAAATTTTGCGGTTTCACAGATAAGAATAGAAAATCGATATCTTTTACCATCTCTAATATACTGTTGCACGCATGTACTTGAAACTTTGCCAAAGCACTTGCTTTTTCAAAATCCACATCATAAGCATATAGCTCAACATTCATTTTTGCTTTTGTAATTCCGGATATAATTGCAGTTGCCATATTACCTGCGCCAATAAATCCAACTTTATTCATAATTACCATCCTTTTATACTGTCTTGACAATAAAATATTATGCCAAAGCTGCTTTCATCATAATTGCACATTCTAAACGTTTCTTTTGCATCTCACATGAAATCTTATGTGGTTTCAAAATATCGCCTGCATATTGCAAATTGTTAGCGTTACAGCCACCACTACAATAGAATTTCGCCCAGCACTCTTTACATTCGGATTTGTTATATACATTTGCTTTTGCAAAATTAGCTTTCATTTCTTTATTAAAGCTGCCATCATACAAGCTACCCATTTTCCACTCTTCCATACCAACAAATTGATGACATGGATAGATATCGCCGTCAGGAGTTACCGCTACGTATTCGTTACCACAGCCACATCCACGAAGACGTTTAATTGCACATGGGCCTTGATCTAAATCCAACATGAAATGGAAGAAGTTAAAGCCTTTACCCTCTTTTTTCTTTTCAATCATTTGCTTCGCCAAATCTTCATATTCTTCAAAAATTCTAGGCAACTCTTTTTCGGTAATTGCATAATCCTTTGTATCAGCAGATACAACTGGTTCAATTGAAATTTGATCAAAACCAAGCTCGTTTAAGTGCATGACATCTTTTGCAAAATCTAAATTGTGTTTGGTGAAAGTTCCTCTAACATAGTATTGGTCATGCCCACGTTTTTCAACCAATTCTTGATATTTTGGTACAATAATGTCGTAACTACCTTTTTGATTGGATGTTGGACGAAGTAAATCGTTTATTTCTTTTCTTCCGTCAAGGGATAAAACAACATTTGACATTTCTTTATTGATGAAATCTATGTAATCGTCATTCAGCAATACGCCGTTTGTTGTAATTGTAAAGCGGAAGTTTTTATTATATTCTTTTTCTTTGCTTCTTGCATATTCTACAATTGATTTTACAACTTCCATATTCATCAATGGCTCGCCGCCAAAGAAATCTAATTCTATATTTTTTCTGCCCTTTGAATTTTCAAGCAAGAAATCAATTGCCATCTTACCGGTAGACTCGTCAAGAAGCTTTCTTCCTACGCCAAAATCTCCTGTTGAAGCAAAGCAATATTTGCAGCGTAAATTACAGTCGTGTGCTACGTGTAAGCACATTGCTTTTACCGGTGCAGAAACCATCATATTCGCAAACTTTTCGTAATCATCGCTTGAGAAAAGCAACTCATTGTCATACAATTCTTTTAGTTCAGCGAAAGATTCCAATATGTCTTGCTTTGCATATTTATTTGATAGCTTAGAAACCACATCATCTGCTAGCTCATCTGCTAATGGTGCTGAGATATAGTCAAGCATTTCATAGGATAAATCGTCTATTACATGAACCGCACCACTATTTACGTCCACTACGATATTAAATCCATTTAATTTATATTTATGTATCATTCTGTTCCTCCATAATAATTGTAAAATACATAAAATAAAGGGACATTATCTGTCCCTTCGTTTCGTTATTTTTCGCATTTTTGATTTGCAACGGTACAAGATGTTTTGCAAGCAGATTGACAAGATGCTTGACACTCTCCGCAACCGCCTTTAGCAGCAGATTTCTTTAAATTTGCTTTATTTAATGTTTTAATATGTTTCATATCGCGACTCCTTTTGATGTTTATATTCTAATTTTATCACATACAATAGAAAAAATCAATATTTAATACGTTTTGATTTTTTATTTACGCCAACAATTCCGCCAACAGCAGATAAAACTACCATGAGCAACAATTTAGCTAATGTCAGCCAAGTTGGAACAGGATCACAAAAAATCAATTTCATTATAAGCAGTAGCAAAGCCATAATTGTACCGCATGCAGCACCATATAGCATTCCCTTTTCTTTTATCATTCTGCCATTCATATAACCCGCAATAAATCCGCCTAAAGCCGCAACAAAAATAATAATCATATCTGCAACTAGAATTGGAATATCTATTTTACACATCACAATGGAAAACAACATGATTAGCAGAATGGTTACAACTTCGCCAATTAAAACGCTCAATAAAGTCAACTTTGTATGTTTACCAAGATTACTATTCTTGCCATGCTTCAAGTTATCCACAAAAACTCCTCCTTAAATACACTATTAAAATATATTCAAAGGAGGAGTTATTTAATACTATTTAACTATTTAATTCAACGCAAAACTGCATTTTAAATTATACGCTTGGTCCATCATCATGAACAGTTTCATTTGTTTGAATTGCCCAACGTTTAATTCTAACTTTAGTTCTGTCGCCACCAGTTTCAAGCAATACAGTATCTTCTTTAATACTTACAACAATACCAACAATACCGCCAACAGTGATAATTTCATCACCTACTTGAATATTGTTACGCATTTGTTGAATTTGTTTATCTTTTTTACGTTGTGGTCTGATTAAAACAAAGTAAAAAACAGCAATGATTAAAGCGAATGAGCCTAATTGTAACATTAAAGCTCCAGTTTGTCCACCCATATTTAAACCTCCATTTATTATATAAGAACTATTATATCGTAATAACTGATTGAAATCAATAATAAACTGTAAACATTATTGATTTTGAATGTAATGATCAATAGATTCTGCAGCAGTTTTACCGGCACCCATTGCTAAAATTACAGTAGCAGCACCTGTAACGGCGTCACCACCAGCATAAACGCCTTCTTTTGTTGTTTTCATAGATTCATCAGCAACCAAGCATCCTCTTTTGTTTGCTTCTAAACCTTCTGTGGTAGAACGAATAAGTGGGTTTGGAGATGTTCCAACTGAAATAATAACACTATCTACATCAACAATAAATTCAGAGCCTTTTATTTCAACTGGTCTGCGTCTTCCTGATGCATCTGGCTCTCCAAGTTCCATCTTTACGCATTTCATACCGCAAACAAGACCATTTTCATCACCAATAATACGGTTTGGATTCGTTAATAGCATAAATTCAATGCCTTCTTCTTTTGCATGATGAATTTCTTCTAATCTTGCTGGCATTTCTTCTTCTGAACGTCTGTATACAATGTATACATGTTCTGCTCCAAGACGTTTTGCACAGCGTGCAGCATCCATTGCGACATTACCGCCGCCAACAATAGCAACCGCTCTGCTTTTCTTAATTGGTGTATCGTAGTCTTCTTTATAAGCCTTCATTAGGTTAATACGAGTTAAGAATTCATTTGCAGAATATACTCCAACTAAACCTTCGCCTTCTATTCCCATAAAACTTGGAAGTCCAGCACCAGAACCAATAAATACAGACTCATAGCCCATTTCAAAGAGCTCATCTACTGATAAAACTTTTCCCATAACCATGTTAGTCATTATTTTAACGCCTAATTGTTTCAACTTTTCAATTTCTCTTTTTACGATATCTTTTGGGAGTCTAAATTCAGGAATACCATAGATTAAAACGCCGCCGGCATCATGAAATGCCTCAAAAATAGTAACTTCATAGCCTTTTCTTGCTAAGTCACCGGCACAAGTTAGACCAGCAGGGCCTGCACCAACTACAGCTACTTTATGGCCATTAGATGCAATAGGTTCTATTTTATCTGTACCGTTTTTCATATACCAATCAGCCACAAATCGTTCCAAACGGCCGATTGCTACAGGCTCGCCTTTTATTCCTCTAACGCATTTTGATTCGCATTGGGATTCTTGCGGACAAACACGTCCACATACTGCAGGAAGAGCATTTGTAGAAGTAATAATTCGGTAAGCCTCGGCAAAATTACCTTTTTGCACTTCCGCAATAAATTCTGGGATACGAACATTTACAGGACAACCATTTACACAAGGCTTATGTTTACAATTTAAGCAACGATTTGCCTCTTCAATTGCCATCTCTTCCGTATAGCCTAATGAGACTTCTTCAAAATTCTTGTTACGAATATTCGGATCTTGCTCAGGCATAGGTAATTTATTCAAAGACATATTAGGCATTCTCTGTTCCTCCCATCAGTCTACAATTAGCAGATCTTGTTTCTTCTTTTTTATAAAAGCTGTTTCTACGCATCAGCTCATCAAAATCCACAAGATGGCCATCGAAATCAGGTCCATCTACACATGCAAATTTAGTTTCACCGCCAACTGTAACTCGACAGCCACCACACATACCTGTACCATCAATCATAATTGGATTTAAGGAAACCATTGTATGAATCTTATATGGTCTTGTTACATCACATAAAAATTTCATCATTGGAACCGGCCCAATTGCTATAACTATATCATAGCGATTGCCTTCATCAATTAACTCTTGTAGAGCGTTGGTAACGAAACCTTTTTTTCCATAAGAACCATCATCGGTTGTTATAATCAAACGATTTGATACAGCTTTCATTTCATCTTCTAAGATTACAATATCCTTGTTTCTAAATCCAGCAATCAAATCGACCTCTACACCCATTTCATGAAGTTGCTTTGCTTGTGGATATGCAATTGCGCAGCCTACGCCGCCGCCAATTACACATGCCTTTTTCACGCCATCAAAATGTGAAGCTTTTCCCAATGGTCCAACAAAATCCAAAATATAATCTCCAGCATTTAACTCAGCTAATCTTTTTGTAGACTTACCGATTGTTTGAAAAATAATTGTAATGGTACCATTCTCACGATCATAATCTGCAATTGTTAAAGGAACACGCTCGCCTTTTTCGTCTACACGAAAAATAATAAACTGACCTGCTTGAGCTTTTTTGGCAATAAAAGGAGCATAAACTTCTAATAATACAACATTCTCATTTAAAATACGTTTATTCTTTATTTCAAACATAATAACACTCCGTTTTTGAAATTTTTTATATCAAAACTTGCAAATTATATAATTTAATTTACATTATAGGATTCATTATATAATATTTTCAACTGATTTGCAACTAAAAAATCCAGCTAATAACCTTCGTCAATTTAGTAAAATTAGTATAATTCTCTTGATTTCTATATTAATAGAAGCTGTTCATTTTTATGAACAGCTTCTGAAAGTTTATTTCATTGTTAATGCTTTTTTGCAAGTTGCAACAATATTGTCTGCCGTCAACCCATATTTCACAAGCAACTCTACAGCCGGTCCAGACATACCGAATACGTCGTTTACTCCAACTTTTAATACAGGAATTGGGCTGTTTTCACAAACAACTTCGCTCACTGCACTTCCCAAACCACCAATAATATTGTGTTCTTCAGCAGTCACAATAACTCCTGTTTCCTTTGCAGCTTTTAAAATAATCTCTTTATCCAACGGTTTAATTGTATGAATATTAATCACACGAGCATTTATACCATCTTGTTTTAAAGTTTCTGCAGCTTTTAGTGCTTCAGCTACCATTAATCCTGTAGCCACGATTGTAATATCGTTTCCACTTACTAACTCAATGCCTTTTCCAATTTCAAAGTTATAATCTTCATGATCGTTAATTACAGGAACTGCTAATCTGCCTAAACGAACATATGCTGGGCCATCATAGCTTAATAATGCTTTCATACAAGCTTTTGTTTCAACATCATCAGATGGGTTAATAATCGTCATACCAGGAATTGTTCTCATTAAAGCAATATCTTCGTTGCATTGATGAGTTGCGCCATCTTCACCAACAGATATACCTGCATGGGTAGCACAAATATTTACTTTCAAATGTGGGTAACCAATTGAGTTTCTGATAATCTCAAAAGCTCTTCCTGCGGCAAACATCGCAAATGAACTTGCAAATACTTTTTTACCTGTTGTAGCAAGACCAGCTGCCACTCCTAACATATTTGCCTCTGCAATACCACAATCTATAAAACGTTCTGGAAATGCTTTTTTAAACATTCCGGTTTTTGTAGCAGCAGCTAAATCGGCATCAAGAACAACTATATTCTCATCCTCTTGTGCTAGTTCAACCAGTGCAGCACCATAACTATCTCTAGTCGCAATCTTTTTATCGGACATATTCATTCTCCTTCATTTCTATTTCACGCAAAATGTTGATATCTATTCAGCTTGTACTTTTTCTAATGCTTCATTTAATTCAGCCATTGCAATATGATATTGCTCTTCACTTGGCGCATTACCATGCCATGCAACATTATCATGCATATAAGAAACGCCCTTGCCCTTAAAGCTCTTTTGTACAATTACAGTAGGTTTTCCTGTAACAGTTTTTGCTTCGTTGAATGCAGCTTCAATTTCATCAAAATTATGGGCATCAATTGAAATTACATGCCATCCAAAAGCAGCAAATTTATCGGTAATTGGATTTGGAGACATAACTTCATCTATACGTCCGTCGATTTGAAGGCCATTATTATCAACAACAGCAACCAAGTTATCCAATTTATAGTGTGCTGCCATCATTGTAGCTTCCCATACTTGGCCCTCTTGAATTTCGCCATCGCCTAACATTGCAAATACTTTATAATCTTTATTTGATAACTTAGCTGATAATGCCATTCCACAAGCTGCAGATATTCCTTGTCCTAAAGAACCGGTGCTCATATCAACACCAGGTGTTCCTTTCATATCAGGATGTCCTTGAAGCATAGCACCAACTTTTCTTAGTGATTTTAATTCTTCGATAGGGAAAAATCCTTTTAAAGCTAATACTGAATATAACGCAGGTGCACAATGTCCTTTAGAAAGAACAAAGCGATCTCTGCCTTCCCATTTTGGATTCTTAGTGTCAACGTTTATTTCGTTGAAATAAATATATGTCAAAGTATCTACACAAGAAAGTGAACCACCCGGATGACCGGATTTTGCATTATAAACGCCTTCAATGATACCCATGCGTGCTTTTAATGCTAAGATTTCAAGTTCTTTTTTTCGTGTTTTATCCATTACAAATCCTCCATTTAAATATTTATTTTTCTGAATTGTTTATCAGATAGTCAATAAAATCAGCAAGACCATCGTCCTCACAACTTTTTACGATAATATTTGCAGCTTTTTTCACGTCCTTAACTGCATTCTCTACTGCTGCTCCGATTGCAGCTTTTTTTAACATTTCAACGTCATTATAATAATCGCCAATTGCCGCAGAATCAGATAGCTTTTTGTTGTAAAATCCAATGAGTCGCTCAAATGGATAGCCTTTTGAAATGCCACTTGCCATCATTTCAAAGCAATTTCCACCGGATTCCACAAACTCCATATCTTCAAATCGTTGGTTTAACATATCCTCAACAAAAGGTCTGAATTCATCATCATTCGGTACAAATAAAACTTTACAGCAGCAATCAGGATAATCTTTCTCTTCAACATAATTAACTGAAAAATTTGTTCCTCTAATAATTTCTGCAACACGTTCATTACTTGAAGCAATATAATATCTACCATCATCAGTAATTAGCTCAATACCGACATTAGGATAATGATGCTTTGCATAAGCTACTACTTGTTTATAACTTGGCTCTAGATACTTACACCATAAACTCTTCTTATTTTTGATATCGTAAATCAAAGCGCCATTATTAGCTATTATAATGCCATCAACATCCAAAGCTTCCAATATGCTTTTAGCAGAAATAGGAGAACGACCTGTTGCAACTGCAAAGGTTCCACCTAATTCTTGAAACTTTTTGATGGCTTGTTTATTTTTTTCTGATACAATACCCGAAATAGGAACAATTGTACCATCTAAATCAGAAACTAAGGTAATATCTTTAACCCTCATTGTTATTTCCCTTCTTGATTTTATCAATAAAGCTTTTAAAATAATTCGGAAGTTCACTCGAAAAATATAATTGCTCTTTCGTTATTGGATGAATAAATCCAATCGTTTTCGCATGAAGACATTGACCGTTCAACGCTTTGATTACTTTTTTAGGCCCATAAACATCGTCACCCGCAATTGGATAACCGATATATGCCATGTGTACACGAATTTGATGGGTACGCCCCGTTTCTAATCGTAATCGAATATGAGTAAAATCCTGATAACGAGCAATTACTTCATAATGAGTAATTGCATTTCGAGAATTTTCTTGCGTGACACACATCTTTTTTCGTTCTAATTTATGGCGTCCAATAGGCAAATCAATTGTTCCACTATCGTTTTTTACGTTTCCATATACAACAGCCTCATATTCCCTTAAAAAACTGTGCTCTTTTATCTGCTCTGATAAACCGATATGTGCTTTATCGTTTTTTGCAACAATCAAAAGTCCACTGGTGTTTTTATCAATACGATGAACAATCCCCGGACGAATTACACCGTTAATTCCTGAAAGTGAGTCTTTACAATGATGCATTAAAGCATTAACCATTGTACCGTTATAATTTCCTGCTGCTGGATGGACAACCATTCCTTTTGGTTTATTCACAACCAACAAATCGTTGTCTTCATAAACAATATCAAGTGGAATATCTTCTGCGGTTACTTCAAGCTCAGATAATTCGGGAATATTTACTGAAATGCTATCATTTTTTCTTAGTTTATAGTTTTTAGCAATTACTTTATTATTTACTAAGATATTGCCATCTTCAATTAGTTTTTGAATACTGGAGCGTGATTGTGACTCCATTTCATTTGCCAAAAACACATCAAGCCTAACACCAACCATATTCTCATGTGTTTCAAATGTATAGTTGTTATTCATTATCATCCCTACCGAGTTCTGTTGAAGAATCAGCTTTTACTATCTTATTTTCTATTACACTAGTCTTTCCTTTTTTACCCTCAAAGAAAATCAGATAAATCATAACTAAAATTGTGCCGACAACAACGCAACAATCTGCAAAGTTAAACACAGCGAAGTTAATTAATCTAACATCAAGGTAATCTACAACAAATCCTCTAAAAGCTCTATCGATTAAGTTTCCAACTCCGCCACCAATAATTAACGCCAAAGACCATAAAAAGAAATTACTTTTCACCTTATTCATTAAGATAAACACAATTGCTGCAATAATAACTAAAAATGTAACACCGATTAAAAAGATTTTTTTTCCTTGCATTATACCAAATGCAGCGCCCTTATTTTCAACATAGGTTAAATGGAATATATCTTCAATAATTGGATGTGTAGCAATTGGTGAGAGATATATAATTGCTAATTCTTTAAATAGTTGATCAAGACCAATTATAAGTAAAGAGAAGGATAATGCAAAATATTTCATATTTATGACCATCCTTTTCATTGAGCATATTAAAAGCCACTTTTTATTATGCTCCTTAACTTGACAACAAAATTGACGTTATATTTCAAACGCCAATTTTGTCAAAACTTTTATTTCATAACTTCTGCGCAACGTTTACATAGCGTTGGATGTTCGCTATCACAGCCTACGGTATCGCTGTAAATCCAACAACGTTCACATTTTTCACCGGTTGCACTTTCAACTGTTACAGATAAACCTTCCATATCTCCAGCAAAGTTGCCTTTACCGTTTTCAATATGAACTTGAGAACAAATAAAGATTTCAGCTAAATCTTCACTCATGGAATTCAATAAATCAGCAAGTGTGCCATCACAATATAAAGTAACTTTTGCTTCTAATGATTTACCGATTACATTTTCTGTACGTTTGATTTCAAGTGCTTTTTGTACGTCGTTTCTTACGTTGTAAATAGTATCCCAATTTTCAACAAAAGTATTATCAACTTTTACATCAATAGAACGATACATTTCATTAAATAATACAGATCCTGCATCATCCGCTTTTTTATGAGGCATAAAGCTCCAAATTTCTTCGGATGTAAACGCTAAGATTGGTGCAATCATTCTTGTTAACGCATCTAAAACAATATACATTGTTGTTTGAGCGGAACGTCTGCGATCACCATTAGCAGCATCACAATATAATCTGTCTTTTATAATATCAAGATAGAAGCTTGACATATCAACAACGCAGAAATTGTGGATAGCATGGAATACAACATGGAAATCTAAATTTTCATAAGCTGTATTTACTTTTTCAACCAAACCATTTAGTTTGTATAATGCAAGCTTATCTAAATCAGTTAACTTGCTCATTTCAACCATATCTGTATCAGGCTTGAAATCATATAGGTTACCTAAGATATATTTCGCAGTATTACGAATCTTTCTGTATGCTTCAGATAATTGTTTTAAGATATCAGATGAAATACGGATGTCAGAATGGTAATCTGAAGATGCAACCCATAATCTTAAAATATCAGCACCATATTGCTTAATAATTTCTTCAGGAGCAATACCATTACCAAGAGATTTAGATTGTTTCTTGCCTTCACCATCAACAACCATACCATGAGTACATACTGCTTTATAAGGTGCAACACCTCTCCAAGCAACAGACGTTAATAATGATGATTGGAACCAACCTCTGTATTGGTCAGCACCCTCTAGATATAAGTCTGCAGGCCATTGTAGATAATCACGTTCATCGCAAACAGCAGCATGAGAAACACCGCTATCAAACCAAACATCCATAATGTCGGATTCTTTTGTAAACTCATTACATCCACATTCACATTTAAAGTTAGCAGGTAAGAATTCAGATGGATTCTTAATATACCAAGCATTAGAGCCTTCTTTTCTGAATAACTCTGAAATAGCTTTAATGGATTCATCATTTACTACAGGTTTATTACAATCCTTACAATAAAGAATTGGAATTGGAACGCCCCATGTTCTTTGACGAGAAATACACCAGTCGCTACGGTCTTTTACCATGCTCTCAATACGTTTTTCGCCCCATGCAGGAATCCATTTAACTTTTGAAATCTCTTTTAAAGCGTCTTCCTTAAATCCATCAATTGAGCAGAACCATTGTTCGGTAGCTCTGAACAAGATTGGATCTTTACATCTCCAACAGTGTGGATATTGGTGATTAATTTTTTCTAAAGCGAAAAGATTATTGGTTTCTTCTAATTTCTTAGCAATAGCTTTGTTTGCAGCATCAGTTGTAAGACCTGCAAATTCGCCTGCTTCACTTGTTAGCTTACCTTTTGAGTCAACTGGTACAACAATTGGAAGCTCTTTGTAGTTTTTACAAACTTCAAAGTCCTCAACACCATGACCAGGAGCAGTATGAACACAACCAGTACCACTTTCAAGTGTTACATGGTCACCATAGATAACAAGAGATTGTCTATCTAAGAATGGATGTTGTGTTTTCATGTATTCCAATTCGCTACCTTTGAAGCTGCCAACCGTTTCGAATTCTTCGATTTTTGCAGCTTTCATAGTAGATGCAACTAAGTCTTTTGCCATTACAAGATATTCATTATTCACTTTTACAAGTGTATATTCATAATCAGGACCTAAGCAAATTGCAACGTTACCCGGTAATGTCCAAGTAGTTGTTGTCCAAATTACAAAGTACACATCTTTTTTATCGATACCAAGTTTTTCAAATATGCCTTTATCATCAACTACGTTAAATTTAACATAGATAGAATTGCATTTATCTTCAGCATACTCAATTTCAGCTTCAGCAAGTGCTGTACCACATCCACTACACCAGTAAACCGGTTTTAAGCCTTTATAGATGAAGTTTTTCTTTGCCATTGCGCCGAAAATTTCAACTTGCTTTGCTTCAAATTCAGGTTTTAAAGTTAAATATGGGTTATTATAGTCAGCAATTACGCCAAGACGTTTAAACTGATTCTTTTGATTTTCTACAAAAGATTGAGCAAATTCTTGACAAATTTTTCTTAAAGAAATAGCATCAATAGATGTAGGATCAACGCCGTCTTTTTTCAATGCTTTTAACTCGATAGGAAGTCCGTGTGTATCCCAACCAGGAACATATGGAGCCTTAAATCCAGTCATATTTTTATGTTTTACAACGATGTCTTTCAAAACTTTATTCAAAACATGTCCTAGATGTATATCACCGTTTGCATATGGAGGTCCATCATGTAGAACGTATAAAGGTTTGCCTTCATTTTTCTCCATTAGTTTGTAGTAAAGTTCATTTTTTTCGAACTCAGCTAGCATTCCTGGTTCCCTTTTTGGTAGATTTCCACGCATAGGAAATTCAGATTGCGGAAGGTTCAACGTATTATTGTAATCCTGTGCCATTAATTTGTTTCTCTCCTTGATTATAAATTACTATCTTTATGCGTTCCAAACGCTAATTCACCATATTTTTCGATAATGTTATTCTTTCTTTGCAAACGAGAATTAAACTCGTTTTTCAATTGCTCTTTTTCTTTTTCATCTAAATCCAATGGAGCAGTAACAGAATTACGATATCCATTAAATTCACGAGTATGTTCTTTGGAATCCTCTTCAATATTATTATCTGAATCAACAATAGCAGAGGTTATTGTTTGCATTTCAGAAGCAATAGTTTCTGATTTTTCTTCTACTACCTCTTCTGTTGATGTTTCTTTTGGTTGTACTTCAACAGGCTGTTTTTTCTCAATTGGGGGTTCATTATTAGGTTGCTCTAAACTTGGTAAATTAGATAACAAATCTAAATGATTTTTATATTGCTTCAAAATGGCAGATCTAAAATTACTTACCTCCATCTTCATAGCATCTAGTTTTCTTTGTTCCCAATCGGTTTCTTTCTTTATTGAGATAATTTCCATATTGGCTTTATGCAAAGAATCTTTTGTCATAATCTCTACTTTTGTTTTTGCTTGAGAAAGCAATTCATCCGAAGTTGATTTTGCTTCTTTTGTTATTGCTTCTGCTTTTGCTTTTGCCTCGTTTAAAATAGAAGAACCTAGCTTTTGCGCACCTAATAAAGCTTCCCGAATACTTTCTTCATCTTTTTTGTATTCTTCAATTTTATCAGCTAGTATTTGTAATTTATATGTTAAATCTTCATTTTTAGCATTCACGTCATCAACATATGTAGCAACGGTTTGTAAAAACGCATCTACTTGATCGGCACGATAGCCTCTCATGCCTGATTTTTCAAATTCTTCTTCTAGTATCTGTTTTCCTGTCATTAAGCCAAGCCCTCCTTATATTAACTTTTTAACCTCTATAAAATATCTACTTTTTTTCGTTAATTTCAAATCATCGCCGATAATATATTTTCCTTTTCCCCTAATAGTAATTACATCATTGGGTTTTACAATATAAGATATATTATCCACATCAAAGTAATTTACTTTTACGCGCCCAGAAACAATTGTTTCAACGGATATTGTTCTACTTTTTGCAAGTAACAAAGCCACAATACAGTCTAAGCGCAAAGAAGCAACAGTCCCATTTATTTCTTCATATTTATCAATTTTTTCAATATTACAACTCTCTGATAATGATGGTGTAACATTTACCTTTCCCACTTTATTTAGATTTACTAATATAAAATCGGAAATTGTATTCATTACAAAAAACAAGACTTTATCAGTATCAATTAGAATATCGCCAATACAGGTTCGCTCTAATTGAAGTCCCATTAGTGAGCCTAAACAATCTCGATGAGAAATTTCATTTCGATTGCTAAATGATAGTTGAATTTTATCAATCGGAAACATATCAAAACTGGCCTCAATATCCTCGGGAAAAATTCCAAGCACATTGCGGTCGCAATTATCTGTTCCACCATAAAAAATGAAATTGCCGTAACGTAATTTTGAAAGCTGCTGTTGTGCAATTAACTGTTGGCGTTCATCTAAAAATCCTGTAAACTTTACTTGATTTTTATATTTAGCAGCACTCACCATATTACTGATATTTGCTTTTAAATATTCATCTTGCTTTGCTATCTCAAGGTTATTTGAATTCATATTTAGAAATAAACACCATTGTTTTCTAATTCATCAATTAAATCGCCCATAATATCAACGTTATAAGGCGTTATGATAAAAGTACTGTTTGCTACACGCTTAATTTGACCGTTGTTTGCATATGCAACACCACTCAAAAAGTCAATCAATCTTCTTGATAATTCTTTTGTAGCAGATTCCAAATTTAATACAACAGTTCTTTTGGCATTTAAATGATCTGCAATTGTACTTGCATCTTCAAATTGTTCCGGTTTAACTAAAATCACTTGTAATTGTGTAGTAGCATGTATATTAACAACTTTATTTGCTTTTTTCTCAATTTCTGCTTCTTCATAAGAATGATAATCAGGTTCGCTTTTTTTTGAAGTTGGCATAAACTCTACCTCGTTTTCATATTCGTCATCCAATGAAACAAACATTCCCTTAAATTTGTCTACTAAACCCATAGTACTAACCTCCAATATTTCTTTCTCCAAATAATGCACTACCAATTCTGACGATATTGGAATTATGCTTTATTGCCATTTGATAATCCGAAGACATCCCCATAGATAAATAGCGAATACAGCTATTTTCTAAATGAGCATCTTTTAAATGATTAAATAATGTATTCATTTTGTCAAAATAAAATTCTGTATTGTCCTTTGGAGGTATACACATAACCCCACACAATTTAACATTTGTTAATTGAGTAATCTGCTCGGCAATATTCATAACTTCGGTTGGAATTAAACCTTGTTTAGACGGTTCTTGTCCAATGTTTACTTCTAATAAAATGTTCATAAACAAATTGTTCTCTTTTGCTCTTTTGTTAATTTCATTTGCCAATTTAAAAGAGCTGACTGATTCAATCATGTTTACCTTATCTATTATATACTTAACCTTATTTGTTTGCAAGTGTCCAATAAAATGAATTCCTTGCTTTTTTATATGATAATCTTCATATTTTGATAGAAATTCTTGTACTTTGTTTTCACCAATTAGGTTGATTCCATTATCAATTGCTAAATTTACAAATTCTGGCGGTACCGTTTTGGTTACCGCCATAATATTGACATCATTTAACGTTCTATTTGATTTGAGACAGCTTTCTGCTACCTGATCTTGAATATTTTTTAGACGCTCAAGAAGCTTATTCTGATCATTTTGTTTCATGTAAATCTTTCCCTTTAGTAATTACTTTATCATAAACAGAAACATATTTGGTATCCGAATTGGACTTGCTTACAAGAATATCATTATCTTCATAAACCGGATCAACCAAACGAAAACGAACCGTTTTTCCTAATAGAGTATATACACCCTTTTTGCCATTTTCAACTCGAATAGCTTCTTTTGGTATTTGAATTCCGGAATATGATTTCATAATTGCTTTTGGCTTTTCAAATCGCATAGTTGAAATATCTTCATCAAAGAAATTTCCAGTAAATACAACCACGCTCTTTTTATTATCTTTTTCAGAAATAACATCAACCACAGTTGCAGTGACTTTCTTTGACACTTTGGAGCTGAATTTTAACGTAACAGCTTGTCCTTTAGCAAAAGACTCCGCATCTTTAGCGTCAATTAAAGAAACAAAGTGCCATGTAGTATCAGATTGAATGCGTCCTACATTCTCTTGCGGTTGCGTTTTCTTATTTTTAAGCTTTTCTTGTACATCATTGATGGATATGGATTTTAAAGAATCTAATGTAAACACTGTTTCAAATCCATCAACATAATTACAAAAATAACCGGCTTTATTTGTAGTTACATCGATATTTTTATTGGATATCTCCGAAGTTAACTTGGTTATTTGATTATCGATATTAGTTATTGTTTCGGAGATATTCGCATTTTTGTTGATACTCAGCTCTTTTTTATTGATGTTAAGCAGCAAGTCTTTATAGGTGTTATTCAGGTTAGTGAGGTTGCCATCATCAACTTGTTTTAATAAATCTAATTGGCTTGCACTTACTTGATTGCTGATTACATCGAGTTGCTCTGTGTTCTTTGTTTTTAAGGCTTCTTGAAGAATTGATTTTTGTTCTTTTAGTTTTTCTACTTTTCTTAAGTTGTACAAGTCACTTTCGTTTTCATACATTCGAGCTATGGTTGCATCTTTTGGAATTTTATCAGCATTTTTAAACCTATAACTTACAACACCTTGTTTTTTTGTATCTAAAACAGTTTCGTCTCGGACAAAAAATCCATCAAGGTCTACATCGTAGATATAGGTTCCTTCTTTTACAATTTCCGTTTCATATGGTTTATAAAAGCTGACATACGCTTGATATCCAACATAAGCGAATAACAAAAGTGATATTACAACTGCTACTATTTTTGATGCTAAGGAATTCATAAATTATTTGCTCTGCGTTTCATTAGTATTTTCTTCTTTTGTTGCTGACTCTAAAATAGAAATTGGTCTTGCTGGGATAATTGTAGATACAGCATGCTTATATACTAGATTTTGCTTACCGTCACAATCCAGTACAATTGTAAAGTTATCAAATCCTCTTACAATGCCTTTAAACTGAAATCCATTCGTTAAGAAAATTGTTACCGCGATTCTCTCAACTCTAGCTTGGTTTAAGAAAACGTCTTGCAGGTTAATGTTTTTCATACAATTTTCATCCTCTTCTTTATTTTTGTCGTTTCAAATGTCTTATAAATCTATAAAACTTATAGAATTATCTTAATCATAACATACATTAATAAAATTATCTATAGAATTATCAATATTTTTTTGTAATAATTGTATATTTTCATATTCATCTGGATAAAACCATTGAATTTCATCATCTCTACGGAACCATGTTAGTTGGCGTTTGGCATATCGACGAGTTTGTTGTTTCAAATTTGCAATAGCTTGATCTAAAGATAATAATCCGTTAAAATATGGCGATAACTCCTTATAGCCTATGGCTTGCATTGCAGTAGAAGCATATTCACTAGATAATATTGTACTTGCTTCTTCTAATAACCCATCTTGTATCATTAAATCCACTCGTTGGTTAATTCGTTGATATAATATGCTTCTATCTTTATAATTCAACCCTATTTTTAACGCATTATATTTTGAAGGAACTAATCTACTGTTACGTTGATGCTCTTCCATAGTGATACCCGTTAATTCATAAAGCTCAATCGCCCTTACCACACGAGGTATATTGTTGGGATGAATTGCTGTTGCTGAAACAGGATCAATATCCATCAGCTTTTGATGTAATGCCTCTGCACCATTTTGTTCTGCAAATGAATAGAGTTTATTACGTATCGTATCATCACTTTGAGTTTCACTAAATTGAATATTATTCAACAGTGATGCGACATACAGTCCTGTTCCACCCGCAATTACAGGTATCTTTTTTCGGGAATAAATATCTGCAATCACTTTATGAGCTAGTGCAACATAATCTGCAACGCTAAAGGATTGATTTGGTTCTAAGAAGTCTATCAAATGGTGCGGCACGCCATCCATTTCTTGAATAGTTGGTTTTGCTGTACCAATATTCATTTCTTTATAAATTTGCATACTATCTGCCGAGATAACTTCACCATTGTATTTTTTTGCAACATGAACTGCTAGGCTTGTTTTTCCGGACGCAGTTGGACCTACAACTACAATAATCGGTATTTTATTCAATTTCAGTTCTCCATTATTAAAAATTAAATTCTGCCGAATTGCTTTTCAATTTCATATTTAGAAGACATAGTGACTATTGGTCTTCCATGAGGACAATTTCTGATTTCATCATTTGTAATTACCATTCGAATTAACTCATTCAATTCCTCAATTGAATTTGTATCATTCGCCTTGATTGCCGAACGACACGCAATAGAATGCAGTAGATTTTCATAAACACCACTTGATACATCACGCTTATTCTCACTTAGTTTTACCGCAATGTCCAATAATATAGTCTGAATATCATAATGGGATAATACTAATGGTACTTCACGTACAGCTACAGTATTTGCTCCAAACTCTTCAAAAACAAATCCCATAGAATTTAGCAGCTCTTCGTTTGCAATTAGGGCATTAAACTCAGCTGAAGATAAATTTACAATTATCGGTTTCAGCAGCATTTGTTTTTGTTCCGTTAAAATTGACTTTTTTAATTTTTCGTATAAAATACGTTCATGCGCCGCATGTTTATCTAACATAATAAAGTTCTCGCCAGTTTCAAAAAGAATATATGTTTTAAAAAGTTCCCCTATCATGCGAATTGGCAAATCATACTCTTGAGCTGCTTGTTCTTCATGAATTATTGATTGCTGAATTTCTTTTTCTTCCTCAATTGGTTGTTCCAACTTTATAATTGGAATATCACTTTCCTTTTTGGATACTGCTTTTGGCTTCAAGCTTTCTGGATTGATATATTGAAATTGAGATAAATCATTGGACACTGTATGATTATCTTCTTTTTGAACAACAACTTCTTTGTGAGTTGGCTTTTTTACTTGTACTTCATATTCAGCCTTTGTACTAAATACTTGTGCTGTAGACTGCGCTTGCATCTTAGGTTGATATACGATTGGTTCTTTCGGTTTTTCAACATTTATTTTAATTTGCTCTGATTCTTCATTTTTAAATTTTGACAAAAGCTGTGCATTTGCAAGATTTTTATTCGATTGTATTGCGTTCGTTAAATGATCGGTCTTAGCCAGTGAAGACTTGATTGCAAAATAAATTGCATCAAATACTGATCGTTCATTTGTAAAGCGAACTTCTATTTTTGCAGGATGTACATTCACATCCACGCTATTAAAAGGCACTTTAACATCTAAAACGCAAAACGGAAATTTTCCTATCATAATTGCATTTTTATAGCCCTCTTCTATTGCGGCAGTACATACTTTAGAACGAACATATCTTGTATTTACAAAGAAATGCTGCATTGCTCGATTTGGTCTGCTGGCGTTAGCTTTTGAGGTGTAGCCGGTAACTTGTACTCCATTGTATTCATAATCTACAGGAATCAGCGCACCGGAAAAGTCCTTTCCAAATACAGCATGAATAGCTGAGAGCATATCCCCATTACCTGGGGTATGAAGCTTAACTTTGTTATCGCTAATCAGTTTGAACGAAATATGAGGGTTGGATAAAGCTAATTTATCCACAATACCGCAAATAACATTAGCCTCGGAAATATCTTTTTTTAGAAATTTTAATCTTGCAGGAACGTTATAGAATAAGTCCTTAACTATCATTGTTGTTCCGTCAGGACATCCTGCTTCTTCAAACGAAACCTCTTCGCCTGCCTCTAAGTAAATACTGCTTCCAAATTGCTCCGATATTGTTTTTGAGGTAAGCTCCATCTTAGAAACTGCCGCAATTGAAGCTAATGCTTCACCACGAAAGCCAAGTGTAGCAATGCAGTCCAAATCATCTGTCGACGTAATTTTACTAGTAGCATGACGTTTAAAAGCTACCGGTATATCTTCTTTTTCAAATCCACATCCATTATCCGTAATTCGAATATAGCTGATACCACCACGTTTGATTTCAATTGTTATTGCAGTTGAACCGGCATCAATTGCATTTTCCACCAGTTCTTTTACGATAGATGCAGGTCGTTCGATTACTTCTCCCGCTGCAATCAATTCAGATATGTTCTTATCCAAAATATTGATTTTTCCCACAGCTATCGCCTCCTTTAAAAATTCCTACACTAATTTTTTTAATTCGTATAACACATTCAAAGCCTCTATTGGTGTTAATGTGTCAATTTGTAAATCGTTTAATTTATCTATGATGATATGGTTACTTTCACTTTCAAAGCTCATTTGCGAAAACTCGATTTCATCGTTTTCTTTGCTTTCGTTTTTTACAAATTTAATTTCAGGATTTAGATGTTCTAACTCCCCAAGTATTTGTTTTGCATGAGTAACAACAGCTTGCGGAATACCAGCTAATTTTGCAACTTCTATACCATAGCTGTCATCTGCTCCACCGCGTATAATTTTGCGTAAAAATGTAATATCATCTCCACGTTTCTTTACAGCAATATTATAGTTTTTAACGCCTTCGATTTCATTTTCCATAGCCGTTAATTCATGATAGTGAGTAGCAAATAAAGTTTTACAACCAAGCTTTTTATTTTGGGCAATATAAGATACTACTGCCTTTGCAATACTCATGCCGTCAAAGGTAGAAGTACCTCTTCCTATTTCATCAAGAATAACCAAGCTGTTGGATGTAGCATTTTTTAAGATATGCGCAACCTCACTCATTTCTACCATAAAAGTAGATTGACCTGCCGCTAAATCGTCGGAAGCGCCTACACGAGTAAATATTTTATCACAAATGCTGATTGTTGCACTACTTGCAGGTACAAAGCTGCCTATTTGAGCCATAATGGTAATAACGGCAACTTGACGCATATATGTAGATTTACCAGCCATATTCGGACCTGTAATAATCAGCATTTTATTTTCTTTGTTATCCAGCAACGTATCGTTTGGAACAAACAAAGAGTCTTTTAACATCTGTTCTACAACGGGATGTCGACCATCTTTAATCGTTATTTCTCCACTCAATTGAATAGTAGGACATACATAATTATTATTTTGGGCTACCGTTGCTAAGGATAGAATAAAATCAAGCTTGGCAATTGCACTTGCAGATTGCTGAATTTCATCAATTTTTGAAGCTACAAATTTTCTGATTTCATCAAAAATTTCGGCTTCTAAGGCTTGAATTTTATCGCTTGCACTTAATACTTTTGTTTCTAAGTCTTTTAGCTCTTGTGTAATATAACGTTCACAGTTAGCCAGAGTTTGTTTTCTGATATATGTTTCTGGTACCATATCTAAATTAGATTTGGTAACTTCTATGTAATAACCGAATACACGATTATAGCTTATTTTTAAATTTTTAATTCCTGTTTCTTCTCGTTGCTTTTCTTCTATATTTGCAATATAGCCTTTTGCATTGTTACATAAATCACGATATTCATCTAATTGTGAATGAAATCCTGTTTTAATTACACCGCCATCTTTCAATGTAATAGGAGGTTCGTCAACAATTGCGTTATCGATTAACGCATATACTTCTTCAAGCGTGTTTAAATTTGCATTAACATCACTCAAGTAATTACATTGAAATCTGTTAGCAATTTCTTTGACTTTTGGCAAATGAGAAATTGTAAATGCCAATGCCCTTATTTCACGAGGACTAACTGAACCATATACAACTCTTGTCATCAATCGCTCTAAGTCATAAACATTTGTTAATGCTTCCGCCAATTCTTCACGAATAAAGCTGTTTTGATATAATTCCTGCACTGCATTTTGACGTCTTGTAATTTCGCTTAAAGAAACAAGAGGTTGCTCTAATGCTTTGCGAATATATCGTTTGCCCATTGCTGTTTTTGTTTTATCTAATACCCATAGTAACGTTCCACGCTTTTCACCTGAACGCATTGTTTTTGTAATTTCAAGGTTGCGTTTTGCAGTTATGTCAATACCCATATACTGATTTTCTTTATAGATATTTACTTTTACAATTCGCTGCGCACCGTTTTTTTGGGTTTTATTTACATAGTTAATTAGACCACCCAAAGCTTTCATTGCGAGTGGTTTTTCGGTTAGACTTAAATCTTCTAAAGTTTGGCCTTTAAAATGATTCAATATTTCATTAATACATACGCTGTTTTCTATGACTTCATTGTCATACATCTCGCATACAGTTGAAAGTTTATTTTTAATAAACTCCCCTATTTCTTTTAGGGACACTAAATTTTCATTAAATAATATTTCAGTCGGCATGAATTTTGATAATTCAGTTATTACTTCTACTGAAACATTTGATGTTTTTTGCTCGGTTAAATAAACATCACCGGTAGATATATCTGCGAAGCAGATAGCAAATGCCTTATTATCAATAATAATAGAGGCAATATAGTTGTTTTGTTCTTCGGATAAAAGGGAATTCTCAATAACTGTTCCGGGTGTAACTACTCGAATTACTTCCCTTTTCACGATTCCCTTGGTTACATCAGCAGGGTTTTCAACCTGCTCACATATAGCCACTTTATAGCCTTTTTCAATCAGCTTTTTAATATAGCCTTCACTGCTATGATAAGGAATACCACACATTGGCGCCCTTTCAGGCATACCACAGTCACGACCTGTTAAAGTTAATTCAAGCTCTTTTGAAATGTTAATTGCGTCATTAAAGAACATTTCATAAAAATCTCCTAAACGAAAAAACAAAACATGATCTTTATGTTGACTTTTAATATCAAGATACTGTTGCATCATCGGTGATAGATTGGCCAATGTGGGTTCCTCCTTAATTGAAATAAATATTAGTGACAGCCTGAACAGCTAGAGCAGCTTCCGCCACAAGAATGTGATTCTGCTTCACAAGTTTCTGGATCTTCACCATTAACAGCAGCAACTAAAATAGTGTTAATTTGATTCATAAGCTTATCAATATCTTGTTTTGCATCGTTAAACTCAAGCATATTCTTGTTGCCCATAACAGTTGTATAAGTTTCTTTTAGCTCTTTATCTAATTTAGCTAGAAGTTGCTCGTCTTTTTCTTCTGCTTGCATTGCAGTTGAAAGTTTCACTCTTGTCATATTGAAAACTTCAATTAAATTTTGAAGCTCAACGTCTGCATCATTTGCAGCTTTTGCTGCGTTAATTCTTTTATACTCAGGGCTTTCTTGAATTGCTTTTCCTAAGTCTCTTGCCATTTTAATAATATCCATTATTTTCTCCATTCCTGCTTTCGCAATATAATTTATATACTAATTTGCGTTAAAATTGCAATTCACAATTTTAACCGTTACTTTAGCAACGTAGGCTTTTGAGTTATTTCCCATCCGCCATACAAATGTTGCGCAATTTTATGAGCTACTGTTTTATAAAATAGTTCTTTTACATATTTTCAGCGTAAATACTGAATAATTATCATTCCACAATTTCGCCTAACAATGCCCAGTTTAATGCTTGCGTAATTTTTACGTTTACGAATTGTCCTATTAAGTTTTGTTCTCCTTTAAAATCAACAATCATATAACCATCATTACGGCCAGTTAAGTATTCAGCTCCTGTTTTTCCTTCACCTTCGACTAAAATACGATAAGTTTTGCCAACACATTCTTTATATCGTTCTTTTCCAATACTACGCTGGGTTTCAAGCAACTCTTGGAACCAATTTGATTTTTCTTCAACTGAAATTGGATCCTCCATTTCTGCAGCTTTTGTACCAACTCGTTTGGAATAAATGAACGAAAAGATAGAATCAAATCTTACTTTTTTTACCAACTCTACTGTTTGTTTAAAATCCTCATATTTCTCTTGTGGAAAGCCAACGATAATATCACTTGTAAACGCAATATCAGGAACCTTTTTACGTGCGTAATCAATCAATTCCATATAACTTTCAATGGTATAATGACGGTTCATCAATTGGAGAATACGGTCACTTCCACATTGAACAGGTAAATGAAAGTGTTTGCACACTTTATCGCAATCAGCAATTGCATCTATTAGTTCTTTTGTTGCATCCTTTGGATGAGAAGACATAAAACGAATTCTAAAGTCACCTTTCACTTCGTTAAGCATCCTTAACAGTTGGGAAAAGTTAATATCCTCTTCTAACCCTTTACCATAGGAATTCACATTTTGGCCTAATAAGGTAATCTCTTTATAGCCTTGCGCTACTAAACCTTTAAATTCTTTTACAATTTCAGCACTGGTTCTACTGCGCTCTCTTCCACGAACATAAGGAACAATGCAGTATGTGCAAAAGTTATTGCAACCATACATAATAGGAAGCCATGCTTTAAATGTTTGATCTCTTTGAATCGGTATTCCCTCAACAATTTCGTCATCATATTCGTTGATATCAAAAATACGTTTATTTTGCTTGATTGCATCATACATGATCTCAGGAAGTTTCGGTAATGCATGAGTACCGAATACAAAATCAACGTGTGGATAACTTTTCTTGATTTTTTCGGCAATATGTTCTTGCTGAGTCATACAACCACATAATCCAATCAGCATATCGGGATTTCTTCTTTTTTTGTGTTTCAATGCACCCACATTACCGAATACACGGTCTTCTGCGTTTTCACGAACAGCACAAGTATTATAAATTACCAAGTCAGCTTCATCGGGACTATCGCAAAAGCCATATCCCATCAAAGCAAGCATACCTTTGATTTTTTCACCATCACTTACATTTTGTTGACACCCATAAGAGTGAACATGAGCTAGCAATGTTTTATCTTTGTATTTTTTTTCGTAGATTGACTTAATTTTGTCTATATTATCAAATTGAACATTCAATTCATTTTTACTCAATTGAAACTTCTTTTCTTGCGACAAAAAACTACCTCCTTCGCGTAAAAACTGTTAAAACATATATAATTCCTAATAAATCAGTATATCACAATATACGATTTTTGTGAATAGCAAATCAGACAAATTCTAATTGATTGCCCTTTTGAAAGCACAAATACCAACGCAGTAAATATACCGCGTTGGTATAGTACTAATTTAAAATCGCAGATACTTCTTTAAAATCAGATTAGTATAAGTATAAGCTATTTCTTATTAAATGTAAATTGATCTTCAATAATATCAATTACAACATCATCACTCTTGTGAATAGAGCCATCTAAAAGCTTTTGTGATAATACATCTTCAATATGGGATGTGATAGCTCTTCTCAGCGGACGAGCACCATATACAGGATCAAATCCAATTGAAGCAATTTTTTGAACTACGGCATCAGTATATGAAACATTTACGTTTAAGCCTTTTACTCTTGCCACAAAAATATCAAGCATTTTTCTTGCAATCAGCTCAATATTTTCTTTACTTAGTTTATGGAATACGATAATTTCATCAAGTCGATTCAACATTTCAGGTCTAAAATGATTCTTTAACTCTTTCATGATAATGTTTCGGTCTCTTTGTGCATCTTCTGAAACAGATTCTGTTCCCGTAAAGCCAAGATTTTTATGCTCAGAGACAATTTGTGCACCAATATTTGAAGTTAAGATTACTACCGTATTTTTAAAGTCAATTTTACGACCTTGTGAATCGGTTAATACCCCATCCTCCATAATTTGAAGCAGAATATTAAATACATCAGGATGTGCTTTTTCAACTTCATCAAATAAAACAACTGAGTAAGGTTTTCTTCTAATTTTTTCGGTTAATTGTCCGCCTTCATCAAATCCAACATAGCCCGGAGGAGAACCAATCATTCGAGAAACCGCATGTTTCTCCATATATTCGGACATATCCATACGAATCATTGCATTCTCATCACCGAACAACACTTCTGCTAGCGCTTTACATACTTCAGTTTTACCGACACCGGTTGGACCTAAGAATAAAAAGGAACCTAATGGACGCTTTGGATCTTTTAATCCCACTCTACCACGACGAATTGCATTTGCAATAGCAGAAACAGCTTGCTCTTGACCGACAATACGCTCATGAAGAATATCCTCCATACGAAGCAACCGCTCACTTTCTTCTTCAGTTAATTGTTTTACAGGAACCCCAGTCCAGCTTGAAACAATTTCAGCAATATCATTTGCTGTTACTTCACCTGTTACTCTTCCACGTTTATCTTGCCATTCTTGTTTTTCTTTTTCCAATTTTTCTTGTAGCTCTTTTTCTTTATCACGATACTTAGCCGCACCTTCAAAGTCTTGCGCATTTACCGCTGCGGCTTTTTCCGCATTGATATCTTTAATCTTAGATTCAATCTCTTTTATTGAATCAGGAGCTGTATATGCTTTTAAACGAACCCTAGATGCAGCTTCATCCACTAGGTCAATTGCTTTATCCGGTAAAAATCGGTCAGAAATATAGCGTGATGACATCGTTACTGCAGCTTTGATTGCATCATCCGTAATTTTAATTTTATGATGAGCTTCATATTTATCTCTTAGCCCAAATAAAATGGATACTGCATCTTCCTCAGACGGTTCATTTACAGTTACCGGTTGGAATCTTCTTTCAAGTGCCGCATCTTTTTCAATGTATTTACGGTATTCATCTATTGTAGTTGCACCGATTAGCTGAATTTCTCCACGCGCTAATTGTGGCTTTAATATATTTGCAGCATCAATTGCGCCTTCTGCAGCACCTGCTCCAATAATATTGTGTATTTCATCAATAAACAATATAACGTCGCCCTGGCTGATAACCTGCTCAATTACCTTTTTTATACGCTCTTCAAAATCGCCACGATATTTTGCACCCGCTAGCATTGCAGTTAAATCTAAAGAAACTATCTTTTTATCTTTGATTGTTTCAGGAACTTCACCACTTGCTATTTTTTGTGCTAAACCTTCTACAATTGCAGTTTTACCAACACCGGGTTCACCGATTAAGCAAGGATTGTTTTTGGTTCTTCTTGAAAGGATTTGAATCACTCTTTCAATCTCCTCGCTTCTGCCGATTACCGGATCAATCGCATTATTTTTAGCTTGCTCGGTTAAATCTTTGCCATATTCCGTTGCTGGTGTTTTACCTTGTTTCTTTTGCTTTTTCGGGAATGCATCTGAATAACTCTTTTGCTCACCATCACTATTAATATCTGTAATCTCCTTTACACAGTTGGTGTATAATTCCTTTGGATTTACACCAAGTTCTTGCAAAAACATAACAGCATAACAATCGGATTCTTGTAAAACAGACAACAATACATGCTCTGTTCCTACATATTTATGTCCCAAATTTCTTGCTTCAAAAATTGAATTTTCTAATATGCGCTTACTTCTTGGTGTTAAATCATTCGGTGATAAATTAGTTTGTATTCCTGTTCCAAAGGTTTGTTTTAATTTTTGGTCAATCTCTTCGGTTGAAACATTATATTTTGCCAAGATGGTAGCAGAAACACTGGACTCTTCTCCAACCAAGCCATATAGAATATGTTCACTTCCGATACAGGTATGACCCATAGCAGAAGCAATTGCTATTGCTCTGTTTATTGCATTATTTGCTTTTTGAGTAAACCCATTAAATATAAACATATTATTTCTTCCTTTCTATCATTACATTAACATTTCTTTAATTAACTTTGCTCGATGATAATCTCGCTCTTTTGGAGAATATGCTTTGTTATTGTTAACGCAAATACTTGCTGTTCCAATTAAATTTAACAGCTCATTCAAAGCACTTATTTTTACATCTTTAATAATGTTTTCGGAAATGCCCAAACGAACATTTGAGACTAATTCGTAAAATTCATTGGATGACATTAGCATTGCGTTTTTTAAAATTCCATAGCTTCTACAGATTTCATCGATTACTTCTATATTGTTTTTTAAAACTTCTTTTCTGGTTGCCTTTTCGCTATCAATAATTTGCATAATAACATTTTCAAGGTTTTCGATTGCTGTTTGCTCTGAAAGGCCTAATGTAACTTGATTCGATAATTGATAAGTAGAGCCTATTGCTTTTGTTCCTTCGCCATATGTTCCGCGAATCGTGAGCCCTAGCTTACTTACAGTTGAAATAAGCTGAGGTATAATACGAGATTGTTCCAAAGCAGGCAAGTGAAGCATGACCGATGCTCGAAGGCCGGTTCCCAGATTTGTTGGACAAAACGTTAAATAGCCCAGCCTTTCATCAAATGCATATTCCAATTGCTCGTCAAGCAAATCATCAATTTTATTACAAGTATCAAATGCGTGTTGTAAATCAAGACCACTTTGTAAAACCTGAATACGAATATGATCTTCTTCGTTTACCATAATACTTATGCTATTATCTTTGGTTATAGCAACCATTTTGTTTGTTGGATCTTCAATAAAGTTATGACTTACAAGATGCTTTTCAACTAAAGCCAATTGTTCTAAATCATTTAATTGCTCTAAATATATAAAATCAAAAGCATTTTCGCCAAGATTCGCTTGTTCCAAAGCATGGCGGACTTTATCATTCAGCTCTATTTGTTGTTGTTTCGTTATTTTATTTTTAAACGGTAACGATTTTATATTTCTGGCTAAGCGAACACGTGTACTAACAACAATATCATCTTGCTGCGATGTCGTTTGATACCATTTCACCATAAAAATGTCCATTCCTTTCTATATTGTTCAATATTTCATTCAAGTTTAAAATATCTTTGTTATTCCTCGGATTGCATTTTTTTAATTTCATCACGAAGTACAGCAGCAGCCTCAAACTCTTGCTTTTCAATTGCATCATTTAATTTTTGCTTTAACTCATCCATTAAGTTGGCTTCCGATTGTGCTTCTCTGTAACGAGCAGGCTTTTTTCCAACGTGATAAGCTTTTCCATGAATGTTTTCAATACTTGGCAACAACTCATTTCTAAACTCAGTATAGCATTGGCTACATCCAAGCTTTCCATTCGATAAAATTTCAGCAAAATCCGATCCGCATTTCGGGCATATCTTTAATTTTTTGTTCGCTTTTTGTTCTAAATCTGCCATGAAGTGATTTAATGAAAAATTTCCAAACAAATTTGAATAGCCGGCTTTAAATGCGCATTCTCCACACATATGAATCGTTGTTGTCATTCCGTTAACCGTTTTGGTAACGATACTAGTTGCTATATTCTGTTTGCATTTCTCACACAGCATAAAAAAACCTCCAACTTTTATATTTATATTGCATTCATTAACATTGATTTTAAAATACAAGCTCGTACTGCTTTTTTTAAGACATTTGACATTCCCGTAAAGTTATTATCGAGTATAGCAGCAAGCATTATCTTCGCTTCACACTCAGTAATTAACTCATCATGATATAAAGTATGAAGTATTGCTCGAGCAGTTACTTCATCAATTTCATAACCAATAGATTGTATGATATGCATTAAGAGTTCCTTTTTGGAATGGTCTAGTTTAATTATCCTAATATAACCGCCGCCGCCTCGTCTGCTTTCAACAATATAGCCTTGTTCCTTTGTAAATCTTGATGTAATTACATAATTAATTTGACTTGGAACACATCCTATTTTATTTGCCAATTCGTTTCGCTGTATTTGTATCGTACCATCTTGCTCATTCAATAATTGTTGAAGAGTGTCTACAATTAGTTGCGTTATATTCATATTCACCATCCTTTTGACCTTGACTGACCTTTACAATATTTATTATATTCAAAAGGTCAAAGAAAGTCAATAATTTTTTTAAAAAACTTATGTAACACAAAAATAGAGTTCAACATAGTATGTGGTGTAATAACTTTAAGGAGGAATTTTTATTATGTGTAACAACAATTGTGGATTTGGCGGAAACTGCAGCTGGATACTTATCATCATTCTTCTATTGGTTTGCTGTGGCGGATGTGGCCTTGGCAACGGCTGTGGCTGCAACAACAATGGATGCTGCTAGTTAATTGCTAGTCTCTAGGCACGTTATTAAAAAGGGGATGGCTTCATGCCATTCCTTTTTTATTTAGCTTCTTCCCATTTTATTATTATGAATAATAAACAAGTCTTATGCCTTCCACTTATTGCAAAAATTATTTAATATGATAAAATTATTTTATATATATTTCAAGATTTCATGTTATATAGAATAGATTCTTTATTGTATTAACTTTATTGGAGGTTACTATGCGAATTATACATACGGCAGATTGGCATATCGGAAAAATTTTAAATGATTATTCTTTATTAGAAGATCAAAAATACTACTTTGACCAATTTATAGCGCAGCTGAAAGAGCTAAAACCCGATGCACTTATTATTGCAGGAGATTTATATGATCGATCTATTCCTTCTTCAGACGCTATTTCACTACTAAATTCTATTCTTTGTCAAATTATTTTGGAATTAAAAATTAAAACATTTTTAATTTCCGGAAATCACGATTCTAAAGAACGCCTATCTTTTGTTGGAGATTTATTATCAAAATCCGGATTATATATTGCTGGAACACTTTCAAAAGAAATTAAGAAAATACAACTTACTACTCAAAATAATGAAATTGCAAACTTTTATTTATTACCATATATTGAACCACACAATATTAAAAGTATTTATCCGAATCAAGAAATTAAAACCCATAACGATGCAATTCAAATATACTGCAATGATATGATTGAAAACTTAGATACAAAACAAATCAACATTTTAATAGCACATGGATTTTTTCAATATGGCTCAATTAATAGTATGGATGAAGCAAGTGTTGGCGGCAGCGATTTAGTGGATGCCAAATCATTTTCAAAATTTGACTATGTTGCACTAGGACATCTGCATAGTGCTAGAACAATTGGAAACGAGAAAATGAGATATTCCGGCTCACCTTTAAAATATTCAATTGATGAAGCAAATCAAAAGAAAAGTTATACAATTGTTGATATTACAAATGAGGGACTTGAAATAACAACAAAAGAAATCAAACCATTGCGGGATGTTCGTATTGTTGAAGGAAGTTTTGATTACCTTAGCAACAAGCAAAACCATATCAATACAGACGACTATGTATTTGCAAATATTACCGATGAACAAATTGCACTCCATGCGATTACCATTTTAAAAGGTGTTTTTCCTAATATTCTTGGTTTAAAATATATTAACCTAGAAAGCAAAAATGTTAGTGATAACCTACAATCCCACGCAGAACTGAAGGAAAAGTCAAATGCAGATTTATTCAAAGAATTTTATCATAACGCAATGGACGATGAGCTAGATTTAGAGCAAATGCAATATATTGAAACTGTTTTTAAAACGCTGAAAGGAGAACAAGATGATACCGATTAAATTGGAATTTGAGGCATTCGGTCCGTTTGCCCAAAAGCAAGCTATTGATTTTCGCAACTTTGAAAATGAACGGTTATTTCTCATTTCAGGGCAAACCGGTTCAGGTAAAACCACAATTTTTGATGCAATCACTTTCTCCTTATATGGACAAGCAAGCGGCTATACCCGTCAATCCGATACCTTTAAAAGTGACTTCGCAGATGAAAGCACTATAAGCTATGTAAGTTTTGACTTTATTGTGAAAGGAAAGCAATATTCCATTCGCAGAGAACCTATGCAATTCAGAAAAAAGCGCAATAACAATATTGTAAAAGAAAATTCAACTGCTACTTTAACCTTAGAAAATGGCGAAATCCTCTCGGGTGTGGCTACAGTTGATAAATATATCGAAGAATTGCTTGGCATTACTGTTGACCAGTTTAAGAAAATTGTGATGCTGCCCCAAGGTGAATTCAGACGTTTTCTTTCTGATGATAGTTCAGAAAAGCAAAAAATATTGCGCAAAATATTCGGCACTAAAATACTGGATGATTTCACAGAACAATTACGTGTGAATACCAATCAAATAAAATCATCTTTAGAAACAACATATACCGAATGTGCTACATATATCAACAGCATTTCTTGTCTCGATAATCATGATTTAGCAACTGAAGTAACAAAAAGCGAGAAAAATATTTTGTCAACTTTAACGCTGCTTAAATCTTTTAATCAAGAACTAACCATTCAAACAATCGATTTAAAAGAAACCATTACCAAGCTCAATAAACAAAAAGAAGAGTTAAACATTCCCTATTTTAAAGAAATAAACGCTAAATTTACACAATTAGAAAAAACACAAAATGACTTATTGCTGTTGCAACAACAAAAAGATACATACCAAAGTAAAGAAAAAGAATTAGCATTGCTAAAAAAGATAAAAGATATTTTACCTCTATATCAAGCAATTAACGAAACAACTAACAAATTAAATGAATTAGAGCAAAAGCAAACGCAATACCAAGAGCATTTTCATGCAAACAAAGAATTACTTGATCAAAGTGAAGCTGAATATACAGTTGCTAAGTCTGAGCAAAATTTCGTTCCCGAATACTTAAAGAAAATTGAGAATTTAAAAAGCCAATTGGAAGTACTTCAAGAAATTGAATCTCTCAAAAATGGGATTGACCACATTCTTCTTGAACAAGAGAAACTAACTGAAAATGAAAATGCACTTGTCAATTTCAAAACATATGTTTCTCTTTCTAATCAAAAAGAAGAAGTCAATGCAACAATCAACAAACTTTCACTATGTAAAAAAGCACTATCAGAATATCAAAATTCGGCAAAAAGATTTCTTTCTCAAAAAAATAACTATCAAGCTGTTTTCCATCAATTTATTAACGGTCAAGCCTCACTATTAGCGAAAAATCTTGTAGATGGGGAAATGTGCCCTGTTTGCGGATCAACAAAGCATCCTAAACCAGCCCAAACAAACGAAGCACTTATTTCCCAAGAAATATTAAATCAAGCAAAGCAAGCTTATGAAGTCGGTACACAGGAATTAGAGCAAGCACAAGCAAAGCTGATTTTAATGTTGAAAGAAAACCACATAGAAGAAACGGAACTCAATCCATCACATATCTTAGTTTCTATTGAACAAAAAGAAAAAGAATATGTGTCTCTTGTTTCTAACCTAGACACAGAAATTAATAGTATTCATTTGCGGAATGATTTATCAAAAATATCTCCGCTACCTAAAATAGAAGGAATTGACAAAAAAATAAACGAAATTCAACGAGCAGTTGCCATTCAAAAAGAGAAATTAGAAAACGTTCAAATCCAAATTGCCACAAATACGCAAAAGGTTCTTCATACTTCACAAACTAAAGAAGATATCATACAACAAATTGATACTCTGCAAACAAAAGTCAACAAAATTTCAGCATCTATACAAACAACTGAAGCAAAACGAAGTGAATATTTATTAACAAATGAAAGACTGTTAGAAGCAATTGCACAAAACAAGCAAAGCCAAAAAGAATTAAAGGTGCAATATGAAAAAAACAAAGCTGAATTTGATAAAAAGCTAGAAGCCCTTTGTATAAGCGAACAAACTTTCACAGAAAAGCTTATAACAATAAACAGAATCGCTGCTTTAGAGAATGAAATTTCAGAATATAAGAAAAATATCAGTGTGAAAACAGAGCTAAATTCATCTTTACGTGAGCAATTAGCAGGGCTATCCCCGATAAATATGGATGCTTTACAGGAACAATCTACAAAAATTGAATCGGAAATAGCAGAAAAAAACGACATTTATATTCGCTATACTTCTTCACTTCATACAAATTCAGAGCTTTATCAAAAGCTAAACAACAAGCAACATCAATACGAAAAACAATCCAAACAATTTTCACAAATCAATAAGTTGTTTGAAGTTGCTAATGGAAAATACAGTGATAAATTAAACTTTGAACGTTACGTTTTGGCTACCTATTTTAATGATGTTATCACAAATGCTAATTTAAGGCTTGAACAAATGACAAGTTCAAGATATACTTTAATAAGGCGTGCTGAAAAAGAAAAAGGCAATAAATCATCCGGTCTTTCACTCGATGTTTTCGACACATACACAGGAAAGACACGTCATGTTAATACGCTATCAGGTGGAGAAAGCTTCAAAATTGCTTTAGCTTTAGCTTTGGGTATGGCTGATATTATCAGTCAAAATTCAGGTGGCATTGAATTGAACACCCTTTTTATAGATGAAGGCTTTGGCTCTTTGGATTCTCATTCACTCGATCAAGCAATTGAATGTTTGAATGATTTACGCTCCAGTGGTAGATATATCGGTATTATCTCTCATGTAAATGAATTAAAAGAAAAAATTCCTGCTAAAATAAATGTTTTGCAACAACCTACGGGAAGTTATATTGAATAATTAAGGAGTGTTTCTGTTGAAAGCTTCGCATTATCTATTTGTGCTTTATATTTTAGCAACTATTTGCATCTGCCTTATTGTATATGTAGTTGCCGATTCAAAATCAACTATCATTCGTACAAACGCAAATGAAGGATATACTTATTGGGAAGAGGTAGCCAGCTCTTCTAATGATGACTACCGACTCATAATCTCAAGTAATGCTGATTTAAGTAGTGGCGATAATCACACTCAAACTGCTTCCAGCCACACCTATAAAAGCGATGCTTCTACTGGCGAAATTTATTATCAGACACCTGAAAACGAAACAAAACAGCCAAGCCCAAACAATAAAGATGCTAATGTTTCATCTAAGAATGCCCCAACTACGTCTTCAAAATCGACTTCATCAAAAGTGACCTCTAGTAAACCCCAAGAATATACGGGAATTGTTAATCTCAATACAGGTACTTTTGAACAGTTATGCTCTTTAGATGGTATCGGCGAAGTTTTATCGCAACGGATTATTGAGTATAGAAAAGCTCATGGCCCCTTTAAAACAATTGAAGGCATTTTAAAAGTCAGCGGGATTGGCGACAAAAAATTTACAGCTATTAAAAACAGAATTACTGTTTAATTATAAAAAGAATTGGAGAATATAAAATGGTTATTGAATTAAAATCAAACTCAGCAATTGCACATATTGACACTAAGGGTGCTGAACTTGTTTCTTTACAAGATGTTTTCGGCGTTGAATATATGTGGCAAAAAGATGCAAAATATTGGAACAGAAGCTCGCCTGTATTGTTCCCTGTTGTAGGCAATTTGAGAAACAACAAAACAATCATTGAAGGAAAAGAATATGAGATTCCAAAGCATGGTTTTTGCCGAGATGCAGAATTTAAAGTAATGTTTCAATCTGAAACAAAAGTAATTTTAAATTACTCCTACAACGAAGAAACACTAGCAGTTTATCCATATAAATTCAGCCTTTCACTTACCTATTCCTTGGATGGTGGACAATTAGAAATAGGCTATACTGTATTAAATTTAGGCGAAACTGATATGGATTACTGCTTGGGTGCACATCCTGCATTTAATGTACCGTTAACTGAAAATGAAACATTTGAAGATTACTGCTTAGAATTCAACAAAGAAGAACCTGTAGGATATGCTGTTTATGATTGCGAGAAGTTAGAGATAAATCCTGCACATCGTGTTGACCTTTTAAAAGGCAACAAAAAAATAATGCTAAAAAACAATTATTTCGATGATGATGCAATTATCTTTGATGAAGTACAATCTGATAGTGTTAAACTATACAGCATAAAATCCGGTAGAGGTGTTGAAGTTCACTTTAAAGACTTTGAAGCAATTGCATTTTGGACTCCTACTAAACTCAATGCGCCTTTCTTATGTATTGAGCCTTGGAATGGTATGGCGGTACGAAGCGATGAAGATAATCAATATACAAGCAAAAAAGGTATTCAACATTTAAAAGTAAACGAACAACACAATTTTAAGCTTACCATTAT
Source organism: Paludicola sp. MB14-C6 (assembly GCF_030908625.1). Lineage (GTDB taxonomy): Bacteria > Bacillota > Clostridia > Oscillospirales > Ruminococcaceae > Paludihabitans. The sequence goes on along the minus strand of NZ_CP133133.1, from coordinate 22,362 downwards.
ACCAATGTAATAAAAGTAAATAATTATTTGATATTTGCAAGTTTTAAATCCATTCTTGCTATTATGTATATTGGGCTATCCGCCCAAACCTGACCATGCTTTTTGGCAATCGCCCCAAAAAGCATGGATAAAAAATGCTTTGTTTCTCAAAATTGTTTTTTATATGACATCGCGTCTTAGCTTGTACGAAATTGATAAAGGTAAAGCTTGTGCTATATTATTCTTCATTTGCTCCCCTAGATTATTTATCGTAAAATCGTTATGCGACCTGCAATTGTTCCACGCGATTGCCATTTGATTAAATAGTACAATTTTACTACATGTCATTTTTGAAAAAACAATTTTCGCAAGTAACTCTCTACTAATATTTAACTTTTTGTTGCGTTTTGGTTCTCTTCAGTATGAAAAAATCCTCAGCGAAAGCTGAGGATTTCTTATTAGTTATTATCTTGATTTCTAATTTCATTTCGTTTGATTTTACCACTGATTGTTTTTGGTAATTCAGGTACAAAATCAATAATTCTAGGGTATTTATATGGCGCAGTTGTTTTCTTAACGAAATTTTGGATTTCTTTTTTCAATTCATCTGATGGTTGATATTGACTTGTAAGTACAATTGTTGCTTTTACTACCTGACCACGTACGGGATCAGGTGCACCGGTAACTGCACATTCTAATACTGCCGGATGCTCCATCAAAACGCTTTCAACTTCAAACGGACCAATACGATAACCAGATGCCTTAATTACATCATCCGTTCTTCCAACATACCAGTAATAGCCATCTTCATCACGATAAGCAGTATCGCCTGTATGGTACACTCCACCTTGCCAAACTTGGTTGGTTTTTGCTTCATCACGATAATAGCATTTTAACAATCCATATTTTGTTCCATCTTTTCTTGGGCGAACAACGATTTCACCAACAACACCATCGTCAACAGAATTTAGATCTTCATCCACAATATCAACATTATATAGTGGTGATGGTTTTCCCATAGAACCAGGCTTTGGCTCCATTCCATCCAATGTTGCAAGCAACAAAGTAGTTTCGGTTTGACCAAATCCTTCCATCAGTTTCAATCCAGTAACATCACGAAAACGTTTGAATACTTCTTCATTTAACGCTTCGCCCGCAGTACTAGCATGAGTTAAGGATGCCAAATTTTCAGCTTTCATTCCCTCTTTAATCAAGAAACGATATACCGTTGGTGGTGCACAAAATGTTGTGATTTTATATTTTTCTATCATTTCTAATAAATCATGTGGAACAAACTTATCAAAATCATAGACAAATATACCAGCACCAGCAAGCCATTGACCATATAATTTGCCCCAAACAGCTTTACCCCAACCTGTTTCAGCTAAAGTTAAGTGAAGGCCGTCACCTTTTACGCAATGCCAATGAACAGCAGTTATAATATGTGCTAATGGATAAGAATAGTCATGCATAACCATTTTCGGATTGCCTGTGGTTCCTGATGTAAAATAAGCTAACATATCATCAGCTTTATGTGTTTCTACTCGTTCAAAAGTATCCGGATATTTCTCCATTTCATTGTCAAAATCAATCCAGCCCTCTTTTGTATTACGAACGATAAATTTTGCTTCAAATTTACCGCATTTTTCTTCAGCTTCATCAACATAGTCAGTAATATGACAAGTACCTGAGCATATAATGTGTTTTACGCTAGCAGCATTTGTTCGATACTCAATATCTTTTGTTGTTAAAAGGTTCGTTGCAGGAATTGTAACAGCGCCAATCTTATGAAGAGCGAGAATGGTAAACCAAAACTCATAGTGTCGTTTTAGCACTATAATGACTTTATCACCTTTCTTTATGCCGTAGTCTGTGAGCATGTTTGCAACCTTGTTAGATGCTTTACTCATATCAGAAAAGCTGAAAATTCGTTCATCACCTTGTTCATTTGTCCACACCATTGCTCGACGGTCTGGCTCAATTTCTGCGATTTTGTCAACAACGTCATATGCGAAATTGAAGTTGTCAGGACATTGTACATCAAACTTATTTAGAACACCATGTTCATCAAAGCCTTCTGTACAAAACTGTTTGTAAAGGTTTTCCATAGTCATCTCCTATTCTGCCGATAATCGGCTATTTTGATTTATTATCAACATAATATTAGCTTTTACACCCATTATGTTAATTTCGCTATTAAAAAAATTGCCCTTAAATATAAAATATGTATTAAGCTTTATTTCCCAAAAAGCTTAATACATAGCGTTAAACCTGACTTGGTATAGTTTTAATTATAATTTTTTCAGGCTTTTCTGTCAAGTGACACAAATAACAAAACATTTTAATTTTAAGCTGCATTTTAGTAATTTACATCAAAAAAGCGCAAGATATACTTGAATTATTAAATAATTCATATTTTATCAAATAAATATAAAAAAATAATTGTTGACAAACTATACATCAACATATATAATAAAATAGTTTGTGAGTGTGAATTATTTTGATTATACTACACAAATTATCATTTGGAAAGTTAAAAACTTTCATCATTATTACGGAATGGGTACAACCCATTATGGAGGAATTGGTATGAACAAATACTATGACATTGCAATTATCGGTGGCGGTATTGGCGGAATTATGACAGCTTATCGCATTAATAAAAACAATCCAAATTTATCTGTTTGTATCATAGAAAAAGGTCATAGCATCGAAAAACGAGTATGCCCTATTGTGACAAAGAAAGTTAAGACATGTATTAAATGTCCTTCTTGCGCAATTATGGAAGGTATGGCCGGTGCAGGCGCTTTTTCTGATGGAAAATATGTTATTTCAACTGAATACGGTGGATGGCTAACTGAATTTTTAGAGCCTGAAACAGTAATTAACTATATTGAACAAGCTGATTCAATTTTAGTTGAATTTGGCGCTACAACTGAACGCTTTATGCCAAACAACGAATTGAAAAAATTATGTTTACAACACGATTTGCATATGAGCCAAGCACAATTAAAACATCTAGGTACCGATTCTAACTTTGACACTATGAAAAAGTTAATTGAATCACTACATGGTAAAGTTGATATTATTACCGACACAGAAGTTACTGACGTTAATAAAGACAATAAAGAAATATATGCAACTCATAAAGGCGAAAATCATGTGATTACAGCTAACGATATTATATTCGCTGTCGGACGTGCAGGCAGCCGCTTCTTCTCTAAATGGTGCACAGAAAACAAAATTCCACTAAAAAACAATCAAGTTGATATTGGTGTTCGTGTAGAATTGCCTTCTATCATTTGGGAAGACTTTTCTAAAAAGATATACGAGCCAAAAATCTGGTATCGCTCTAAACAATACGGCGATACAACAAGAATGTTCTGTTTTAATGAAAGAGGAAATGTTGTAACTGAAAATACAAGCGGAGTTTTAACAGTTAACGGTCACTCATATCGTGATTTATCACGTAAAACAGAGAACTCCAACTTTGCATTGCTTTCTACTATTCGTTTCACAGAGCCTTTTAAAGAACCAATTGAATACGCACGACATGTTGCAAGTCTTGCTAACTTAATTAGTGGCGGTGGCGTTATGGTGCAACGTTTAGGCGACTTGGAAAACGGAAGAAGAACAGACGAAAAACGTTTGGCACAATGTACAACAAGACCAACTTTAAGTGCTGTTGCCGGTGATTTAAGCTTATGCTTACCAAAACGTCAACTGGACAATATCGTAGAAACGCTTCATGCATTAGATAAAATTGCTCCCGGTACTGCAAACTATGATACTTTACTTTATGGTATTGAATGTAAATACTACTCAGCAAGACCACAATGCACAGAGTTTAAAATCGACGGTTGCAATAACATTTATGCAATTGGCGATGGTGCGGGATTCACTCGTTCCTTATCTCAAGCTGCTGCAAACGGCTTGTATGTTGCAGATCTATTAACCAAATAATTATTTGGTCTCCCAAAAAGACTTACTATCTTCGCTAAAAGTAAGTTGAATTCCTTTTGAACTAAAGAAATCAGATATTGCTTTTGTTAATTGCTCTGATATTGGCTCGTCAAATAACTCAATCCACATATATTGAGAATTACAGCCATCTTTTAAATGAACTTTACAAGCTAACCCATTGGATTTCAAATATTGGTTACATTCAACTATTGTATTAATACCGATCATAATAATCTCAACTCCTTTTTTTCATATTGTACCATGAAATACACGAAAAAAACAATTATTATATTTATGTAATCCTTATACAAAAAAGTTTCCCGATATCGGGAAACTTTTTTCTTTGTATGGCCTATTTCTGTTTTCTTCTTTTGATTGTCTCTTTCCATTCAGTCATTAAATCATTATGCTTTTTATTTGAGCTGTTTGGAAATGCTTTTACAATTCTTCTTTCCCAAACATTACTTGACTTAATCTTTTCAGAAAGTTTTATTGTTAAGTCATCTGTAATATTTTTATCCTTTAACAACTGAGTAATTTGATCTAATTGAAGTTTCATGTTAATTACTTCATATTTTTTAACAAGTTCCGTCTTGATATCAAATATTGACTTTAGCCGCTTATTTAAGCCTAAAACACTATATATTGTGATTGTAAAGTCAACAACAAAGTAAAGGAGTAAAGCAGTTAAAAACCCTAATTTAAAATCAGTAGGAAATGATCGAACCATTTTTTGTACAAACGGATGCAATTCAAACTTTAAAAAAATACAAAGCATACCAAATAGAGTTGAATTTAATAAGCATACTCGCCCATTTATATTGAAGCGTTTATTGGAATAATCCCACCACTTCGTATGAAATAGTTTTTCCATTGCAAAACTCGTTGCATATTCCAAACAACTTGTCAACAATACTCCACCTAAAAAAACAAGGACTACGCTATTACGAAAGTATTGCAACCCAAACAAAGTAAGAAGTGCACCAAATCCATATACAGGACAAAATGGTCCATTTAAAAAACCACGATTGACAAAATGGCCGGTACCAAAAGAACAATAAACTGTTTCACAGCACCAACCTAAAAAGCTATAGATAATAAGATATAAACTGATATCTATCACCGATTGCATGAGTAAGTCTCCTTTTGTGACTGTTGTTCGATTGCAGCTTCGATTGTTTTATACTCTTGATTTCCTTTTTGCTTTTCATTAGGCATAGCATTCATCAGCATGAGCTTCAAACGATTTTCTTGATTGACTCGACACATACCCGGATCGTAATCGATTGCAACAATGTTAGCCTTAGGGTATTGCTCTCGTACCTTTCCCATTACGCCTTTAGCAACAATATGATTAGGCAAACAGCCAAATGGTTGTGTACATACAACGTTCGTTACTCCGTTTTTAACATGAGATATCATTTCTGCGGTTAATAGCCAGCCTTCGCCCATTTTTACGCCCTTTCCAATAATACCATTGGGCGCTTCAAACAATTCAGAAAAATCTTCGGGTGGAATAAAATCGCTATTTTCTTTTACAACGGATATCATTGTTTTTTGATGATAAATCAAATATTTTACAAGAAGCTTTGAAGGGTAATTTGTTATCTTTTTGATATGATAAAGTTTTCTATCAGTTTCACCATTTGATAAGCAATAAAGTAAAAAATCGAGTATTCCGGATACAACCGGCTCCGCACCTTCTTCTATTAGAAAATCTTCTAATCCGTTATTTCCAAGCGGTGCATATTTCATATAAATTTCGCCCACAATTCCCACTCTTGGCTTTGATACTTTTGAACGATGGATTTGGTTGAACTCCGATAACATATAAAGATAGTTTTTCTTTCTTTGAAGATATTTACCTGTAAGAAAGCTTTCTTCTATATAAGCCACACAGCGATCCAACGCTTTTTTACTCTCGCCTTTTACCATTTCATATGTACGTGATTGGTTATAAATACAAAGCAAAAAATCCCCATATAGTAAAGCCATCATCGCTTTTAAAAGGGTTTTTAAAGAAAGATGAAATCCATTTTTCTTTTCCAAACTTTGTGCGTTAAGCGAAAGAACAGGAACATAGCCAAAACCGCTTTGCACTAAAGCTTTTCGCAATAGATGAATATAGTTAGAAGCACGACATCCCCCACCTGTTTGGGTAATGAGTAATGCTGTTTTATGAGTATCATATTTTCCACTTTTCAACGCATCAATAAGCTGTCCTATAACTAAAATAGCCGGATAGCAAATATCGTTATGCGTATATTTTAATCCAGTATCTGCAATTGTGCTATGATTTGTTTTTAACAATTCAATTTGATAACCCTCTTGTCTGATAACATCACAAACAATAGAAAAGTGAGGCTCCAACATCATTGGTACAAGAATGGTATGTGTTTTTTTCATTTCTTTTGTGAAAATTGAATAATCATTTTCCGGCATTTATCGAACTCTCTCTTTCGTTCATGGCAGCTAACAAGCTGCGCATTCTTATTTTCACAGCACCCAGATTACTTATTTCATCTATTTTTAATTGAGTATATAGTTTCCCGTTTCTTCTTAGTATATCTCTCACTTCATCAGTAGTAACCGCATCTAATCCGCATCCAAAGGAAACCAATTGAACAAGCTCGGTATTCTTTTGATTGCAAACATAATCAGCTGCTTGATACATTCTTGCATGATATGTCCATTGATTCAAAACTCTCCTTGGATGCTTTATCAAATCAAAAGGAAGGGCATCTTCACTTAGCACAACAAACCCTAATGTTGATATCAGTGAATCAATACCATGATTTATTTCAGAATCTATATGATAAGGACGACCTGCCAGCACAATCACCTTTTTATTGTTTTGTTCTGCATATGCTAATGCTTTTTTACCCTCTTGCAATATTGTATCACGATATGCACTTTGTGCTGATAGCGCTTGTTTACATGCTTTTTTAACTTCTTTTAGCGTTAGCGAAGAATCCAATTCTAATAATTCTTTATAAATCTGTTTTTCAAAATATGGAATATCATTCAAAGATAAATACGGATACATAAACTTCGTTTGATTTAGCACTTTTATGTTGCTTGCAATGACTTCCGGATAATACGCTACAACGGGGCAATGAAAACAATTATCGGATATTCCTTCGTTGAAATTAAATGTCATACAAGGATAAAAGATAGCATCTACACCTTTTTCAACTAGGTTTATAATATGACCATGTACCAATTTAGCACCATAACAAATTGTATCAGATGAAATGGTATGTTGCCCTTTTTGATATAAAGAACGGCTCGAATTACCGGATACAGTTACTGAAAAATCAAGCGCACGAAAGAAAGTAAACCAAAACGGCATTGTATCATAGAAATTTAATACCTTTGGCAATCCGATTGTCTTTCGACTTCCTTTACTTGTTTGAAATTGGTTTATGTATTCTCGTTTTATTTCATATAAATTCGGCAGCTTTTCTGATTGTGTTTGCTTTAACGGACGTTCACATCGATTTCCCGAAATCAATTTCCTTCCATTAGAAAATTGATTTATCGTTAAGCTACATTTATTTTGACATAGTCCACAGCGCACCAAACTTGACGTATGAGAAAAATGATATAAATCATCTTTGGACAATATTGTACTTTTCTCAGCAGCTTTTTGTTTTGCATATAGTGCCGCACCAAATGCTCCCATCAATCCAGCTATATCCGGTCTTGTAACTTCAGTTTCCATAATGGATTCAAATGCACGTAGAACGCCGTTGTTTAAGAAGGTACCCCCTTGTACGACAATATTTCTTCCTAAACTTTTTGCATCGGAAACACGCAAAACTTTATAAATTGCATTCTTTACTACGCTGATTGCAAGCCCGGCAGAGATATCGGCAACAGATGCTCCATTTTTTTGAGCCTGTTTTACAGATGAATTCATAAACACAGTACAACGAGTTCCTAAATCAACAGGCTTCTTTGATTGTAATGCCAATTGAGCAAAATCTTCTATTTCATAGCCCAAGGAATGTGCAAATGTTTCGATAAAAGAACCACACCCGGATGAACAAGCTTCATTTAGCATAATGCTATCAACCATACCATCTTTAATACCGAAACATTTCATATCTTGTCCGCCAATATCGATGATAAAATCTACATTTGGATTGAAATACTTAGCCGCCATAAAATGAGCTACCGTTTCAACAATACCATGATCTAAGGAAAACGCATTTTTCATAAGCTCTTCGCCATATCCTGTAACGGCCGCTTGCGCAATTTGAATATTCGGATATTCATTGTAAATATAGCTTAGCTGCGTTTTTGCAACATCAAGTGGGTTTCCTTTATTCTGTTGATAATATTCATATAACAAGTTGTTTTCTTCATCTATCAAAACCATTTTTGTGGTTGTACTTCCTGCATCAATACCAAGATATGCTTTGCCTGTATACGCTTTTGGATTAATACGGTGAACACTCTTTTTATTATGACGAAGTACAAAGCTTTCATAGTCTTGTGCTGTTTGAAACAATGGTGCTAGTCCAATATAATTGGATTCCCCTTGGGATGATACAATCAGTTTATGTAATAATTCCTGATAAGAATATGTTTTTTGCAGTCCACCTGCATATACTGCACTTCCATAGGCTACAAAGTACTCAGCATACTCAGGAAAAATTGCACATTCTTCTGAAAGATGCAAAGTTTTGATAAATGCATGTTGTAAGCCTTTTAAAAAAGAAAGTGGTCCTCCTAAAAATAATACTTTTCCTTTAATTTCTCTGCCTTGTGCAAGCCCTGTTATTGTTTGGTCAACTACAGCTTTATAAATACTTGCAGCAACATTTGCTTTACTTGCCCCTTGATTAATAAGCGGTTGAATATCTGTCTTTGCAAAAACTCCGCAGCGAGATGCAATGGGATAAACTGAATCTGCTTGTAAGCTTAACTCGTCAAGTTCTTGCGTTTTTACATTCAATAAAGTTGCCATCTGATCAATAAATGAGCCTGTACCACCTGCACACGTACTGTTCATGCGTTCTTCTATTGTTTCGCCTAAAAAAATAATTTTGGCGTCTTCTCCGCCTAATTCAATTGCAACATCCACATCGGAATAGCTACCTTTTATCAAAGTAGATGCTGCAAAAACCTCTTGCACAAAATCAATATCCAAAACACTTGAAATTCCAAGCCCTGCAGAGCCTGTAAAAGCGACTTTAATTTTTTCGTCCGCTAACAACGGCTCCAGCTCCCTTAGTTTTGCGATTGTTAAATCCCAAACTTTTGAGAGATGGCGCTCATAACTTTTGTAACACACGTTATTATGTTCATCTAGCAAAACTAGCTTTAAAGTTGTTGAACCAACGTCAATTCCTAATTTATAATTCATATCATTTATCACTCTTCATTTTCTTATTATGTATACCGCTTACAATTTAAGTAAGGATTTTTATTTCATGAATTATCAAACAATTATTTTCATTATACCTCATGTAACTTAAAATTGAAATCAAAATATAAAAAATTTACATATTTATGTCGATTTTAAGTATTATTATATTTATATTTTCTTACATATATATTCCAATTTAATTTTAATATGCATTCAACATCGCTTTACCTCGCATTCATTTTTGCAATTTTTTGTTCTATTAAAACATAAGTTAAATTCTTAATATTATTTTTATTTCCAACATATATCAATTTGATTATACAGATACGATACAAAATATTATTTTTTTAATTATTTTATAGTTACAATTGACAAACAGAGATTTGTCTGTTATTATGGAAATATATTCACAGATATTTGTCTGTATTAGGTAATATTTAAACTTAGTTATTCCAAAGGAGTGTGCATATGAGTATGAAAATGAAAAAGCTTCCTGATTCCGAATTGGAAATAATGTTAATTATATGGAAAGCAAATGATGCGATATCAACCGGTGAGGTCATAAACCAATTACCTCAAGACGATACACGAAAACTACAAACTGTGCAAAATCTATTGAGCCGATTATGTGAAAAAGAATTTATTGAATGTAAAAAAATGGGCAAGCTTAATTACTATAAACCCATCATTGACGAAGTTGCCTATCGCAAGCAAGAAACAAAATCTTTGTTGGGTCGATTTTATGGAAATTCTCCGAAAGGCTTATTTGCTACTTTAGTAAACGAAAAATCTATTTCTAAAGAAGATATTGAAGAAATTCGTAAAATGATTGAACAAGGAGGAGAGTAGGATGCTTGAAAATTTTATTTTTTCTTTCTTTCAAATATCAGTTAGCTGTTCTTTGTTAATTGTGCTTTTGCTTCTGTTTCGCAATATAATTACCAACAGATATTATGCGAAAACAACAAAGCTATTGTGGACAATAATTGCAATTCGTTTTCTACTTCCTATTGGTATTCCTTTCATCCAACCAATATATAAAATTAAATCATCAACTGCTCAACAGCCAAGTGTTCAAGGCTCTATTACGCAAATTACTCAACTGAAACAAACCGTTTCCCTTGGAACGATTTTGTTCATCATTTGGTGTATTGGCTTTGTTTTATTCATTGGTTTCTATGTTGTTAACTATAATATGACATTCAGAAGAATGAACCGTTGGAGCATCTATGTAACCGACAAAGATACTCTCAATTGCTTTGAAGAAATCAAACAGGATTTAAAAATTCGTAAAAAAATCGGATTAAAGCAATCTAACTATATTTCAAGCCCTGTACTAATCGGCTTATTTAAAGTGACAGTTTATATCCCAAATACGGAAATTTCGCCGTCTCAATTACCACTTATTTTAAAGCATGAACTATTACACTATAAGAAAAAAGATATTTGGTGCAAATTACTTATGGTTTTGGTTACTGCTTTTCATTGGTATAATCCGCTTGTTTATATTATGGCAAACAAGTTTAACGCCGATATTGAAACCGCTTGTGATGAAGCAGTTTTAAGCCGCACAAACTACCGTAATAAAAAAGATTATGCAAATGCAATTTTAAGAACGGTTGAATTAAATCAAAAACAGCGCATTTTACTATCTACTCATTTTAGCGAAAATTCCTGCACAATTCGAAAAAGGCTAGACAAAATACTGGTCTACCGAAAGAAAAATAAGGGCATTATATTATGTTTCATCATTACAACGCTTCTTTTGTCTGCGGGAAGTTTAGTGGGATTTACTCCTGTTTCTGCACAACAGCAAAAACAAGATGCATCTGCTATTATAAATAACATTAACAATAAGCAACAATATTTTCATATTCAAAATAATCCTTATACAACGCAAACTCAAAAGTCCGATGATATTGTAATTATAACTTATGAACCAGTTGCTGATTAGTTTTTACCATTTCTTAAATACACTTTGCGAGGTAGTTAAAATGAAAAAACTCATTTCTATTCTATTAGTTACCGTCCTTATTGCATCCCTATTTACGGGATGCAATAAGGACAAAAAAACGAATACAACGTCAAAGGTTGAATTAACATCGGAATACGAAAATTCAACCGAATTAGTTGGTGATCCGAATGCTACCGGAGAGTTGACGGTTGGAGTATATGGTACAGAACCCAGTGAAAAAAAACTTGATATGTTTTGTATGGCAGTTGAAAAATTCAAACGACTTTATCCAAAAGTGATTATAAATATTGACCGAGTTTCTTATGAAACAGATTATAAAACATATCAAAATAAATTATGGAAATCTGTTCAAGACGGAACTAGTCCCGATTTATTTATAAATTATCGAAATATAGAAGCTTTCGATGCTATAAAAAACAACTTAATAGCCGATATGAGCAGTTATTTTGAAAAAGATTCTACGTTTCAGTCAGAAGAATATAATCAAGCAGTTTTAAATGGCAATGACCATGATGGAAAAAAATTCATTATTCCACTTGGTTATTCAATGCCATTATTGATATCAACAAAAACTATTTTAAAAGAGCATAAATTTGATGTTAATCAATGTACTGATTTTTATTCTACAACAGATGCATTATACGAATTGGCAAATAATGCTTCAACAGATGAAAAGCCATTATCACGATTATCTTGGAACATTTTCCCTGTGAGTATTGGATTAAATTTTATAGACTACGATAATAAAACTGTTTCTTTAAACTCTATGAAAAACAAAGAATGTGAAAAAAAACTATCTAAATTAAGCGACTATTGTATGTTTGATAATTATGATGAAGAATGGATTGATAAGCTCAAGCAAAAGAAAACTGTTATTGTTCAATTACGTGATGGGCTTCAAGATCCGATAAACTCATATCAATCTATAAATACTACCGATGAAGCAGTGATATTTCCATGGAGAAACGCAAATGGAAACATACAAGCACGATTAGCCTATGATAATATCATGGTTAGTAATAGCAGTAAGAATAAACAAAATGCTTATAACTTTATCAAGGTTATGTTAAGCAAAGATATCCAACTGTTATCTGAATTTGGCGGATCATATAAACAGTTTATACCCGTTTCTAACTATGCGCTCAAAGAGTATTTAAAAAAGAAACTTTTGTCAGAAGAAGCTTTATCAGTATCCACAAATAGACAGAAAGCAGAATCAGATGCAATTAAGTTTATTAACGAATTTATTGAATTTACAAATCAAGTAGATGGATCAGAAAGCAACCTTCCTCTTGTTATGATTTATTATAATGCTATGGAACCATTCTATGAAGATCAAAAATCCTATGAAGAATGTGTGAAGGATGCGGAAAGTAAAATACAAGCTTACGTATTTGGATAAATTATTGGGGGCTATGTTATATGAAAAAGAGTCTTTCTATACTAGTGGCGATTATCCTTGTCATGTCCCTATTTACGGGATGCAATAAGGACAAAAAAACGAATACAACGTCAAAGGTTGAGCTAACGTCTGAATACGAAAACTCAACTGAATTAGTTGGTAATCCGAATGCTACTGGAGAGTTGAAGATAGCTGTTTCACCACAAAAAACGAATGCAGATAGCTTAAAAGTCGTTTTTGAATTATTTCAAGAGTTATATCCAAACATAATACTAAAAATCGATAGTACAAGTTTTGATTCCAAAAAATTTTGGACAAATCTCAGCTCGAGAAATGATATTGATTTATTTTTTACACCCAATGATATTAATGCAACAAAAGCCATTCAAGCTGGTCTTATAGCCGATATGAGCGATTATTTTAAACAAGATACCAGCTTTTCATATGAAGAATTTAATCAAGTCGTTCTACAAGGTAATAATCCCGAAGGAAAACAATACTTAATACCTTTAAACTACTATTTTCCCTTATTTATTACAACTAAATCTATGATTAAGCAAAGCGGCTTAAATATAGATGCTTGCAATGACCCATACAGCACCGTAGAGGAGTTCTCAAGATTAACAAAAGATTATAATAGCAGCAACAGTGAGTGCTTACCATTATATTCCTTTCCAAGTTCGTCTCCATCTGGATATGACTTTATTGATTATCAAAATCAAAAGATTACGATTGACTCACCTGAATTTAAAAAATATGCCCAAACTGTACGGACTTATTTATATAATAGTTTTGATCGAGATTCAAATAAAACTCTTAGCTATCTTAGAAATAAACAAACTATTTTATATAAGAATTTTCGCGGATTAACAGAAATTATATATGCAAAAGAAAGTCTTGATAAAGATGATGAGATGGTAATATTTCCAGAACATAATGTAAGAGGTCAGATTCAGGCTACAGCTGTCGAACATATTGCTGTAAATAATAAAAGTTCTAATAAGCAAACAGCTTATGCTTTTATTAAGTTCCTTTTAAATGCAAAAGTCCAGGCAGTTATTAGTGAACAATCAGCGTTAAGTATACTACCAATTTCAAATAGCGCTTTAAAATTATTACTAAACCAAAAGATGTTTTCAGAAACTGTAACTATAAACGAAAAACAAAAGAATAGCAAAAATCAGTTTATCAATGAATTTTTGGAATTAGTCAATCAAGTTGACGGTGTCAATGATGATCCTAAGATTTATGAGTTATTTGAGGAATTTATGTTACCATTTTACAAAGGCACAAAATCCTATGAAGAATGTGTGAAGGATGCGGAAAGTAAAATACAAGCTTATGTATTTGGATAAATTATTGGAGGCTATGTTATATGAAAAAGAGTCTTTCTATACTAGTGGCGATTATCCTTGTCATGTCCCTTTTTACGGGATGCAATAAGGATAAAAAAGCGAATACTACTTCAAAGGTTGAATTAACATCGGAATACGAAAATTCAACCGAATTAGTTGGTGATCCTAATGCTACCGGAGAGTTGACGGTTGGAGTATATGGTACAGAGCCAAGTGAAAAAAATCTTGATATGTTTTGTATGGCAGTTGAAAAATTCAAAAAACTTTACCCAAAAGTGATTTTAAATATTGACCGAGTTTCTTATGAAACAGAATATAAAACATATCAAAATAAATTATGGAAATCTGTTCAAGACGGAACTAGTCCCGATTTATTTATAAATTATCGAAATATAGAAGCTTTCGATGCTATAAAAAACAACTTAATAGCCGATATGAGCAGTTATTTTGAAAAAGATTCTACGTTTCAGTCAGAAGAATATAATCAAGCAGTTTTAAATTGCAATGACCATGATGGAAAAAAATTCATTATTCCACTTGGTTATTCAATGCCATTATTGATATCAACAAAAACTATTTTAAAAGAGCATAAATTTGATGTTAATCAATGTACTGATTTTTATTCAACAACAGATGCATTATACGAATTGGCAAATAATGCTTCAACAGATGAAAAGCCATTATCGCGATTATCTTGGAACATTTTCCCTGTGAGTATTGGATTAAATTTTATAGACTACGATAGTAAAACCGTTTCTTTAAGTTCTATGAAAAACAAAGAATGTGAAAAAAAACTATCTAAATTAAGTGACTATTGTATGTTTGATAATTATGATGAAGAATGGATTGATAAGCTCAAGCAAAAGAAAACTGTTATTGTTCAATTACGTGATGGGCTTCAAGATCCGATAAACTCATATCAATCTATAAATACTACCGATGAAGCAGTGATATTTCCATGGAGAAACGCAAATGGAAACATACAAGCACGATTAGCCTATGATAATATCATGGTTAGTAATAGCAGTAAGAATAAACAAAATGCTTATTTCTTTATCAAGGTTATGTTAAGCAAAGATATCCAACTGTTATCTGAATTTGGCGGATCATATAAACAGTTTATACCCATTTCTAGCTATGCGCTCAAAGAATATTTAAAAAAGAAACTTTTGTCAGAAGAAGCTTTATCAATATCAACAAACAGGCAGAAAACAGAATCAGATGCAATTAAATTTATTAATGATTTTATTGATTTAACAAATCAGGTTGATGGTGTTGATAATGATTTGAAAATTTGCAGTCTATTTGCCAAATCAATGTTACCATTCTATGAAGATCAAAAATCCTATGAAGAATGTGTGAAGGATGCGGAAAGTAAAATACAAGCTTACGTGTTCGGATAAATTATTGGAGGCTATGTTATATGAAAAAGAGTCTTTCTATACTAATGGCGATTATCCTTGTCATGTCCGTTTTTACGGGATGCAATAAGGATAAAAAAACAAATACAGTATCAAAGGTTGAATTAACAACAGAATACGAAAACTCAACCGAATTAGTTGGTGATCCTAATGCTACCGGAGAGTTGAAGATAGCTTATTATTATCCTGAATATAAAGATTATAATGATCAATTAAAAACAGCTGTTGCTAAATATAAAAAGCTATATCCGAATGTTTTGGTAAATGTAAATCGCCCTGAAACTGGAAGTAAACCAAATTACGAAATTTATAACGATTATAGAAACAATCTAGACAATCTTTTAGATAGTTCTTCAGGTACAGATGTTGTGTTCTTTCGTAATAATATTGATATAAAAAAGCTGATAGACAAGGAGTTATTATTTGACTTAACGGATTTGATGAATAACGACCCTATCCCTAACATGGATCAACTCAACTCATCCGTAATTTATAGCTCACAACTCAATCAAAAACAATATTTCATGCCTCTTGGATATTTTATGTCAGTTTTGATGACAACTGAACAAATTCAAAAAGAACAACAATTTAAACTAACCGAATGCAAGGATTATACGAGTATTGCGGAGTTAATTAGTAGTATTATTGCAAAAGGCACTTCATCACAGGCACAACTTACGGGATATATTAGCTTTCCTAAGTTCTTCCCATGGATTTCTGATATAGATTGTTGTAATGCCGAACAATTACACAATTGTCTAGTCAACGATGAAACTAAAAAAGCATTTGAACAATATAAAACATCATTTTTCTCTTTTGAAACGATGGACACCGAAAAATATAATAATCTTTATACTTTATTTCCGGAAAATCTCAATAGCAAAAGATTGTATATTGGAGAAATTAACAATGGGCTTAACGATTTATTAAACACTTACAAAATTGTAGAAACAGGAAGCAAACCAATTGTTGCACCTTGGAGAAAAAACAATGAATCCATTCAAGCTTTTTGGAATTATGGAGTTGGTATCAGCAATAAAAGCAAAAACAAAACAAATGCTTATAACTTTATTAAAGTTTTATTAAGCAACGAAATCCAAATTTGTCCGGAATTCGAAGGTCAACTTTACTACTATCCTATTTCAAACGAAGCTATATGCAAATACTTAAAGAATCAATTACTATCAAAAGATTTACTTTTTGGTAAAGAAAATAAAAAGGATAGTCGAACTGAATTTATTAATGAACTTATAAGTTTGATTTCTCAAACAGATGCATCAGGCATCACATTAGATTATCTTGAAATTATCAGTAATGCAATGCAGCCATACTTCAAAGGAACAAAATCCTACGAAGAATGTATTAAGGATGTGGAAAGCAAAATACAAGCTTACGTATTAAAATAGGAAATTAAAGTTATATTAACAAATTAAAGAAAGGTGGTTATCCTTATGAAACGAAATTTTCTTAAGAATACTGTAATCGGTATCACTATTGCCCTTATGTCAACTAACTTAATTAGTTGCTCTGCCCTCTTTCCTGTGGAGGAAGCAGCCCTCAAGCCACCTCTTGTAAAACAAAGCTCTATTAAATACTCAACTACTAAAGTAGAGCGTGGCGATGTGGAAATAAGTTCAGATGGTTCAGCAAGATCAGAGGGTACGTTATCTGTTAAATTAAGTTTTACAGATATTAGCGGTAGAGTATGTTTTATCAATAATACTCCGGGTTCAGTCATTAAAGCCGGCGATATTGTTGCTGAATTGGATAACGCATTTATTAAAAAATCTTTAGAACAAGCAAACATCAATTTAAAAAAAGCAGAAATTAACTATGAGGAACTAAAAAAGAACGGTGCTGTTGCACCTAATATTGACATTGATATTGCACAAACAAAGCTTGACCAACAACGTATTGCATTAAAAGAATTGGAACAGCAAATCGGTAGCAGTACAAACGAACAAGATAAATGCAACCTACAGCTTGCAAGACTAAGCTATGATAAAGCAAAGGCCGAGTATGAGAGATTAGTCAAATTATCCGGTCAGCAAGATTCAAAACTTCGATTAGCTCAACTTGATGTAGAACAACAAAAGCTTGAAGTATCAAAATTTGAAAATGAATTAAAAAATACCATCTTAAAATCTCCTGTAAACGGAACGATTAAAGACAGTAAATCCTTTTCAATTGGTGATTCTGTTTCTGCAGGTGAAATGGTTTGCTTAATTGAAGATAGTTCAACGATTAAAATAGTTGCAAGAGTCAATCCTAGCGATATGCCAGATTTAAAAGATGGAAATGAGGTTATTTTAAAATACAAAGATAAAGAATACCCTGCACGTGCAAAAGAACTGAAAGAAAACTTTAATGATGCTGATAAGCCTAATTTCATTTTCGTGCCGAATGATAAAATACCTGATTTACAGCCTTCAGAATCTATTACGTTTAGGTTAATTAAAGCAAAGCACACGAACGTATTGAGACTTTCCAAAAATGCTGTAGTTATCCCATTAGGTGATAATTCAGGAACAGCTACCGTTTCAGTTTTAGAAGATAATGTTGTTGTTGAAAAACAAGTTGTCTTAGATTTAATTGGTGCTACTTTTGTGGAAATTAAAGCCGGACTAAATGAAGGCGATCGTGTCGTTATTCGATAAGAAATATTTTGAAAGGAGAGACAGCTATGTTTTTGGTTTCTCTCAAAAAGCTATTGAAAAACAAATGGCTCACTTTATGCTTGTTTTTAGGCTGCTTTCTGATTGTTGCAGTTGCAAGTAGTATTCCAACCTATACCGCCGGAATATTTTCTAAAGTTTTAGTAAAGGAAATGGAATCAGCACAAAAAGAATCAGAACTATATCCCGGTGTTATTTCCATTAATGCAAAGTATGGTTGGTCTGCACAGGACAAAGCACATGGATTTAAGCAATATGAAAGCAATTATAAACTAATCAATGACTGCTTATCACGAAATGAATTAAGCCAGCTAGGTAACATTAACCGTTTTGACACGCTGGAATCCGGCTCTTATATGGCTTATCAACTTACAGATCAAGTAAAAATGAATAACAGCATCAGTAAACTAAATCGTATAATAGGAACCACTAAAATTGAAGATTATATCAAAATTGTGAAGGGCGAAATGTATAAACCCGGATTAAAAGATGGTTGCTATGAAGTAATTGCCGATGCAAAATCGCTAAAAGAAAGTAAACTCGTTGTTGGAAAAACATATCAATTTGCTTTTTCTAAAAATAATGTTTACAAAAACAAACCATATAAAATAAAGATTACCGGCGTTTACGAAATGAAGAATCCTGATGATCCTTTTTGGTTTGACGGTTTTGAAAAATATGAGCAATCTATATTTTTAATGGACTATAACACCTTATTAAATACTATGATTAAAAATGATAAATTTTTAATTACCAATTCCAGTACAAACTTGATTTACGATTATCATAATATATCAATTAGCAATGTTGCATCTACTGCGACAAAACTTGAAGACATTGCCGCATCTTTACAAAATAACAACACAGTTAAAATCCCAATCATGTCTAAATTGGTTTATTATCGAGATCGTCAAGCATGGTTAACGAAACTTATTTTATTACTCAATATTCCTCTTTGCTTAATCCTATTGTTTTATATATTTACTATGGCAAAACTATTTGTTGGATATGATGAAAATGAAATTGCTGTACTAAAAAGTAGAGGTGCAACAACATTCCAAGTTGTCAAGCTTTATATCATTGAGTTTTCATTAATATCAATAATTGCATTACTTTTTGGCATACCGTTTGGAATGTATTTAGCCGGATTTATTGGATACTCCAATGGCTTTTTAAGCTTTGTAAACCGTACTGCTATACATAGTCCATTAAGCTTGCCTATTATACTATATGCCTTAACCAGTGCAGCTGTATTCATTTTAACAAGCCTTGTTCCTATTTTATTTGCATGTAAAAAGAATATTTTATCACATAAACAACAACGCAATGCAAAAACAAAAACTCCATTATGGAAGCTTGCTTGTTTAGATATCATTTTCTTAGGGATTTCGTTTTATGGACTTTATTTGTACAACAACGAGAATAAAGCCTTATTAGCAAGCAATACAGCAAAAACAACGAATAATCCCCTTATCTTTATTATGTCATCACTTTTTATTATTGGTGCTTGTTTATTTGCTTTACGTATCTATCCATACTTAATCAAATTCATACATTGGTGTGGTAAGAAAATTTGGCCTGCTGCAATACACGTATCAATGATTAACTTATCCAGAAATAAGCGAACAGGTTCACTATTGGTTTTATTTTTAGCATTTACAATTAGTTCAGGTATTTTTAATGCTGCTACTGCTCGTTCCATCAATAAAAATCAAGAAGATCAAATTAGATTAAGCAATGGTGCTGATATTGTATTAGAAATTTCACGAACAGCCGATTTTTATGCTAAAATAAATGAAGACATAACAAGACCAGTTTATATAACTGAATTTCCTATAAATCAAATAAAGAATTTAAAAGGTGTTCAAGCGGTTTCTAAAGTATATTCAAGCTCAACAATGACTACTCCAACTATGCAACAAGGTCTTCATATGTTGTCTGTTCAGCCTCAGCAATTTTCCCAAGTCGTTTGGTCAAGAGATGATATGAATCCTTATCATATCAATGAATACCTAAACGCACTTGCGGAAAACCCAAAAGGTTGTTTTATTTCACCTGAATTATTAAAAAAAGAAGAGAAGAAAATCGGTGATACAATCTTTTTGCAAGATGAAAATTTCTATTATCCACGTGTTTTGCAAATGACCATCTTAGGTACTATTGATAGACTTCCAGGATATGAAACCTTCCGTACGAATTCAGATAACTACTTCGCTTTAACCAACTTTGATTATGTCTTTTCATTAAAAACAGGCGTTCCTTATAAGCATTGGATTAAATTAGATAAAGATGTTTCAACCAAAGAATTTTATGATAGTATTAGCGATAATAAACTATTATTAAACGAGTTAGTTAATACAAGAGAGCAAGTAATTGAAAATGTAAAAAACAATCCGAATATTCAAGGCCTTAATGGTACATTAAGTTTGTCCTTTATCTTGTCACTCGTTATTACTTGTACCGGTTTGCTTTTATATTGGGTTATTGATGTGAAATCCCGATCACTCCAATTTAGTGTATTACGATCAATGGGCGTTTCTAAACGCAGTTTAAACAGTATGCTAGCATTTGAACAATTCATCATTGCAGGTTTTGCTATCATATGTGGCGTACTCATTGGAGGGCTGGCTTCTACCCTATTTGTTCATCCAATTAGTATGTTCTTGAATGTAAAATCACAGCTTTTACCGTTTATCACACTAATTCAAATAGGCGATTATTTAAGAATATTTGTTGTTGTTATTTTGTTACTGATAGTTTGTCTTGCAACCATTATGTCTATTGTAAACAGACTCAATATTGCATCTACATTAAAACTTGGTGAGGACTAATCATTGACAGAAAGGAATGGGATCAATAATGAGTATATTACTAAGCACGAATGAACTTTATAAGATATATCATACGAATGAAATCGAAGTAAAAGCTGTTAATAACGTTAGTATTGCAATTGAAAAAGAAAAGTTTACAATTTTGAATGGTCGTTCTGGTTCCGGAAAAACCACTCTCATTAACTTACTTGGTGGATTAGATGAAGAAACCTCCGGCGATGTGTTCATAGACGATATTAACATTACCAAGCTAAACGACAAGCAAAAGGATAAAATACGCAGAGAAAAAATAGGCTTTGTGTTTCAATCTGTAGCTTTAATGTCCATGATGACCGCATATGAGAATGTTGAACTCAGTTTAAGAATTGCCAATATCAATTCAAAGCTAAGAAAGCAGCGTGTTATGGATTGTTTAAGGTTGGTTGGATTGGAAAAGAAAGCACTACACAAGCCTACACAGCTTTCTGGCGGAGAACAGCAAAGAGTTGCAATTGCAAGAGCAATTGCCCATAAGCCAAGTATTATCTTTGCAGATGAGCCAACCGCAGAGCTAGATACAACCACAGGTATTTCTATTGTTAAGCTGTTTAAAGACCTCATTAGGCAAGAAGGCGCTACTATTGTTATGACAACACATGACCCTGATATGATGAGTATTGCCGACAAAGTATATACGCTACAGGATGGTGAGATAATCAATGAGTAATGATAACTACGAAGAACTACAGCAAGATTGCGTACGTCCTATGATTTCTTGCGAAAACTTAGTTAAAATCTATAAGACATCTGAGATTGAAGTTGTTGCACTTCAAGGTCTAGACCTTTCGATTGAAAAAGGCGAGTTGATGGCAATTATCGGAAACAGCGGCAGCGGTAAATCTACTTTACTCAATATGCTTGGCGGATTAGATACACCTTCTGCAGGAAATTTATATGTAGATAATAAAAACATTCAAAAGCTAAAACCAAGAGAATTTATTAACTACAAACGTGAAACTGTTGGTTTCGTATGGCAAAATAACGCAAGAAACTTAATCCCCTATCTTACTGCAAAAGAAAACATTGAAATGCCGTTCATTTTAAGTGGAAATAAGCCAAAATACTCAGCCATCGAACTGCTTGAAATGGTAGGTTTATCCGATAAAAGAAACAGCAAATTATATGACCTTTCCGGTGGTCAACAGCAAAGAATTGCCATTGCAATAGGTGTTGCGAACAATCCAAAGGTTTTGCTTGCCGATGAGCCAACGGGAGCAGTTGATACTAAAACGACAAAAGAAATATTTAATGTATTCCATCAAATTAACGACACACTTGGAACTACTATTGTCATTGTTACACATGATAAGCTTATTACTAAGCTGGTTAATCGTGTTGTATCTAT